>DATKVD010000499.1:0-23669 GCA_035530235.1 Planctomycetota bacterium | reverse complement strand
CGTCGCCGACGGGCATGAATCCGCCGGCCAACTCGACCTCCTTCGGCCGCGCACGCGCGTGGAGCAGTCCGAAGTCGAGCGTGTGGCGGCAGTTCCTGAAGAGGCACCGGAGCACGCGCAGTGCACGTGCCGGCCGTGCGGCCGATTCCGCGCCCGCCTCCGCCGCCGCCTCCATCGCCTCCGCCGCCTGCACCAGGGCGGCGTCCACCCTCGTGTAGTATTGAATCCGCATGCCGTAGTCGTCGGTGTGGTCGATCGCGTCGGCCCACCGGCCCCCGTGCACGTCCAGGATGTTCCTCCGGACTTCCTTGCCCCCGACGTTGAAGACGTGGGGAAGGAAATACGCCTCGTCCTCCCCGAGTTCCTCCGGAAACGCGACGAGCGGACGCGTGAGCCAGCGGGTGGAGACGACGCCGTAAAACAGCAGCTTCCGTCCCGAATGCCAGGCCTGCGAAAGCTTAAGGGCCTCGTGGACCTTGTGCCAGGCCTCGACCAGGAGCGGCGCGGCCGTCTCACCGACCTGAGCCGCCGCCACTTCCGTGAGAAGCGCGACGCGCTCGGCCAGTGACGCGGTCGGCTTCCGGCAGAAGGCGTCGAGGAGGTCAAAGGTGAACGTGAGGCCGTCAAAATCGGGCTCCTCAACCCGGTCGCCGACGCCCGTGCGCATGAAGACGGTGCGACGCTCGTCGGTCATCGCGCCCTCCAGGCTTTCGAGGAAGGCGAAGGGGTTCTGGATGTAGCGCACGGGGTGGGCTCCCGCAAGTGCCGAGCCGCCGATCACGCCGCCCCCGGGACCGTCGGCCGGCATGACGTAGCCGCCTTCCGGCAGGTGCGTCCGCACCGTCCGTCGGTTCGCCTCATCCCCCATGTTCCACAGGTAGACCTGTGCCTGGGCGCCCGCCTCGCCGGCGCCCTCGATCAGCGCCCGCTCGAACGCCACCGCGTGCGGTCCCTCCCCCTCACCCTTGCACGCCTCCGGACCGTTCGGTCCCGGGTAGAGTCCCACGTGCCAGCAGAACCCCGTGGCACAGTCGTTGGAGAGAAAGGCGAAGGTGTCGAGTTCCGGACAGCGCTTCACCAGGTCCCGCGTCATCTCACGGTAGAGCTCCTGGACCTCGTCCCGGAGCATGCACGGCGCCCAGATGGGGTTGCGGGATCGTCTGGGGTGATCGCAGCGCGGCCCGCGCCAGTGCGGGTAGGCCTGATACACCGGCTCACGGAAGTAGATCGGCTCGTGACCGAGGAACGCGGCGCCCAGGCCGAACTCACGGAGGACCTTTGCCTTGGCCGACATCAGTTCCGCGTTCTCGGCGACGAAGTCGGCATTCAGGAACGGCTTCAGCCGCGCCGGGACGACGAAATCGCACAGACTCGCCTGGTTGACCGAGTACTCGAGGTAGGAATCGCCCGGGTCGGTCAGCTCGAAGCGTTTCTTGCGGGCGAGACGCCCGAGGTCCACACGCACGTCGAAGCGGTCCTTGGCGCGCGCGGCCTCCTGGGCTACCCGACGAAAACCCCTGAGAGCATTGATGCCCGTGCTGACGACCAGTCGTGGTTTCGTCATGAGACCCCCCTCTTCAGAGAAGTCGTCACAGTTCCCTCAATGGGGACTGTCCCCGAACGCTCGAAATTCCAAGCACGAAATCCGAAACAAATTCCAATCAAAAAATGACCGAAATTCCAAACCACGCATGCGGACCTGTTCCCGTCATTCGGTCATTTGAATTTCGTGCTTGTTTCGTGCTTCGTGCTTCGTGCTTGGGGTGCAAGGGGACCGTCCCCACCCCCCCCGCACTCAAAACCGGATGGTCTTGAATTGCGGGAGATGTTTCCGGTTCTGACGGAACATCGCCTTCACCATCCGACGGATCTCGTCCAGCGAGCAGACCGCCGCGGTCAGCGGGTCGTGACAGATCGCCTGGTAGACGAGTTCCGCGTTCCCGGTGATCGACGCGTCGACGGCCATGTCCTCGATCTGTGCCTGGAGTCCGGTGAGTGCGGCGCACTGGGGCGGCAGCGCCCCCACGTAGATGGGCTCGAACCCGCGCTTCGTCGCCAGCACCGGGACCTCCACGCACGAGTTCTGAGGCAGGTTCGTCACGAGTCCGGTGTTCAGGACGTTCCCGTTGAATTGGTACTGGTCGCCGCCCATGGTGGCGTTGACGATGTTGGCGGCGTATTCGTGCCCGCGCGCCAGGGAGAAACTGCTGTGGTCCCTGATCCACGCCTTGATGGACTTCCGCCAGGTGCCCCGTCGCGCCTGGTATTCCTTGAGGATGTAGGCGTATTCCCCGGCGTTCCACCCCGAGCCCTTCTCGGGGGTGCAGTACTTCCTGATGAGGTCGGGACGCTTGCGGAACCACGCGTTGTACTCCGAGTTGTGTCCCGAGGACTCGGTGACGTAATACCCGAACGCCAGGAACATCTCGTTGCGGACCTTCTCCTTGACGTAGTTCTTCCGCTTCTTGAGGGCCTTTCGCAGCAGCGGATAGGCGTCCTTCCCGTTCCACTTGAACTCGATGAGCCACGACAGGTGGTTGATGCCGGCGCAGACGGAGGTGATCTCCTCCGGGGGGGCGCCGATCCACCGGCCGAGCCCCGTCGCGAGCCCCTGCACGCTGTGACAGAGTCCCGTCGCCTTGACGCTCGTCTCCCAGAGCATCGCCTTGCAGAGCATCGCCATGGGGTTGGTGTAGTTGAGCATGATCGCGTTCGGACAGTACTTCTCCATGTCGCGGCAGATGTCGAGCATGACGGGGATGGTTCTGAGCGCCCGGAAGATGCCCGAGGGCCCCCGGGTGTCGCCGACGTTCGTGTCGACCCCGAACTTCTTCGGGATGAGGATGTCGTGCTTCCACACGTCGGTGGAGCCGGCGAGGATGGTGACGATGACGGCGTCGGCCCCCTCGAGCGCTTTCCTGCGGCTCGTCGTCGACACGACCTTCGCCGGACGGTTGCCCTCCCTGACGATGGCCTTGACGGCCTGCGTGATGAACCCGAGCCGCTCCCGGTCGATGTCCATCAGCGCCAGGGTCGCGTCCTCGAGGAGCGGAAACGTGAGGATGTCCCGCACCAGACCCCGCGTGAACCCGAAACTCCCCGCACCGATGAATGCGATCTTCGCCATGTCATCTCTCCGTCTGAATGGTACCTTGTGGTGGCCGCGAAAGGGCGGCATTCTACCGCATGGGCGGACCGAATGCAACATTTCTGCCCGCCGACGCCACATATTATCAGGAGCGGCAGGAACGGCAGAGGAAAGGAGACGTCCCGTGAATCGACGGCGGAGGCAGCTGGGGTGGGTTGGGCGGGCGGCGGCGGTCGTGCTCGTCGCGGCACTGATGCTCGCGGGAGACGCATGGGCCCAGAGGGAGAAGAAGCCGCTCACCGGCTACGAGGTGGGCCCCGTGATGGACCGGGTCGTCCCGGGAGAGTTCATCGTCGACCCGTCGACGGTGCAGAATCTGGGCTTCCGCTGGTATATCGAGGGCGACTCGAACCGCAACGCGTCGGTCGCCGTGCAGTTCCGAAAGAAGGGAGCCAACGCGTGGCGCCCGGCGCTGCCCATGCTCCGGGTGCACCACGAGATCGCCAACCAGGACTTCGAGCCCGTGCGCTGCGGGAACCTGTTCGCGGGAAGTGTGCTGTTCCTGGAGCCGGACACGGAATACGAGGTCCGGTTCGAGATGACCGACCCTGACGGCGGCGCGGCGCCCGAGAAGACCGTCACCGTGAAGACGCGCGCGGAGCCGCGTGCACCCGCCAACCCACGCGTCCTCCACGTCTATCCGAAGACGCACGAGGGCGCGACGCCGCCGGGGGCCATCCTCGGCGTCAAGGCCGCACATGACGCCGCGAAGCCCGGTGACGTGCTCCTCCTCCACGCCGGGGTCTACGACGAGGGGACGCTCACGCTCACGAAATCGGGCGAGCCGGGGAGACCCATCATCCTCCGCGGCGCGCCGGGCGAGGAAGCGATCCTCCAGGGCACCGGCTACAGGGAAAACCTCATCGAGACGGCCGAGGCGAACCACGTGTGGTTCGAGGACCTCACCTTCCGCAAGGCCTGCATCGCGATCAATGCCGGCACCGGTCGCGCGGGCTCGCGCGGACTCGTCGTCCGACACTGCACCATCGAGGACGTCATCTCGGGCATCTGGGGCAACTCGAAAGACTGTGCCGACTGGTTCATCAGTGACTGCGTTCTCACCGGCACCAACCAGACCTGGTTCCCCCGGCCCCGCGCCTACATGAGCCCGTCACACACCGGCGTCAACGTCTACGGTCAGGGCATCGTCGTCTGCTACAACCGCATCACACGGTTCTCGGACGCACTGGCCGTCGTCAACTTCGGCCCGCCCCCGATGGACCCCAAGAAGCAGTGCGTCTCCGTCGACTTCTACAACAACGACCTCACCTGGGCGCAGGACGACACGGTCGAGACCGACTACGGCTGTCACAACATCCGCGTCTACCGCAACCGATGCACCAACACGCACACCGGTCTCTCGGCGCAGCCCACCTACGGGGGACCCGTCTACTTCATCCGCAACGAGGTGTTCGGCATCACCGCGAAATCGCTCAAGCTGCACAACTACTGCGCCGGACTCGAAATCTACCACAACACGTTCCTCGTCGCCGGCGAGGGGTTCAACAGCTTCAACAAGTGGCAGAACGGCATCCTCCGCAACAACCTCTTCCTCGGGGCCGAGCGCTACGCCATGGAGACCGGCTCCATCACGCCTTACACCTCGCTCGACTACAACGGCTGGCGCAAGACCGACGACCCCGAGCGTTTCATCAAGTGGTTCGACGGGAAGGACTGGGTCCGCTATCCGACGCTCGAGGCGTTCGCACGGGGCGCCGGTCACGAGGCGCACGGCATCCAGGTGGACTACGACGTCTTCGTGAAGGCCTCGATGCCCGAGGCGGGAAAGACGGTGAGCCCGGAGGACTACGACCTGCGTCTGAAGGAGGACGCCCGGGCGGTGGACGCCGGGTGTGTGCTTCCGAACGTCAACGACGGGTTCGCCGGCAAGGCCCCCGACCTGGGATGCCACGAACTCGGCGCCCCCCTCCCCCACTACGGCCCACGCCGGTGAAAACGGGGACATTCTACTTTTTTGGCCCGTTCTCCCGCAGCGCGGCTGCGGTCTCGGCGATCTGTCGCGCGAGATCCGCGATGCGCCACTTCCGCGGGGGACCGGTCACCTGAAGCTCGTACGTGTCGTTCAGCGGGTCCTTCCACTCGGCCGGGATGGCGGCCAGACCGTTCCGCAGGCCCAACAGGCACCCGACGGTCCCGGCGTTGCAGTCGGTGTCGAACCCGCACATCGTCGCGATGCTGACGGACTTGCGGAAGTCGCCCTCTCCGTAGAGCAGTCCCGCCAGAACGGCGAACGTCTCGGGGAGGATCCTGGGTGAGAACTCGATGGGCGCGCGGTGAGCGCGTCCCGCCGGAGGCGTCCCCACGAGCGGCTTTCCCGCCGCGTCCAGGAGCCCGGGCCGCAGCCAGTAGCCCGCCTCCCACGCCATCTTCCCGAGCATGGCGTTCTCCAGAACCAGGGTGACGTGCCTGCCGGCCCACGGTTTCAAATCGACGGTGAACTCCTGCCACTGCTGCTTTCCGTCGACCCACCGGACGGGCATGTCCCGGGTGAATTCGGCGATCCGCACGCGGAGCAGCCAGTCGACGTGGGCCGGTCGGTCGTTACAGGTGACGTTGAGCTTGAGGGTGCCGCCGTCCGGGGGCACGGTCAGTTCGGTGGTGATGCGTGCCGGCTCGGTGTCGCTGAAGGGGTGTGTGCGCAGGACGGTCCTGCGACCGAGGTAATCGTCGAGCACGGCCGCATCGGGCCAGCCGCCGGTCTCGACGAGCCACCCCGGACCCCACGCGTCGAAGCGCCGCTCGAGCGTGCGGTCACGATGGGTGTCGACGAACCGCTGCCAGGTGCGTTCCCAGTCCTTGGGGTCTTCCGTGTGCCAGCGCACGACGTCGTCGATGAGTCCGGCGAGCCGCGACTTGTCGGGGACCTGTCGTCTGGCGGCGGCGACGGCACCTGGGACGTCGCGATCGACCATCAGCACGCTCGCCATGGCCGCGACGAACCGGGCGGCGTAGACGCCGTTCCCGGTGTTGAAGATCTCGGCGTCGCGTGCCGCGTAATCGGCGGCACGTGCGGGGTCGCCGGGGGCGAGCATCCCCCAGATCTCGGCACGCATCTGGGCGGCGATCCATTCGGCACGCGGCGAGCCCGAGCGGATCGGCGGACGGTCGCCCCGCCGGAGCGCCGTCAGGGTCTCGTAGAACTCCCTTCCGTATCCCCCGCCACGCAGGTCGGCGTCCGTCAGGTGGTCCACCCAGGTTCGGGCGATGTCGGCCGAGGTGAACGCGCGACCGTGCTTCCGCGCCGTCCACCACCCGAGAAACGCGAGTGTGGTGTCGTCGAGCGGCCCCCGGGAGGTCGGTCGCTGGGGCGGGGCGTTCAACACGCCGTATTTCTTCCGGATGGCGTCCTTCGACCACATCTCGGTCGGGAGTGCCCCGGAGCCGGCGGCGACCTTCCCGACCCAGCCGGCGTGGATTTTCGCGGTCCAGGCGTCGAGCCGGGGGTCGGCCGGCACGTTCGGCACAGCGGGAGCGACAGCGGGTGTCGGCGTCGGTGTGGGTGCCGCCGCCGGCTTCACCGTGACGCCCGGCACCGTCAGGATCGCGGCGCCCTTCGGTGCGAGCGGCACCTCGGTCAGTTCGGTGCCGGCTTCGGTCGCGTAGCGTCCGGGCAGCGTCACCGTCACCGGCCGGTCCGTCGGGTTGACCACCACGCACCCCTTTTCGAACAGGCGCAGGAAGCCGCCCCCCGTCTCACGCGGCTCGTCCTTCGGCCGGCCCAGGTCCACGTCGTAGAACGGGTACCACGCCTGCTGGGCCGACAGCTTGTAGATGGGGGCGTAGAAGAAGTGGGCCTCTTCGCCCTCTATCGCCATCAGGTATGAGGCGAAGCAGAAGCGGGCCTCGTCCTCGGAGGGTCTGCCGGGGGTGCAGAGGAGGTTGGTGATCTTCCCGGCACGGCCCGTCTCACGGACCTGGTCGACCTTCGCTTTCCAGCCCCAGGCGCCGTCGGGCGGGGTTCGGAGTGTCATCCACGCCTCGCAGTTGGCACCGTGGGTCTCGGCGACGTAGGCCCGGGAGACTTCGGGCTCGCCCGAGCGCATGTGGTTGAAGATGATCTTCTTTTCCTTGAACCCGGCGTCGGCGACGGCTTTCATGATGAGGCGGAGCATCGCGACCTCGTCGGCGACCCACTGCCCGGGGGTCAGCTTCACCGGGACGGCCGAGATCCATTTGCCCACCAGCCGGGCGTGGAACGGGAAATCCGTCGAGACGTTGTCGAGCTGGATGCCGTCATAGAGCCCGGTCCTGAGGGCCTCGACGACCAGCGTCGCGAGGAACTTCTGGAGACCGGGGCTGCCCGTGTTGAAGGCGAACCGGTTCTTGTACTTGGGGTAGTAGATCTTCACCCGCTCGCCGCGGGCGTCGTGGTGGAACCAGTCCTCGTGGGCGTTGGTCTCGTTCCAGATGCGGGCGAAGTAGGCCCAGCGGGCGAGGTCGGCGTTGACGTCGGAGGTGTTGATGTAGCAGAAGACGCGTGCCCCGGGGTTCCGCTTGCGAAACGCCGCGATGACGTCCGGCTTGACGTCGGTCGACGCGATCAAGAGCGCGTAGTGTCCGCGCAGACGATCGAGGTCGGCCGTCCGGTTGTCACCCAGCGCCATGAGGGTGAACTTCCCCGTGCGCCCCCCGGCCGCCTCGACGGGCACCACGAGTACGCCCAGCAGAACCGCCACCGCCACACGGCAGGCAGACCCCTTCGGCCCCCTCGCAATCACGACGTCCCCCTACTTCTCATCGGGCAGCGCGATGCGCATGTCGAACGGCTCGTACTTGATGAAGTCGAGGGCCTGGACCTCACTGACCATCATGCTGCGCTTCGGCGTCACCTTGTACCTCACGTATCGCGCCTTCACGGGCTTCTCCGGGATGAGCGTGTAGTTCCACCCCATCGCGGTTTCGTTGTCGGGCAGCATGTGGTTGATGGGGACGTCCTTGTAGCGCAGGTTCATATCGAACTTGCCGTGCGAGGTCCAGTTCTCGCCGTCGAGCGAGGTGAGGACCTCGACCTCGTCCTTGACCTGTCCCTTCAGGGCATCCCACCAGGGCCACCCGGCGGTGACGTGGATGCGGAAGGCGCCGAGGGTCTCCGTCTTCCCGATATCGACGGTGATCTCGGGCTTCTGATTGCCGTCGAAGCCGACACCCGAGGCCGAGCAGGTGCCGCCCGCGTAGTTGGGTCCGACGACGCCGTCGGTCATCTTGTTGCCGTCGGCGTTCTCATCGGCGCCCCAGGCCCCAGTCGCCTTCGCGGTGCACGTGTAGGACTTGCCCTCGAGGAAGTTCTTCCCGTAGGTCACCCAGCGGTAGATGAACTTCGCGCCGCCGACGTCGGTGCCGTCGGAGTAGCCGTACTTGACGTCTCCCGCGGCGCCCTTCCGGTTCACCCGGAGCGACGTCACGACGGGGTGGTCCACGCCGCCGACGTTGACAACGTACCTGAAGGGCGTGCGCGCGACGAGCTGGGTGTGCGAGCGCTCGACGAGGGAGTAGTCCTCCTGACGCTCGTCCCAGGTGAAGGTCACCTCTAGCGGCTTGAAGCCGGGGTCGGTGGGCTTGTGGTTGGCCTCCATGCGCACGGCGTAGATGCTGCAGCTCGAGGCACCGGCGCCGGAACTGTTCAGGAGATACTTGAAGAGCACCGAGCGCACCCCCGCCGGCACGTCCTCCACCGTCACGTACTGGATCGTGTCCCACGGGGGCTTGACGTCGGTGAGCGAGTAGCTCGTGGTCCAGGTCTGTCCGCCGTCGAAGGAGTGCAGGAAGTCGATGTGCGATCTGGGCGCACGGTTGTAGAGACGGCCGCCGTAGGTGACCTTCGTGATGTCCGTCGGAGCGTCGATGCGGAACGTCACCCATGCCTCCTCGTTCGGCTTCTGCGCGTGGAGTGTCCCCTGATACCCGATGTGCTTCTCCGTGGAGGTCATGTTCTTCTCCTCCACGGCGACTTCCTTGTACTTGCGGCCCTGGAGTTCGGGCCAGAGGACGATCGAGTCGGTCTGGTCGCCGGTGCCCACGTAGATCGTGTTTTTCCCGAGGAGCAGCTTCGGCTGGGTCTTGGCGTTGAGCATCGTGAGGGTGCGGACGTCGAGCGACTTGAGTGCGACGTTCGCCGGATCGGCGTCGGCGTGCATGGAGACCTTGATGAGCACCTCGTAGGCCCCGTTGACCGGCTCGATGAGCTTGATCGTGTCGTCGAGGTCGCCGACGTCTTCCGCCTTCCAGACCTCCTGCCAGGACCGTCCGCCCGTGGTGCTGACGGCGACGGTCGCGACGTCGGTCTCGGTCTTCCGCAGGAGTGCGGGCTTGATCTTCATGCTGGTGATGACGTTGGCGCCGCCCGTCTTGAAGACGACCTCGGCGGGCTTCCCGGCCTCGGCGGGGCGCAGACCCCCACCGGGCAGGGTCGCGATGTTGCTCTCCGAGACGATGGCCTTCCTGTAATCGGCGGCGGTGAGCTTCGGTGTCCACGTCCACTCCCCGTTGCCGCGGATGCGGAGACCCCGCTCGGGGTCCTTCCCGTGGTTGGGCACGAAGTAGGCCGGGTCGGCCTTGTATCTGCCCTGGTCGTCCTGGGCCGTGGCGTCGGGACTGTCCTTGTCGCGTCGGTCGTGCCAGCGGGTGTAGACCTCGTCCGGGCGCAGGTTCAGGATATAGCGGTGTCCCCAGTCCCAGTTGTTGTAGTAATAGCGGAACTTGAGCCCGTTGGGATTGAAGCAGATGTATTCGGATGCGACCGACCGTCCCTCGAAGTCGGCGCCCGTCAGCCAGCCGTTGTTGGAGGTGGCGTTCAGACAGTGGTACCTGGCGATGTGTCCGGGCTCCTCCTTGCCGCCGGAGGCCGCACAGGCGCCTGCCTTGCCGATGTCCTCGACCCCGGCGATGGTCACGCCGTCACAGAGCGTGTAGACGGCCGACATCGAGTCGTCGTACATGTGCCACCGTCCGTCGTAGAAGCACTCGGGGACGGTGTGCATGCTGATGTCCCAGAACTTCACCTTCAGTCCCATGTGGTGCCAGATGGCGCACTTGGCCCCGGCGATGGTCGAGCACATCATGAAGCCGTAGTCGTTGAACTGACGGATGGGGTCGGTCAGCTCCATGCCGTGCAGACTCATCGGCGAGGTCTGCCGTCGTGCGATGTGCGCCCAGTAGAACATCGCCCAGCACTTCTCCTTCTCCGTCGGCCACTTCGACGTGACCGAGTGCACGAGGCTGTCCATGTCGTGGTAGTCCGGACTCGCGTCGGTGACCACCTTGACGTTGCAGACCTGGGCGTGGGTGACGCCGACGACGGCCCCGAACAGACACACCAAGACCAAGACGCTTACCTTCCGTCTCATCTTTGCTCCTCCTTTCCTTTGTGTCACTTACCTCTCATCCGGCAGTGCAATGCGAAGGCCGAACGGCTCGAGCCTGATCGAGTCGAGCACCTCGAGCTCGGTGATGCAGAAGAAACGCCGCGGCGTCACGTGCCGCGCACGCAGCGTGCCGTCACGCACCGGCAGCCTCCTTCCACCAGCGGCAGCGGACTTCGACTCCCGGTGATCCTTGAGATCGTTGTTTCGGGCACACGGGCAAACATGGCACTGAATCCCCATGTCCCATCACGGATTGGCGGCGACCTGGTAGCAGATAAGGTTTCCCGGACAGCGCACGTAGAGTCGGCCGCGGGAGAGCACCGGTATCGTCCAGCCGCCGTCCACCGCCGCCGCCGGCAGGCCCATCCTGCCGATCTTCATCGACGGCACTTCGTCCACGAGCTTCGCCACGGCGCCCTTCTCGACATAGCCCTTCGGCGTGGCCTCCAGGAGCAACAGCCCGTTGTAGACGCGCACGAAGAGCAGTCCATCGGCCGCGATGAGCGACGGGCTGAAGGCGAACTTCTGCCGGGACCACGCGATGCTGCCCGTCGCCAAGTCCACGCACATGAGCGAGCACTTCTCGCCGACCAGCCCCGGGCTCTCGCCGTAGCGGAACCCGTAGAGGTATCCGTCCCAGTGTGCCAGGTTGCTGCACTGGCTGATGCCCATCCCGAGGTGCTTGCCCCAGAGCACCTTCGTCGGGAACTCCGGATTGGAGCGGTCGACCTCCACGAGGTAGGCCATCTCCCAGATGTTGGCGTGGAAGATGGTGTTGCCGATGATGAGCGGCGTGGGGAGCGACGACCCGCCCGCCCCCGGCTTGACGTGTTCGCTCCGCCAGACTTCCTTGCCGTCGGCGCACCGCAACGCCAGCAGCACGCGTTCGGCTTGCAGCACGACGCACTCGTCCGGGCCGAATCTTGCCAGGCCCGGCGTGTGTCCCTGCGTCATCAGCGTGTTGGGGCGGTGCGGCATCTCGAAGAGCCAGACCTGCCGACCGGTGTCGACGTCGAGCCCGACCACCTTGTGCACCGTGTTCGTCGGCGCGGAACTTGAGGTCGGAAGGTTCACGATCACCACGTTACCGCTGACGATGGGGGAGAGGGGGAAGCCCTTGTTGCCCTCGTAGACGTCGGGCTTGTAGGCGTCGACCAGGTCCTTGGACCAGATCATCCGGCCGGTCTTCCGGTCCAGGCCGTGCATCAGGCCGGTCAGGGAGATCGTGAATACGTGCCGGGGGGTGACCGTGGGCGTGGAGCGGACGCCGAAGGCGAACCAGACTCCCCAATTGGAATAAGCGTAGACGGCCTTGTACGTGAAGCGCCATTTTTCCTTGCCGGTGACGGCGTCGAGGCACGCCAGCACTTCCGTGTTCTCCCCGCCGCTCTCGCCGGCGATCTCGCTCCAGGGGATGTACAGGTCGCCGCCGACGATGGAGGGGCAGCTCCATCCCCGGCCGGTTTTCACCCGCCAGAGCTCCTTCGGGCCGCCGGGGGGCCACTGACGGAGGAGCCCTTTCTCGCCGCTGGAGCAGTCACGGTTCGGTCCCATGAACTGCGGCCAATCGGCCCCTCGAGATTGAGACGCAGTCGTTGAGGGTGAACCGGCCGCCCAGAGCACCGTTGCCGTCATGACCAGCCCTGCCAGCACGCTCCATGTCGTCGCGATGCCACTTCGACTTCCAGTGCGAATCACGTTTCTATTTCTCCTCCGCGTTCTTTGCGGCCTCCGTGGTGGGTTCGAACTCGAAGCGGGGGCCGGACGTCACCGGCGAAGGGACTCCGGTCCGGCGGGGTGGACGCTTCGAGCGGGCGGACGAGCACGTCATGCGGGTACACCGACGCCTTGGCCCCGACCTCGTCGGGCAGCGCGATACGCAAATCGAACGGCTCGAGCCTGATGGAGTCCAGCACCTCGAGCTCGGTGATGCAGAAGAAACGCCGCGGCGTCACGTCGTAGCGCACGTAGCGCGCCGTCACCGGCTTCTCGGGGATCACCCGGAACGTGTGTCCCTGGATCAACTCCCAGTCGGGCCACATGTGGTTGACCGGCAGGTCCTTCCACCGCAGGTCGGTCACGAGGAACCCGACGGACTTGTAGTCCTTGCCGTCGTTCGAGACGAAGACCTCGACCTTGTCCTTGACCTCGCCCTTGAGCACGTCCAGCAAGCCATACCCGTTGGCGTTCAACCCGAACGAGGCGCACCTCTCGACCTTCCCGAGGTCCAGGGTGATGCTCACGGGGTTGTCAGGCTTTCCCTCCCACTCCCACCACTCCCACGCGACGCCCCACCGGGAGGCGATGCCCCCCGCGTAGGGGGGTCCGACCAAGCCGTCGGTGAGCTTGGTGCCGTCCGGGTCTCCGGAGTCCCATCTCTGATTGTCGGGCCGGGAGGCCTTGTACGACTTGCCGACGGCGAGGTTCCTGCCCGTGGTGAGCCACCTGCCGACGAACTTCTCCCCACCGACGTCGACACCGTCGGCGTAGCCGTACTTCACGTCGGGCACCGCGCCCTCGAGGTTCACGCGCAGCGACGCCATCACCGGCTGGTCCGCCCCGCCGACGTTGATGACGTACCTGAACGGGACCTTCCCCACCCGTTGGGTGTGACTGCGCCTGAGGAGCGAGCGGTCCTGCTGCACCTCGTTCCACGTGAAGGTGACCTCCATGGGCTTGAAGGCGGCCGCGGCGGGCCTGTAGTCGGCTTCCATGCGGACCGAGTAGATGCTGCATCCACTGCTCGCGGCTTCCGGCGAGTTCATCAGGTATTTCAGCCAGACCGACCTGTGACCCCGCGGGACATCCACGGTCTCGTAGTGGATCACGTCCCACGGCCGTGTGGTGTCAGTCAGCGTCCATGACTTCGTCCACGTCTTTGCCCCGTCCAGCGAGTAGTAAAGCTCGATGCGGCTTTTCGACGCACGGTTATAGAAGCGTCCGCCGAAGGTCACGCGGACGATGTCGTTCGGCGCGTCCATGCGATAGACCAGATACGCGTCCTCGTTGGGCTGCGCGGGCCAGACGGCCCCCTTGTAGACGGGGTGCTTCTCGGCATTCGCGATGTTCCTCTCCTCGGCGATGTGCTCCTTGTAGCTGCTGCCCTGAAGATCGGGCCAGAAGACGATCGAGTCGGTCTGCTCGCCCGTGCCCACGTAGACGGTGTTCCGACCGAGATTCAGCCTCGGCTGGGTCTTTGCGTTGACCTCGGTGGTCGTCTCGACTTCGAGCGACTCGAGGGCGACGTCCGGGGCCGCCGCCTTTGCCAGCATCGTCACCTTGATGAGGGTCTCGTAGGCCCCGTTGACTTCCTCCAGCAGCTCGACCGTCGCCGACACCTTGCCCGTCCCCTCCGCTTTCCAGACCTCTTTCCACGACAGACCGTTATTGGTGCTCACCGAGACGGCGGCCCGGTCGTCTTCGGATTTCCGGAAGACGTCCGCGGCGAGGGTCATTGCGGTGGTGACGTTGGCGGAGTTAAGCTTGAAGACGACCTCGGCGGGCCGACCCGCCGCGGCCGGCTGAAGCCGTCCGGGCGGCAGCGAGACGACGCTGACGTCCGACTGGACGGCGCGTTTCCAGCCTGCAGGCGACAGGTCGGGCCTGAAGACCCACGCGCCGTTGCCGCGGAGGCGGTAGCCGCGCTCGGGGTCGAACAGCACCTTGGGGTCCTCGCCGGTGTTGGGGACGTAGAACCGCTTCGTGTCCACGGACTCGCCGGTCACGGCGTGCGTGAACTTGCCGTCCTTGACGGGCACGCCGTCCCGGTCCAGTTCGGGCTTATCGAGACGGTGGTAGAAGCGCGTGTAGGTCTCCCGGTCGCGAAGGTTAAGGAGGTAGCGGTGCCCCCAGTCCCAGTACTGGTTGAGGTAGGTGAATTTCCCGGGCACGTCCCAGGAGCGGAGGCCGTTGGGGTTGAAGCACCGGGCCTCCTGGTCGAGTTCCCTGTAGCAGTCGGCCCCGGTGAGGAAGCTCTTGACGCCCGTCGCGTTCAGGCAATGGTAGTTCGCAATGTGGCCGAACTCCTCCTTGCCGTCCGAGGCCGGACACCCCTGTGTCTTGCCGATGTCCCTCACGCCGGCGATGGTCTTCCCGTCACACAGCGTGTAGAGGGCCGACATGGAGCTGTCATACATGTGCCAGCGTCCGTCGTAGAAGCACTCCGGCACCGAGTGAGCGGTGATGTCCCAGTACTTGGTCTTCATCCCCATGTGATGCCAGATGGCGTTGTTGATGCCGGCAACGGTGCTGCACATCGTGAAGCCGTAGTCGTTGAACTGTCGGATGGGGTCGGTCAGTTCCATGCCGTGAAGCTTCATGGGACTGGTCTGCCGGCGGGCGATGTGATTCCAATAGAAGACCGCCCAGCATTTCTCCTTCATCGTCGGCCACTTGTTCGTGATGCTGTGGACGAGGGCCTGCATGTCGGAGTAGTCGGGACTGGCGTCGGTGACCACCTTGACGTTATAGACCTGTGCGTGGACGACGCCCGCGAAGAGCAGCGCCGCGACTACTGCAGGACAGAACCTCTTCACCGTTCAACTCCTTTTCCCGACGAATCGGGCCAGCGTGTCCAGCGCTCTCAGTTTCTCCGCATCCCCGAGCTTCGCCCGGTTGATGCCCTCATTCAATACGTGGACCGTCCGGTCGTACGTCTTACGGTCAACCGGGTAGGGAATGCCGTCTTTTCCGCCGTGGGCGAAGCTGAAGCGTGCCGGGTCGCGGAAGCTCTTTTTCGCCCGGCCGCTACTCTTGCGCACGGCAGCTCTTCTTCGCACCGCCGCTGCACCCCGCAGGGGTGCCCGGGATTTAGCCGGGGGCGCAAGCCCCCGGAAAGCCGCTGATGGATCCACCTGGACGACGCCGCCTTGACGATTCTCAGCACGTCGGAGAGTGCGGTGGTCGGAGGGAGCGTCGCGACGACGTGAATGTGATCGGCCGGACCGTTGGCCCGAAGCATCGTCCCTCCCCCGTCGCGGAGGATGCCGCCGAGGTACGGGACCAGACGCGACATCGTCTCCGCATTCAGGAGCGCCCGACGGTCCTTCGTCGAAAAGACGATGTGGTAGTTCAGGTTCGTGTAGGACATGGCAGCTCCCATCGCCCCTTCGGGGCTCAAGGCCATTCGGGCCTCGCATACCGGGGGCTTGCGCCCCCGGCTAAATCCCCATCGCCCCTTCGGGGCGCGAGGTCCCCAAGCTCCTTATCGTCTCCCATCGCCCCTTCGGGGCTCAAGGCCATTCTGGCCTCGCATACCGGGGGCTTGCGCCCCCGGCTAAATCCCGAACGCCCCTTCGGGGCGCGAAGACCGGGCCGGCTTATTTCTCGTATGTTCCGAGATCGAGCGCGGCACGGTACATCGCCGCGAGGTTGTCCTCGGGCGTCTTCGGCGGGAGATTGTTCGCCTCGCGGAGGATGAACTTCTTCCCGTCGAGGATGCCCGAGGTGAGGATCTCCCGCGTGCGCTCGTAGACCCCCTCGGGCGTGCCGGCCATCAGCAGGCCCACTTCCACGCCCCCGAGGATTTCCACGTCGGGTCCCAGGTCCTTTCGCACCCGCGCGAAGTCGATGGGGAATCCCGTGTCGAACGACTTCAGTCCGAGCGCTTCGGCGATGACGGGGAGGTGCCTGGCGACGTCGCCGCAGAGGTGCATGCCCTTGCGCAGCGTCCGGTCCGGGTCGAGCGTATCGAAGAAGCGCCGGTGGTGAGGCAGCACCTTCTCGACGTACATCTCGGTGCTCAAGAGTTCGATGGAATCGTCGGCGAGTCCCACTTCCTCGGCCTTCTTGCCCCAGTGATGGAGGGCCGCCCGGGAGCGGTTGATGGCCGCCCGGGTGACGAACGCGAGGAGCTTCTGCGCGTAGTCGTCGTCGGCGACGAGGTCGAGGAGGAAGTCGCCTCCGCGCAGGCTCATCGCGCAGGTCATCGGCCCGTCGGAGAACTGCGGGACGTAGGGGATCACCGCGACGGGCCGTCCGCGGAAGTCCATGTGTTTCGCCAGCTCGGTCATGCGTTCGCAGAACTCGATGCCCCGCCGGTACGGGTCGCGCTCGAGCGGACGCTCGATGTCCACGTCGAAGACCGATTCCCTGTTGTCGTCGTTCAGAATCGGCAGCGTGTCGGGGACCTGGCCCTCGCGAAACTGCACCGGACACCCGAAAAACCACTGCTCGTAGACGTTCTGGAACTGCACCCCCACCTCCCACCTCTGGGGCAGCCCCGTCGGCTGGTCACAGAAGCGGTGGATGTGCGTCCGCGCGACCTCCTGCCACCGGAGTTGCGAGAGCAGCATCTTCTCCGGGTCGTTGAACGTCTCCTCGTAGGTGAGCCCCTCGGTGTTGAACCGCTCGTCGAGCATGTAGACGCGGTTGTTGGTGGCGAGCGTCACCGGGACGCGCTCGGGGCTTCCGGCGTAATAGGCGTCCCAGACGCGCCGCTTCTCGTCGTTGGTCACCTCCGGCTCACGTCCAGGCACACGAGATCCCCTTCGTGACTGCGGCAGTAGATTCGGCCGCCCGCGAGGACGGGCATCGTCCAGCAGCGTCCGGTGAGCACCTTCGCACGCGCCAGTTCCTTGTAGCCGTCGGGCGAGGCCTCGGCGACGACCAGCTCCCCCGTCTCGCCCATGATGATGAGCTTGCCGTCGGCGAGCATCAGCGACCCCTTGCCCAGACCCTTGTGCGACCACTTCTCGACGCCCGTCGCGAACTCGTAGCACTTGAGGAAGGGCTTGCGCTCGACGTCGCCGTCGATCCCGTAGAGGTGGCCTTTCCACAGGATCGAGGTGGTGTAGTGGTTGGAGAACTCGACGGTCTGCCAGACGGGCTTCGGTTCGCCGTCGGTGACCTGGAGGAGGACCGCCCCGGCGCCGTAGCCCGCCGAGACGAAGACCTTGTCGTCGACGACGATCGGGTCGGTGATGGTGAGGTTCCACTTGGCCTTGACGGGGAATTTCCAGAGCTGCTCACCCGTCTCGGCGTCGAGCGCGACGACGCCGTCGCCCAGGAAGACCGCGAGACGCGTCTTCCCGTCGGCCTCGTAGACGGTGGGCGTGGAGTAGCTGCCGATCCCCTCGCCCGATTTCCAGATGAGCTTTCCGTCGGTCTTGTCGAGCGCCGCCACCGCGCCGTCCTTCGCCCCGACCTGGAGGATGAGCATCCGGCCCAGGACCACCGGCGAACAGGCGTATCCCCAGTAGGGCGGCCTTCCCCCGACGGTCTTGCGCAGGTCCTGCGACCAGAGTTCCCCGCCGGTTTCGGCGTCGAGACAGAAGAGCTGCTCGTCCCGGCTGATGCTATAGACGCGGTTGCCGTCAAGGGTGGGCGTCGCGCGCGTCCCGGGGTTCTCCCCGGCCGGGCAGTCGTACGGAGTGGTCCAGAGTTCCGCGCCCGTCCCGGCGTCGAGGCAGAAGACCGTGTCCTTGTTGTCACGGTTGCCCATGGTGTAGAGCCGACCGTCACGGACGGAGACGCAGCTGTACCCCACGCCGACGTTGGTCTTCCACAGCACCTTCGGACCGCCTTCGGGCCACCGCGCGAGCCATCCCGTCTCCGTGGAGATGCCGTCACGGTTCGGCCCGCGATACACCGGCCACGCACCCGACGGCCGCTCCCCCTCGGACTGACCGCAGCCCCCCGCGAGACACACCACAACCAGCACACACGCCGCACCCCAACGTCCATTCAACCAACCGTCACTCATCGGGTCTCCTCCGCATCTTCAGAAAGCCGGTTCCCCCCCCTGACTTCGCGTCACGCGACCGCGCAGGCGGCGAACGTCACACAGCTCGAGCCGTCGTCGGCCGACCACTGGTCGTATCTCAGCAGCGTCACCTCGGCGGGTCTGAGCACCTTGAGCACCACGTAGACCGGTGCGACGCCGCAGATGTTGCGGGCGTTCTCGTCCAGCGCGACGTTCCCGTAGAACCCGTCGGCGTCGCCCTTTCCCACAAGGGAGAGCGTCTTGCGGTCGGCGGCTTCGAGGTCCCGAAGCGCGCCCGGGGTGACGGGTTCGCCGCCGTCGAAGCGCGGCCCCACGTGCGAGAGATCCGCCCCGGCGATCACGCACACACGTCGCTCCTCCGCGGCGATCAGCTCCTGAAGCCCCTCGATCACCTCGCGGACCCCGGGCAAGTCGAGCGGAGTCCTGTCCTCCTTCATCGCCTCGGTGAAGCCGCCGCACAGGATGGGGACGATCCCGAACTCCCGCCCGGCCTTCCGGCTCAGGTGCTGGACGAAGACGAGTTCCAGTTCGATGGAATGCTCGCCGCGGTGGAGGAACTCGTCGGTGAAGAGGTCGCGTCCCGCACGTCCGGCGAGGGCGTCCACGAAGGCCGTGTCGGTCTTCGCGCGGCCGAGCGGGGTCTCGAAGTCTTTCCGGGTGAGGACGAAGCGCTCGGCGCTCTCGGTGTGCGCGGTGCCGAGGATGACGAAGAGGTCGGCCGGGGGCGACGCGGCGAGTGCCGCGAAGGCCTCGGCGTAGGTCTTCCGTCCGCGGATGTGGTCGATGTGCGGGGCGATGAGTCCACGGACCTCGGCGGCCGACGGCTTGCTCTCGGCCTCGGCCAGGATTCTGTCGAGAAACGTCCGGAGCTTCTTGGCATCCTCGGGATAGCCGGTGCCCGCGCTTGTCGCCTTTCGCACCGGGGAGTCGGCGAATTCCTTCTCGATGCGTGCGCGCCACGTGTCGAACCGCTCCCCCTCCAGCAAGAGCGCCTCGTCCAGCAACTCCAGGACCTTCTTGATCTCGTCGGAATAGACGAGCTGTCCGCTCTCGCGCGTGAGCACCGCCTGGATGTCGAGGAGATTGTGCTCGCCGTCGAGCATCTGGAGGATCCGCACGACGCCCGGCGACGCACTGATGATGCGGTCGGAGAGCCCGGTCGCGTCACGGATGCCGATGAGCCGACCCTGTTTCGTCGGCACCGGGAAGACCTCCACCGGCCGCAGTTTCGGCTTCTCGTCCATCACTTGCCTTCAAGCAGGGGCGGAAAAAAGGTACCGCGTACCTTTCTTAGATGCCATAAACCGGCCCGAATCGGCCGAAAAAGCCCGAAAAAAAGGTACGCGGTACCTTTTTTTCAGCCGATGGCGTCGATGCACTTGCGGATGTGGGCGAGGCCGGCGAGGACGCGTTCGGCCTCGTCGTCGGTGTCGGGGCCCTCGGCTTCGAGCGAGACGTAGCCGTCGTAGCCGGCCTCGACGAGCGTCTTGAAGATCTCGCCGTTGGGGACGACGCCCTCTCCCACGGTGCAGGTCTGGATGTTATAGTCGGCGCGTTTCGGTTTGTGGCCCTGCTCCGAGCCCGCCGGGAACTTGAGCATGTCCTTGACGTGGACGTGCCGGACGTAAGGGGCGAGTGCTTCCGCGGCTTCCAGAGGGTCCTCCCCGGCACCCAGGAAGTTCCCCGTGTCCAGGAGCGAGGCAAAGTGGGAAGAGTCGATCGTCTCGATGACCTCGATCACTTCCGCCGCCGTCGCCGGGAACCCGCCGTGGTTCTCGATGGTGAGACAGACGTCCTTGTCCTCGGCCAGTTTCACCAGGTCTCGGAAACAGTCGGCCAGGTGCAGGACGGCGGAGCCGGTGGTGAACCCGTTGAGGTCACCGCCGCCGAAGACGCGCATCATCCGGCAGCCGATGCGTGCGGCGTCCTCGATGCCCGACCGGACGACGTCCTTCATCCTGTCGATTTCCGCGGCGTCGTGCTTGAGGAAGTCGTTGCCCACGCCGTAGCCGACGAGGGTGAGCTTGTTGCGTTCGAGCCACTCGGGCAGTTTCGTCATCTCGGCGTCCTTGTCCTTCCAGAAATAGACCATGAGGTCGACGCCGTCGAACCCGGCCTTGCCGCAGAAATCCAGAAACCCCTCGACGTCCATCCTGCCCGAACGCAGACTGCGGTGGAAACTGTAGTTGGTGATGCAGGTCCTGAGCGTCATCTCGCGTCCTTTCGGTCTGAGACCCTAGAAACAGAAATCCGCCTGCCGTCGGCGGACCCGAATATGATACACCGTGACCCCGTCTTCTGCAACCGGAAAGTCACGACGGGGAGAGGCCGCGAGTACGTCAGCGTCGTGGGATGAACTTCAGCACACGGTTGTTGCCGGCGTCGGCGACGTAGAGGTTCCCGTCGTCGTCGATCCAGAGGCCCGCGGGACGTCGGAGCGTCCCGTGGGTCGCTTCGTCGGGACGGAGTGTGGCGAGGAAGTTGCGGTCGCCGTCGAACTTGAGGACGCGGCCGGGATCCTGCACGAGGAGGAAGAGGTTTCCCTGCCGGTCGCCGCGGACGCCCACGACCTCCCCCGCCGCCCCGACCTTGCCCTCCAGCTCCTCCTCATCGAGCGTCCACTTGGGTTGGAGGTCCGGTCCGTAGCAGAGGACACCCCCGCGCCCCTCGACGACGAGGACGTCGCCGGCAGGCGTCACCGAGAGGTCCCTCGGCCGGCGGAACCGTCCCCTGCCGCCCCCGGACGCGATGACGCCGAGCTCTTTCCCGGCCGGGTCGAGCTGCACGACGCCCCGACGCCGCCAGCTGACGACGTAGATCTTCCCGTCGGGGGCGACGCTGAAGGAACCGACGCCCCGGAGCGCGTCGCCCGAGGCGACGAGCCGGCTGCGCCCGTCGCGCGTCACGGCGTAAAGTTTTCCCCCGAGCCCGTCCAGCATCGCGAGGTCGCCGTCGGGCAAAGAGTCCACGCGGCCGACGTTCGTCACGACGGGGACGGCCTCGAGCACCTTCCGGAACGTCCCGTCGCGCCCGAAGAGATGAACCGCTCCGGTCGCGTCACTGAGCACCGCGACCGTGTCGCCCCACACCAGCGCCAGCGACGAGGGCCGGAGGACCTGTCCGGGCACGGTGGGAAGCCTTCCCTGGACGAACCGCCCCGGCTTCCCGTCGGGCGTGAGCTCCCGGATCCCGGAATTGCCGACGTACATCCGTCCGTCGCGTCCCCGCATGAGGTGTGACGCCCGACGCAGCGTCTCGTCCGTCAGCACCTCCGACGGCTTCCCGTCGGCGTCGAAGGTCTTGACGAGTCCGCGGCCGCCGTCGAGGACCCAGAGCTTCCCGTCGGGGGCGAACGCCAGCGCCCCGACATATCCCACGTCCCGCACGCCGGAGCGCCAGAGCGCCTCCCCCGCCCGGTCGAACACGGCGACCGCCTGGTCCGCGTCGTCATAGACCGCGCAGCTGCCGTCGCGGTCCACGTCCATGTGGTAGGGGTTGACGTCCCGTGCGAGGGTGCGGACGAAGCGGCCGGTCGGCTCGTAGAGCTGCACCCGGCGGTTGCCGGCGTCGGCGACGTAGACGTGTCCGTCGTCGCCGACGGCCACCGCACGGGGGTAGTGCATGTCGCCCGCGGCGCGTCCCGGCCGACCGAAGACCCGCACGAGGACGCCGTCGGGCCGGTAGACAGTGACGTTGTGGTTCTGGGTGTCGGCGACGTAGATGTTTCCGTCGGGCCCGGCGGCGGCCCCGCGGGGACGCAGGAATTTCCCCGCCACCGTCCCCTCACCGCCGAACTCCGCCCGCAGCACGCCGTCCGACCCGAACACCCTCACGAGCGAGTGCGGCCGTGCGAGAACGTCGAAGAAGCTCCCGTCCGCGAACACACCCGCCCCCACCGTCGCGAGCCGGTCCTCTCCGTAACTCGTCCGTCCCACCGTGCCGAGGAACTTGCCCGTCGCGTCGAACTCGAACAGGACGTTCCGAAGGACGTCACTGACGAGCAGCGTCCCGTCCGACGTCACCGCGACGCCCGAGACGCGTCCGAAGGGTCTTGGCTCGCCGTCGGTGAGTCCGATGCGCCCGAGAAGCTTCCCCTCGGGCGAGAGCTTCAGGACGCACCCGGCGCCGTCGTCGGCGACGAGTAGATTGCCGTCACGGTCGAAGTCCATATAGGACGGCCGGTGCAGGAGCGGTCCGTCGTCGTCGGTGGGCTTCACCACGCGCTTGACGGAGAGACCGCTGGTCCGCTCGACGAGCCGACGGTTGAGGACGTCAACGATCCACAGGTGGTCGTTGGCGTCGAGTGCGAGACTGAACGGGTGGTTCACCTGGTGGGGCTTCGTGCCGGGCGAGGCGACGACACGCTTCAGTTTTCCGGACGCGTCGCAGAGCAGCACGCGGCTCGAGGCCGAGTCGCACACCACGAGGTCGCCCGAGGGCAGTTCCAGGACGTCGGTGGGGCCCTCGAGGACGGTGTCGGCCCCGCCGGGCCCGATGACCACCTTCGTGAAGGTCCCGTCGGCGTCGAAGCGCAGCACACGGCGCTTGCCCGTGTCCGCGACCAGGATACCGCCGTCCCTTGCCGGCCGCAGACTCGCCGGGTGATACCACGATTCAACCCTGTCGGACGCCCGGGCGTTCGTGCCGAAGCGTCTCACGAGGCCCGCGCACGCTCCCAGCACGCCCCCATACACCCCGTCCCTCTCCCCTTCGAGGAGGAAGACGGTCCCGGAAGGTCCCACGCGCACGCACCGGGGCTGCGTCAGGGTGAGTGCCCCCCCGCCGATGACCTCGACACGGCAGGCCGCGGTGTCGTCGCCCGTCGTCACACCGCACGCGAGCATGAATGTCAGGAACAGGCATGACCGCTTCATGTCAGCTTCGCTCCCACGGTGTGGATCGATTCGAGGAGTCGTTTGCGGTTCGTGCGGTCGCACTTGACCCAGTTGACGAGGAGCCACCCGTCCACGGGTCCGCGACGCCACGCACGGATGCGGCTCATCTCACCGCCCGGCGCCACCCACACCTCGAACCCCTCGTCCGCCACGCGCTTTGCGATGCCGGGGTGCGCACGACTGTAGTCCCACAGCACCTGAACGATGTCGCGGGGCAGCCGTTCCTCCGCCGCGCGGCACTTGTCGGCGTGCACCTGTGCCAGGGCTTCCTTCCGGAAGTGACACGAGTCGTTCCAGATGATCGTGCGCAGGCCGTGACGCTTCACGATCTTCCGCAGCGTCTTGATGGCGTCCACGTACTGTGCGAGCGAGCGGTTATGGTCCTCGTCCATGCCGATGTGAAAGAACCGCTTCGGCCTCATGACGCCGACGAGTTCGGCGATCAGCCCGGCGGCGACCCTGTAGTATCCCTCGAGGTCGCGGGCGTACCGCCAGGGGTCGGAGTGCGGTTTCATCCAGAA
>DATKVD010000498.1:0-5549 GCA_035530235.1 Planctomycetota bacterium | reverse complement strand
GCTCATCGTCTACATGTGGGACATCCGGTGTCTCGACGCGCAGACGGGCAGGCAGCTCTGGGTCAAGCCCATCTGCAAGGATCCGAAAAACCAGTGGTCGTATGCGTTCCAGGGCACGCCGTGCCCGCTGAGCATCGGAGGCGTGGCGATGTTCATGACGCCGAACGGCGGCATCTGGCGTGCCGGCGACGGCGAGCAGGTGCTCGCGGACACGTCACGAATGATCAAGCCTTCGCCCGTCGTCCGCGGAGACACCGTGTTCAAGCTCGACAACAACGGGACGCTGCACATCATGAAGATGCCGGCGGAAGCCGGCGACCGCATCCGGCTGGCGTCGCACGTGAAGGTGAAGCTCGATGCCTCCGCCTACAGGCTCTTCTACGGCGACGATTACCAGGCAAGTCCGGTCGTTCACGACGGGCTCGTCTATTGCCTTCACAACAGCAGGCTGCTGACGGTGGTGGATATCGAGAAGGGCGAGGTCGTCTACCAGAAGCTGCTCGACACGGATGACTTCAGCGGCTGGGGCCTGATCCGTCCGAGCCTGACGATGGCGGGGAAATATCTCTACGCCCTGAGCCCCACGGGGACGTGCGTGGTCTTCGAGCCGGGACGCGAGTTCAAGCTTGTCGCGAAGAACCGCCTGGCGCAGATGATGGGACCCGGTCAATATTGGCAGCGCGTGGAGCGGTTCACCGCCTCTCCCGTCTTCGATGGGAAACGGATGTACCTCCGCGGCGAAGCGCACCTCTACTGCATCGGGGAGTAGATGCAGACTTCAGACTGCAGGTGCGGCAGAAGAGACAGAGGAAGAAGAGACAACCGGAGGGTGATATGAGGAAGGTGCTGGTGGACGTTCTGGTGCTGGTGTTGTCGACCGCTGCGGCGGCCGCCGACGTGGTCGGCTGGCGCGGGGACGGGAGTGGGGTGTATCCGAAGGTGGACCCGCCGATCCACTGGCAACGGGTGAGCAAAGCCGTCGCCGCGCTGAGGGTCCAGGCCGAGCCGCCGAAGGGCGACGGGCCTTCGGGGCAACCCATGCCCGACGGCGTCATCCGCGAATGGCTGGTTCTCGGGCCGGTCACGGCCGAGAAAGGTGCGAAGGGCGCGACAACCGATGCGCTCCTCGCCGAGGATCAGTCCGCACTCTCCCCGGCCGCCGGCCGACAGGCCGCGGGCACGCAATGGAAAGTCGTCAAGACCGACACGTCCTACCTCGACTTCGCCAGGCAGTACGACACTTACGGCAAGAACGTCGAGCAATCGGCCTATGCCATGGCTTGGATCCACTCGCCCGCGGAAGACGGCTTCATCCTCCGCGTCATGCACACGGGGACGCTCAACCTGTGGGTCAACGGCAAGCCCACGCACAAGTTCAGCGAGACCCAGCTCAACTATACGCCCCAGGGGGTCAAACTGGCCAAGGGTTGGAACTGCCTGTTGCTGAGGTCGACGCCGCAGGGCGGCGCCGGGGGCCGGCCGATCGTGGGCACGTGGTACGTCAACCTTGTGATCGAGGCCGCACCCCACAAGGCCGAGTACGACCAGAAGAACATCGCGTGGCGGACGGCCCTGCCCTCGCCGGCGGGGTTCGGCGGTCCCATCGTCGTCGCGGGGAAGGTGTTCCTCCTGTCGGAGCCGGCGGACCTCGTCTGCCTCGACGCCCGCACCGGCAAAATCCTCTGGGTCCGCTCCAACAACTACAACGAGCTGGCGACCGACGACGAGAAGAAGACCAACGCGGACACCTTCAGGGAGATCGAGCCGCTCGCCGCGCGCCTGAAGGAGGTGAACGATTCCTTCGCATCGGACGCGCCGCCCAAGTTGGAGCCGGTCGACGGCCGCGAGGAGTTTAAGGAGAAGGCCGGCCTCGAAAGGAATCTCAACGCCCTGATGAAGAAGGTGGACGACAGGAAGTATTCGCTGCCCAAGGGCCAGGACGTGGGCTACTCGGGGCTCACGCCCGTCAGCGACGGCCGGCGTGTCTGGGCGTGGTTCGCCACGGGCGTCACGTGCTGCTACGACCTGGAGGGCAAACTCCTCTGGCGCCGGCTGGATAACGAGGGCAGCTTCTTCGAGCACGGCTACTCGACCTCGCCGATCCTGGCGGACGGGAAGCTCGTCGTCTTCATGAACAAGATGATCGCGTTCGACGCCGCGAAGGGCGACCGCCTGTGGACCACCGAGTTCAACCGGAGGGAATACTGGGCCAACCGGTTCCACGGCACGCCGGCGGCCGCGACGATCGGCCGGACGCCCGTGTGCATCCTGCCCACCGGCTACATCCTGCGCCTCTCGGACGGCAAGATGCTCTACGACAAGGGCCCGGGCGTCTCCCACCACCAGCAGGAGATCCCCTCGCCGGTGGTCGTCGGGGACACCCTTTACCGGCTGTCGACGTGGAACGAGTTCTTCAGGGTGACGCTGCCGGCCGAGGCGTCCGAACCGCTGAAGATGGACGCCGTGCGGAATCTGAAGATGGACCTCGAGCATTACCCGACGAACTACCTCCCCTGGCACATGTGCTCGCCGCTGATCCACGAAGGGCTGGCCTACCTTCTCAATAACACCGGTGTGCTCACCGTCATCGACGTGGAGACGATGGGTGTCGTCTATGAGAAGCTGCTGGACCTGGACCATTTCCAGACGGCGCACGAAGGGGCCGGGCGGGGCATCAGCGTGAGCCCGTCGCTCGCCGGCGGACGGATCTATCTCATCGGCAACACCGGTGCGACGCTCGTCATCAAGCCCGGCCTGACCTACGAGCAGCTGGCCAGGAACCGGATCGAGAGCGTCTTCCTCCGCTACTGGGGGCTGCGGCATGAACGGTTCGTCGCCGCCCCGGCGTTCGACGGCAAGATGATGTTCCTCCGCGGGGAACGGTTCCTCTACTGCCTCTGCGACCGGTGACCCCGATCTGGACGAAGTCCTGGTTTCCAGGAAGGAGGCTTCGCGGTGTGCAACGTGAAGAGGGGTCTGGTGCCGGGGTTTGTTCTGTGCGCAGGTGCGCTGGTCCGGGGGGAGGACTGGCCGGACCGGCTCGGTCCCAACCACGACGGGACGTAGAACGAGAAGGGCCTCCTGCGCGAGTGGCCCGCGGGTGGTCCGAAGGCCCTCTGGCGCGTGCCGATCGATCAGGGCTGGTCCTGCCCGTCGGTTGCCGGTGGCGAGATCTTCCTCACCTCCAGAAAGCTGATCAACTGGAATACCGCCGACGAGATCGTGCAGTGCCTCGACGCCACAGACGGGCACGAGAAGTGGCGCCACGCTCGTCGTTCACGGCAATTGCATCCTGCAGATGCTGTGCTCGTTGCTGTACGGTACCCATAACTCCTTTGACAGTCAGCGATAAGCTCCGACCCATAATCTGTTGGTCGCTGGTTCGCGTCCAGCACCGCATCAGGCAAGATACAGATCCACTTCCTGGGTCTCGTCCATTGTGACCAGCACAGAGGCCGTCTCTCCGTCCTTTTCGACGCCGACGGTGTGAGGGGTGCTATAGGTCCTGCCGGTCTGGGCCTGGAGGTACTGCACGAGCACCGCCGTCGCCGTCCCCGTCGCGTCGGCCTGTCCCGTGAAGACCTCCACGCCGTATGAGTCTTCGATGGTCACGTTGGCGTAGGGCTCGGTGTTCACCGTCAGCGTCCACGCAACGGTGAATTCCCTCGCGCCCGTGCCGATCCACCCAACCAGGTCGTAGCTGGCGCCGCCCTCCAGGATCGAATCGACGAGCACGTTGTTGAGCGAGTCCCAGTACCAGAAACCGGAATCGATGGTCAGGTAGTCGGCCCGGTCGCCGACCTTGACGATGCGGTTACCGGTGAAGAGCGTGTTGTTCGCGGTGCCATACCACCCGTCGCTGAAGGCAATGTTGCGGTAGTTCGAGATGATGACGTTGTCGGCGAACAGCATCTGTGCGTCATCGGAATTATCGCCGTCGCCGCAGAGCACGATGGCGCCTCCGCGCCAGAGCGGCTGGTCGCCGAGGTGAACGACTCCGGGGGTCTCGTAGAGGAGCTTGACGATGTTGTTGCGAAAGACGACGTTGGTGACGTCGTCATTGCCTTGGAACCACGTGCCGCGCGCCCGACCGCCGTCACGCGCCTTGGCCACCAGCACGTTATCGTGGTAGTTCAGGTTGTCGGCGCCCGGGGAATACGAAATGCGGACGCAGTAGGTATCCGAGATGTCGCCGTATTCCGGCCAGCGCGAGGTCGGCGCCGTCGCCTGCACCTGGATGTAGTTCGAATGGATCTCGACGTCACTCACGCCGGCGCCGATCGTCCCGATGCCCAGAAAGATGTAGCCTGTGCCGAAGATGCGGTTGTCGTGCAGCAGGCTGTTCGTTGTCTGGTAGGCCAT
The DNA here is from genome assembly GCA_035530235.1 of Planctomycetota bacterium. Lineage (GTDB taxonomy): Bacteria > Planctomycetota > DG-23 > DATKVD01 > DATKVD01 > DATKVD01. The sequence continues at coordinate 1,187 of DATKVD010000498.1, read as the reverse complement.
GATGCCGTACGAATTGGTGGCGTAGCTGTCAACGTAGATCTCATTGTCACGGATTTCGGAATCGTCGTAAGCATTCACGCCGCGGTGACGCGCACGCTTGATGAGATTGTGGTGAGCGTCATAGCCCGCGCTGAGGGCGTCCAGGCCCATACCGCGGTTCGTTATGACGGTGCCTTCGTCTTTGATGACGTTGTGGTGCACTTCCATGTCGGGACAGTACAGGGGCACGATGCCCGAGACCTGAGGCCCGCCGTACTCAGCCGTCACCCCTGCAATCTCACCGGACACACCGCGTGCGAAGATGGGATTGAAGCCGAGGCCCGAGGAGTCGCTCCCCTTATCCTGTCCCGCGCCCTGTCTGATCGTGCCGTTGAGTATCCTGATGTTCGTCCTGCCCCACACCATGGCCGCCCTCACGCCGATGGCCGACTGCTCCAGATAGACCGTCCAGTCGCCGACAATCTCCCCCATATGCACGTTGTCGTAGATGACCGTGTGGCCCCCGAGATCAAGGGTCACGTCACTCGAGGTGATGTCGAAGGCCAGGTGGTCGACGACCAGGTCCTCGGTGACCAGGTAAGCCCCGGGTTGGTCGAGCACGTAGGGAGCAGCCTGACTGGCGGAGATGGTCGTCCAGCCCGACAGGGAATCGGTGACGAAAGTCCGGTCTTCGCTGGTGAGGACGTTCCCACGCTCGTCCTCGGCGACGAGCTGGTAGTGGTACGTCGTCTCGGGATCGAGCCCCGACAGGTACTGCACGTGCAGATAGAAGGGCCGCTCGTCCCGGACGGTCGTCCGTCCGTAGGCGCTCGTCTCGCCGAAACGCACGAAACTTGTCGCCGGGAGATTCGTCTCGAACGCAACCACGGCCGACTCGACCGACGAGTACTGCCAGTCACCCTCGGCGGCGAAGACGAGGTCGCTCCCGAAGGTGTCGTAGACCAGCGGCTCGTTCTCGGCGCCGAATTCCTCGATACAGAACTGGTTGAACTCGTCGTAGATCGGAGACCACGACGAGGTAAACGCGCCCTTCTCCGCATCGTAGAGCGTCGTCACCTCCCCAGCCGTCAGGACACCCGCATACAACTTCACCTCGTCCATCTCCCCGGGCAGGTTGTACGCTCCCCCCCGGCCTCCCATATACAGCAGCCCGCTCCCATACCCCGGGCCGCCGTTCGTCTCAGATC
>DATKVD010000497.1:0-5561 GCA_035530235.1 Planctomycetota bacterium | reverse complement strand
GCCGGCCTGATGGACAACACCATCCTGGTCTTCCTGTCCGACCACGGCGACTTCGTCGGCGAGTACGGGCTCCTGCGCAAGGGACCGGAACTGCCCGAGGCGCTCACGCGGATTCCGCTCATCTTCACCGGGCCGGGCATCGGGCCGACCACGGCGCCGTCGAACGCCCACGTCTCGATCGTGGATCTGTTTCCCACGCTGTGCGAGGCCGTCGGTGTGCCGATTCCCGAAGGGGTTCAGGGTCACAGTCTCTGGCCGTTGTTGACCGCTCAGGAGTACCCGCGCGAGGAGTTTGCCAGCGTCTACGCCGAGCACGGTTTCGGCGGCCTGCCTTACGACGGCACGGAAGACCTCGACCCGGCCCGGGACGGGCTGATTCCCGCCGATGGGGAAGCGTGGGGTCGTCACGACTGCCTGAACAGTCGAACCCAGAGCGGGACGATGCGGATGGTGCGCAAGGGAGACTGGAAACTGATCTTCGACGTCCTCGGCCGCGGACAGCTCTACAACCTGAAGGACGACCCGGCCGAGTTGAAGAACCTTTTCGACCAACCGCAATACGCGCAGTGCCAAAGCGACCTGACGGCCGAACTGCTGGTCTGGATGATGCGGGTCCAGGACCCGCTGCCGCTTCCGCGTGCCAACCGCGCCGGCCGTAGGTACATCTTGAAGCAGAATCGACCTCACGACATCAAGTGAACGGAGAAACCTGAACGATGCCTTCAACACCGAAACCGCATATCCTTCTCATCACAGTCGATGAACTGCGCATGGATGCGCTGGGCTGTTACGGCGCACGGGCGGTCGAGACGCCGCACCTGGATGCGCTCGCCCGTTCGGGGACGCAGTTTGGGAACGCCTACACGGTCAGTCCCCTGTGCCTGCCCAGTCGATGTTCCATGGTGACAGGCCTGTTCCCGCACAACAGCCGGGCGTACAGCAACTTCCGTCCGTGCCCGTTGAATCCCGAGCTGCCCAACCTCTACCGCCTGCTCAGGACGGCGGGTTACTCCACCGCTCACGTGGGCAAGTGCCACTACACGCCCGGACCTTACGGGAAGGCCCGGCCCGGGGCAACGGTGGACCTTGAAGACGTCAAGGATTTCTACCTGGGTCTGGGGATGGACCACCTGGACCTGCAGAACGGGAAGATGAATTCGGTCTGGTTCTATAACGATTACAGCCGGGAACTCGAGCGCGCCGGATACCTGGACGCCTATCGCACGCTCTCCTGCGACAAGGTTCGCAACGGTCGGGTCTTTCCCTTCCCCGGCCCGACCGAATGGCATCCCGACGCGTGGGTGGGTCGCAAGGCGGTCGAGTATATCGATTCCCACGGCGGGGAGACGCCGCGCTTCGTGTTCGTCTCGTTCTCAGGCCCGCACTATCCCTTTGACGCCCCGGAGGAATACTACTCGCGGGTCGACATGGACAAGGTCGGGCTGGGCGTCTTCCGTGAAGGCGAGTTCGATCAACCCAAGATCCAGGCGCCCGCCTTCAACGGTGGCGGCGAACGAATGGCCCTCGCGGAGGGGAAGAATTCCACCCCGGACTTCGCCTGCAAGAGCTATTCCGACGATTACTGGCGTCGACTGCGCCGGGCGTACCTGGCCAACGTCGCCCTGATTGATGACTGGATCGGTCGGATCATCGAGCGTGCACGGGCGGCATACGGTGACAACCTGCTGGTGATCTTCACCACCGATCACGGCGAAATGCTCGGCAACCACCGACTGTGGGGCAAGAACAGTTGTGCCTACGAGGACGTCTTGAAGGTGCCCCTGATCGTGCGCTTCCCGGGACAGAGCGGACATCAGTCAAGCGACGCCCGGGTGATGCTGATCGACATCCTGCCGACCTGCCTGGCAAGTGCCGGGGTGGAGACCCCGGCGATCGACGGCCGCGATCTTCGTTTGAGCCTGGAGGATGGGGGATACTCTCACGTGCTCAGCGAATGCGAAGGCATGGTCATCGTGTCCGACGGGCGATACAAGTACATTCAGTACAGCCAATCGGGTCGCTCACTCTGCGAAGCTTACGACCTGGCTCGGGACCCGCACGAGTTCGATAACGTGATCGATCATCCGGACCATGTCCGCGAGATCAGCAACCTTCGGGAGGTCCTGGCAGGCTTCTTTATGAGGGATTTTCTGGCTTAGCACCGTCTCGGACAACGGGCCTGTCCCTGCGGTCAATCCCGCGCGAGAAGTCACGAACATTACAGGCCCCGCTCCCGCGATGGGCCAAGCAGCATCGGATTGCCGGAGGCAGTGTTCCCATGCCGGTCCATCCGTCACCCACTGTTGCTGTGCAGGCCACAGATCATTTGTCTTGAGCGCCTTACAGCACATCCCAGTGTTTGTGGGTTCAGAATACTGAGAAACAGGAGCTGACCCACTTCCTCTAAACAGGTTACAGCACTTGCGCCAACAGTTGACGGCGGAAGCACCGATGGAAAAGGTCCACGGCATCGTAAGAAGGTCCGCCTCGGAAGAGGCCTTCGGCGACCGGGTGCTGCCGGCGCTCTCGAACGGCCGACTCTACGTCCGGACGCCGCGTGAACTCATCTGTCTGAAGGTTTCGGCCCACTCATTGCCTTTCCTTCACGGCATCGGGGGGTGCATCCGAGGCCGATACCGGGCGGACATTCTTGAATTGGCCAAACCCTATTCTGCTTCACAGAATGTGGAAACCAGGGATACTTGTGTCTGCCCAAGTGGTTTAAGGTGATGTCGACAACCTTCCCACCCCGCTCTGAGAGGAGAGACCGCTATGCGCAGGATGATGATGCTTCCTGTCGCAACGCTCGTGTTGAGCTGCCTCGCGCTCGCCGCTGAGCCGGCCGCCGAGAACGAGCCGCCCCTCGTCTACAACGCCGTCTCGGACACGAAGCACTACCCCAAGCCTGACCTGCCGAAGATCGGCCCGGCGGGGTTCACCTTCGAGGACCCGACCTTCGGATGCCCCCTCGTGCGCGTCTCGGACGAGAAGACCTTCAACAGCGACCCGGTCCACACCCCGGCGGGCGCGGCGCAGAACACGTGGAACACCGACTCGACGCTCTTCGTGGTCCAGACCGGCGGGGGCCGCGCCATCCCGTTCCGGTTCGACCCGAAGACGCTCAAGGTCTCGCGCATCCCGGGCCTCGACACCCTCCCCGGCATCGGGGGCGACACCCCGTTCAGTTACCGCGAGAAGGACGTCTGCTTCGGCAAGGACGTCCGGCGCAACGTCATCGTCAGGTTCGACTTCGCCGCGAAGGAAGCCGCCGACGTGCTGGACGTGACCAGGGTGACGGGTCTTGAGGTCGTCAACAGACACCTCGGCGCCTTCGGCGTCAGCGCGAACGACTGCCTCAACCTCACGTTCGGCGGGGACGGACAGAACCGCGACATGTACCTCCTGTGGTACGACACCAAGACGGGGAAGTCTCACGTGTGGAACACGCTCGAGGGCACCATCGACGGGAAGCCGATCCCCGATGCGGTGAAATTCACGCAGCACGCCTCGGAGATCGACCGCAGCGGGCGCTACATCTGGACGACGCCCGGCCGCGGCTCCAACGTGCCCTGGGTCTGGGACGTGGAGCAGGGGACCGTCTACCCGATGACCGTCCAGGCCATGGGACATCGCGCCGTCGGCTACGGCGACATGGTCAACGACCCCCACATCATGCTCTACCGGACGCTCGATGCGGAGGGACTCAGGAACCCGAAGGTGCTGGCGCCTCACCCGCCGGGCGAGCCCTACTTCGCGTATGACAGTCACCAGTCGTGGAACAACGCGCGCGAGGGCAAGCACGTCCCGGTCCTGATGAGCACGTATCACCCGCTGGAACGCGGCGACCCGAAGTGCGCGTGGGGCGACGAAGTCATTGCCGTGGCGACCGACGGCTCGAAGAGAGTCTGGCGCTTCGCACACCACCGCAGCGTCGTCCACATGCCCGCACGGGACGCGGACGGACAGAGAGCCATGCCGCGCGACCGGACGAAGATGGCCGCAACTCAGCCGTACAATTTCTGGGACACCCCGCGCGGGAACGTCTCGCAGGACGGACGCTTCTTCATGTTCACCTCGAACTGGGAGGATACGCTCGGCAAGGACCGCGCCGGACGCTTCCGCCAGGACGTGTTCATCGTGAAGCTGGAACGCGAACCCTAGACGAAGGGGCCGTAAGCCGCAACAGCGGCGGCGGAATCAGGGAGCGCAGGAACCCATGAACACACGTATCTTGTCTCAGACCGATTCGGCCGACATGGCCAAGAGCCGCGAATGGACGGGGCGGTTCGTGTCGAGCCCCGCCGGTCTTCCCGTCTCCTTCAAGCTCGACGGGAAGCCGATCACCGGCATACCGGCCGACTGGGAACCGTCTGTCCGGAAGCGCCGCGTGGATGCCAACATCATGGAAACGGTCTTCGAGGGTCGCCAGCCGAAGACCGGGCTGAATCTCCGCGTCGAGTGGGTGGAGTATCTCGACTACCCCGTGGTGGAATGGACGGCGTGGTTCACGCACACGGGCAGCCGGCCGACGCCGATCCTCAGCGATATCCTGGCGCTGGACGGGACATTCGAGGGGGCTTCGCCGGTACTGTGGCACTGCAACGGCGACTTCTACAGCGAGGAAGGATACACGTTCCGGGAGACCCGCGTGCAAGAGGGCGGGTCGCTTCGCTTCGCCCCGACCGGGGGGCGTCCGTGCGACCGGGCGTTCCCCTATTACCGGGTGATGTTCGAGGGATGCGGGCTGTCCATCGCGATCGGCTGGCCGGCCCAGTGGTCGGCCGCGTTCACCGGACTTCCCGACGGGGTACGGGTGCAGGCCGGCCAGGAGAAGACCCACCTGCAGCTGATGCCGGGCGAGACGATCCGCACGCCGCGGATGGCCGTCATGTCTTGGACAGGCGATGCCTTGCGAGCCGCGAATCTCTGGCGGCGCTGGTACCGGGAGCACCTGCTGCCGCGACCGAACGGCCGGCCGCTGGGGCCGCGACTGGTCGGTCACGGAACCGACGAGGGCGAGGAGTTCACGGCCGCCACCGGGGACAACCAGGTCCGCTACATCGAGCGGTGGGCCGAGCGGGGCATCCCGATCGACGTCTGGTGGATCGATGCGGGGTGGTATCCGTGCTATAACACGGAACACCAGCGGAAATGGTGGGAGACCGGCACGTGGGAGCCCGACCCCGAGCGGTTCGGCAGCGGTCTCAAGCCGGTGTCCGACCGTGCCGCCCGGCACGACGCCGATCTGCTCATCTGGTTCGAGCCGGAGCGGGTGAGACCCGGCACGCAACTCGATCGCGAGCACCCGGACTGGCTGCTCAAGGTCGAGGGAAACGACAATCGCCTGCTGAACCTGGGCAACCCGGCCTGCCGTCAGTGGCTGACCGACCACGTCTGCCGACTGATCCGGGACAACGGCATCCGGATCTACCGGCAGGATCACAACTTCGAACCCCTCGAGCACTGGCGCCTCAACGAGAAGGAAGACCGCCAGGGGATGAACGAGAACCTGCACGTGCAGGGCTATCTCCGGTACTGGGACGATCTGCTCGCGCGGAATC
>DATKVD010000496.1:0-3468 GCA_035530235.1 Planctomycetota bacterium | reverse complement strand
CCACCACGTTCCGCGCCAGCACCGGACTCCGACGCGAGGGGTAGGGGAGTGACCAGTCGAATGCGGTCATGATGATATCCTGTCACGCGGCTGCTGGACTTCGCGTCAGTAAACGAGTATCCCGAGGAGGATCAAGACGCCCCCGAGCACGCCGGCGGCGACGTTGAGCACCACGAAATACCCCGGACGCTCCTTCATCACCTTGAGGGCGAACGCACGGAACCGCCGGTAGTTGAAGAGCATCTGCGAGAGCATGACGAGCGTCAGCGTCACGACGAGCGTCGCGATCCACGCGTGGGCGACCGGTTGCCTGAGCTGCATCCACCACGTGACCGCGATGACGATGAGTCCGCCGACCCCGGCCACCCACGCCCCGAACGGCTGCTTCTCGGGGTATGCCGCCGTCGCTGCGAACCGGGGCCACCGGCGTCCCGCAAGGTGCATGACGGGGCCCTTCACAACCATCAGCACACCGACCGCGATGCTCAGGATCTTGAAGTACATGTCCTGCACCTCGTTCAGAACCGGATGCGGTCGCCCCGGCTTTCGTGCCACGCCCGGCACGCCGCGTGAAGCTCACGGACGGTACCGGCGTGTCGCGTCTCCGCCGACAGATTATGCATCTCCAGAGGGTCGGTTTCAAGGTCGTAAAGCTCGGCGACGTCGGCCGGGTCGTAGACGTATTTCCACCGTCCGGTGACGGCGGCTCTTCGGTGGCTGCCGATGCGGTGATTGCCCGCATACATGCTGAAGACGTGCTTCTCGGCGGGGGGTGTCGCCGACAGGACCGATTCGGCGAGCGAGTCGCCGTCGAGGTCGTCCGGGACGTCCAGCCCCATAAGCTCGAGCGTCGTCGGCATCACGTCGAGGTGCGAGACGGGCGTGTCGAAGCTCCCGGCGGACCCGCCCGGCGCACGGAAAACCAGCGGCACGCGGATCGCCTGCTCGTACATCTCCATCTTCTGGTACATGGCGTGCTGGCCGAGGTGGTCGCCGTGGTCCGAGGTGAAGACGATCGTCGTATCGTCGGCGTGTCCGCCCGCTTCCAGCGCGGCGACCATCCGGCCTAAGGCGTCGTCGGCGAGTCTCACGAGTCCGAGGTGCGCGGCCCAGACTTTCCGCCACTCATTCATCGAGACGCCCTCGGCAAGGAGCGCCGCGTCGCCCGTCCTGCGGTCGGCGGGTTCCCCCTCGGCCGCGAGGCCGACGTTTTCGGGCAGGTCGATTTTCGCGGGGTCGAACATCGTGGCGTAGGGCTCGGGCACGGCGAGCGGCGGGTGAGGCGCCCAGAGACACACGAAAAGGGCGAAGGGCCGGATACGTTCGGCCCGCAGGAACGTCACCGCACGGTCGGCGAAGAAATTGTCTAGGAAGTGCTCCGACCCCGCCGGCCACACCGCCGTCGGGGTCCAGGAGTACTCCTGCCGGATGGTCTCTCCCCCGTGACGGACGAGGATGTGCGTGCGCAGGGCGTCAAGACACTCGCGGTGCATCTCCTCGAGCCCGTTCGCACGGAGGTGTGCGATGTAATCGGTCTTGTCGAGGAAGACGGAGAAGGGGACGCGCTCCTTCAGGACCGGCTTGACGCGGACGTGGTTGACGCCGAGGTGTCCGACCTCGCAGGCGGCTTCCGCGAGGCACTGGTGAACCGGTTTGTGGTTGCCTGCCGTGACGCCTCTCCAGTCGTTGTGGATGACGCCGGTCTTCGTCGGGTATTTCCCTGTGGCGAGTGCCGTTCGTGCGGGCACACACAAGGGACAGGTGTTATAGGCCCGCGTGAACGCTGTGCCCCCCGAGGCGAGACGGTTGAGATGCGGCGTCACCTCGACGCCCGCCTGGACCGCGCCTAGGCTGTCCGCCCGCTGGTGGTCCGTCATGATGAAAAGCAGGTTCGGGCGCTCACCGGACACAGGGTGTCTCCTCATCGGGGCTTCCTCGGGGCTTCCTCGAAGCGGTTGTCGTAGACCTTCCCCAGCTCGATCGGTCCGGTCTCGACGTGACGCGGGCCCGTCGGATCGACCACGTCGAAATCGATGAACGTCATCGGGAGCGAGATGCCGTCCTCGTCGAAGATGGCGAAGTGGATGTGGGGGGTGCCCGAGCGTCCGGAGTTCCCGATGCGTCCGATGAGCTGCCCCTGCGTCACCTTGTCGCCGACCTTCACGACGACGGACCCCTTCTGGAGGTGTCCGATGACGCTGCGCTCGCCCTCGGCGTGTCGGATGAGCACACGGTTGCCGTGCTCGAGCGGCGCGACCGTTCCGATCGGGTTGTCGGGGAACCGGTCGCGCACCTCGTAGACCTCCCCGTCCGCACACGCGTAGACCGGCTGCTCGAAGGTGAGGTGGTTCTTGAGCGTCGTCGGCGGGCCCGACCAGAACCGCCCGGCCTCGTCCACCTTCCGGAAGTCCCACGCGTTCAGCATGTAGCTGTACCCGCCGTGACCGTAGCGGGTGGGACCGGAGATCGCCTGCCACGTCCCGGTGAAGGGCAGCCTGTACCGGTTCCGGCACTTGTAGTCGGCGATGAGCGGACGGATCATGGCGATGGCGGTGGCGTTGATCTGGTCCGACTGGAGCACCCGTCGCAGCTCCTTCTCGGCGAGGTCCGCACGCTTGAGCTGGAGAAGCTGACGTGCCAGGCCCAGGTGTAACGGAACCGCCTCCCTTCCCACCCAGTCGTACACCATGTTCCGGTGCAGGACGGGCGAATACTTCCACGCGTTTCCGTCGCGCACCTCTCCCAGTTCCGTCCGTGCACCCTCGTGGTCCGGGTCTATCGTGACCGCTTTTCGGAAATACGTCTGTGCCTCTCCGTGCCGGTATCTGGCTTTCAGCCACATCCCCAGCTGGTAGTGTGCTTCGGCATCCAGCGGCGGGAGCTTCCGCTTGCGGATCTCGAACTGCGCCCGTTCCTCGCCCGAGAGGATGATCTCACGGATGACCGGCAGCGCAAAGGTGCGATTATACCCGGGCGATACGCACGTGACCACGTGTGCCGTCACCGTCACCTTGCCCGTGTAGGCCTTCCCCTCGTTGGTGACGACGGTCCCGGCGCAGAGCACGGCCGCCGAAGCCAGCACGGCCGCCGCAACCGCCGCCGCCCTATGAGCCCCTCGCAGCCTCATGGCGCCTCACCGAAGCTGTTCCGGTAGATGTGGTTCTCGTGCGCACGTCCCGATTCGATCTTCGTGTCGCCCTGGCGCGTGACCTCGACGAAGTCGCTGAACGTGACCGGAAGCCCGATCCCGTCCCGGTCGTACATCGCCCAGTGCATGTGAGGCCAGCCCGAGGAGCCCGAGTTCCCCCCGCGGGCGATCACGTCCCCGGCTTTCACCTGCTGGCCCACCTTCACGGTGATGGACCCGTTCTGAAGGTGACCGTAGACGGTGTATTCCCCGTGGTCGTGGCGGATGCACACGGTGTTGGCGCTCCAGAAGTCGGTCCAGGCGCCGAGCGGGTTGTCGGG
>DATKVD010000495.1:0-8530 GCA_035530235.1 Planctomycetota bacterium | reverse complement strand
CCGCTCGATGAGGTGGGATCCGACCAGTCCCGTGCCCCCCGTCACGTAGGCGAGATTTCCCGTTGTCATGTGCACTCCGAGAGGTCGTGAGTCGCTCGCGTCGACTTCAAGGACCGGCATTCCGAACGGTGCTGCGGCATGGAGGCTTGCGGAAGCTCACCGGCACGGAAGCGCCCCCCGTGGGCGTCTTTCATCATCATCGTCGGGAAACGCGTCCGGCTTGAGTGTCGCTTCCTGCCGTCGACGTCGAGCACATGATAATGGCCGCACGGGCATGGAGGTGTCAAGGACTTTTTCGCCCCGGGGGCGCCCCACGTCCGGCCGACGGCCCGAAGTGGATGCGTGTCAGGGACTTGCCGTCACGCCGGGACCGTGCTCTCCGAAGACTTGTGGTCCTCATGCGGAATTGCCTCTGATGTCCTGCGGGGGTCTGTAGAACCCCTTGAACTCAACGGTCAGTGCACGACCGTGTGTGTCCGTGAGCACCCCCCCTGCCCTTCTGCCGCGGCGGGGCGGCGTGGAATCCGCCGTCTGCCTCGAAATGAGACAGTTATGAGGAAACCCGATGCGTTCGGAAGACAATCCGGCAGACATCCGGCTGTCCGACCGCTACATCGAGATCGTGGCGTCCGCCCCGAATGGCAGGGCCATTTGCGGGGTGTCTCGCGGCCGGGTGGCGGCGCCTCAACCCTTTTCGGGCCGGAAACCTGCTTTGGGTGCGAGAATATTGGGTAACTGCTTGACATCGGCCCCCCGGCGGGTATATATAGGTGAACCGACCAAGTCATGAGAGCCCGAGCGGGCTCAAGGGGGAAGACTCATGCGAAGGAAGTGGTTTGCCGCGTCGTTGGCCGTGCTGGTCGTTCTCCTGTCCGTCCAGTGTGCGAGTGGGGCCTGAGGCACCTCCCGGCCGAGTCGGCCGAGCGGGTCCCGTGTCGGGACCTCTTCCAGCAGCTCTTCCCGTACGCCCACCATTATCTACTACGTTCTGACCGAGGAAGCCGGCCTCGACGTCACCTGCAAGACGTACACGGACTACGGCCAGCTCAAGCGACGCGTTTCCGACCTCCGGGAGCAGAACAGACAGACCGTGAAGGACAACCAGCCCACCTCCGTGGAGATCGAGAAGCTTCGTGCGCAGCTTCGCAAGAAGACCATCGAACGGGAAAAGTGCGAGAGCGAGACCGAGAAGGCGAAGGTCGACGCGGAAATCGAGGAACTCAAGCAGCAGATCGAGGAGAAGAAGGGCGAGTTGAAGCTCACCGTCAAGATCCTCGGGCCCAGAAGGTTCAGCAACGGTGCGACCGCGTCGAAATACGTATCGTATGTCCTCGAGAAGGCTAAGAAGAAGAAGGAGGCGGAAGCCAAGGAGAAGAAAAGCACGACTTAGCGTCTCGACGGCATCACGCATTGCGAAGGGCCGCCCGAACGGGCGGCCCTTTTTTCGTGTCCCACGGCGACGGCGGCGTCTCACTCCGGTGTTTTGGGGTGTCTGCGTGGTGGGGCTCCCCTTCGACCTGCCCGGGGCCATGAGCCTGTCAAATGGCTGTCCCCCCCATGCTGTCGGCGGCACCGGGCGGCGGCAAAGGAGCGTCCTTCGTCCTCTCTTTCCGAAAAAACCGCGCAGCAGACACTTGACATTTCCCACCCGTCTGTAGAATCCGGTGAAAGCGACCGGCGGCTGTGGACGCAGGCGGCTCCCTGACACGGATACTGGAGACGTGATGAGTACCGAGGAGGACCTGGCAGCCATTGCCCTTCCCGGCCGTTACGTGGCGATCGTGGCGGCCGCCGTGGAAGACATGCTGTCGGCCCAGGATGAAGACGGGTGTTTCGGGTCGTGGAAGGGGGCGAAGCCCTTCCACCCGAGCAGTCAGACGCCGCTCTGGCCGCTGGGGTTCCTGTGGCGCACCGAGCACCCGCACAACCCGTTCGCCGGTGACGCACGTCTGCTGGAGGCGGCGATCCGCAGCGGAGATTTCCTGGCCTCGCAGTCGGACGAGCAGGGACGCTTCCGGTACGACCAGCGCGGGTACCAGATTCACCACGTGGACCAGTGGCTGTGTTACGCGTGGCTGGAGACACTGCTGCTGTTGGAGGAGGAGCTCGGGTCCGAGCGTTCGGCACGCTGGCGGCGGCAGCTGCACGCGGCGGCGGGGTACGTCGCCGAATCCATCCGCGAGTGGAACGCCCTCGGCGGACCTTTCCACACCCGGTCGTTCGGGACGTCCCCGAACCACGCCGTCACCCGCGCCGCGTTCATCTACCGGGCCGGCATGACGCTGGACGAGCCCGCGTGGTGCACGACGGCCGACGCCTTCGTCTCCCGCTTCCTGAAACTCCAGGACGCCGACGGGTGCTGGCCCGAGTACGAGGGACCCGTCATCGCGTACGCACAGGTCTCCCTCGCCGGCGTCGCCGAGTACGCCGAGTGGTCGGGGAATGCAGAGGCCCGTGCCGCGGTCGAGCGCACCGTGCCCTTCATGGCACGGACGTACTATCCGGACGGGGGGCCCATCCCGCTTTTCGACGGCCGTCAGCAGCACACGTCGAGTTCGCCGTGGGCGCACTTCGCGATGAGCCGAACGCCCGAAGGACGCGCGCTGTGCGACGTTCTGAGCCGTGCCCTGTGCCGCGGCAGTCGCTACGGCATCGGGGGACACTACCGGCTCGTCGAGAATTACGTGCACTACCATGCGGGCCCGGTGGGTCGGCTGCCGATGGACGACGACACGTTCACACACCGCTTCCACCGCACAGCCGGCGTCCGGAAGGCCCACGCCTGGATGTGGGCACTGTCGGGCATCGTGACGCCGAGTTTCGACACCGTGCCGTGGGCGATGGAGCGGCAGTCGCTCCTCTCGCTCTACCACACGTCGGCGGGACGCATCCTGAGCGGCGCCAACTGCAAGCAGCACCCCGAGGCGGCGACCTTCGTCTCCGCCTCGACGCGCCCCGACCACCTCCCCAGGTCGACCTCACTCGACGACGACGTGACGCACGTCGACGCCGTCTACGATACCTTCCAGGCGATGCTGACGGTCGAGGTCGTCGATGAGCAGACGTTCCAGATCGACGCACGGGTCGTGGGGGTGGATGGGGATCAGCGTGTGTGCTTTCACCTTCAGCCCGCGGTGCACCACGGGGGGACCGTGCGGCTGAACGGCGAAGAGCGGTCGCTGGGCGACGAGGACTGGGAGGTGTCGGGCGTGCGGACGCTGGCGTGGGACGCCGTGTCACTCGATTTCGACGCACCGGCGAGGGTATGGTGGCCGTTCCGGGGGTACAACCCGTACGCGGCGGACCACACGTACGAGGACCTGTCGTCGGCACGGCTCATTGTGGAGTTTTTCATGACGTCCGGTGACGCATGCCGACGGGTGAAGGTGACGGTCTCGTCCCCGGGACGTCCGGGAGGGGAATCCCGGTGAAGTCGCCGGATATCGGTCAATCCCGCGGCCCGGAGCGCCGATAATAAGTGTATTGTGACCGATACGCTTTGACAGGCCGAAGCCGGCCCCGACCGGGAGATCAGCCCTTGTCGAGATACACTGCCCTCGCCATCGTGTCGTTTATCGTTGTCGCCGTGGGGTGTGCGTCGCCTCAGCCCGTGAGCTGGCGTCCGGCGCCCATCCCCCCCAGACCCACGTGGGAGAGAAGGTCTCCCGCTCCGACACCGGAGCCGCAGGTCCCCGGCGACATGGCCATTCATCGACGCAGCGAGTGGGCCAATGCCAGGCCGATCGTCAGTCTCTTGGACCCGATGGGCACACCGACGTGCATCACCGTCCATCACGAGGGGAACACCGCCGTGGCGATGTCGGCCCCGGCCGTGGGTGGACACCTGAGGGCGATGCGGGCACACCAGATCAAGACCAAGGCGAGTGGCGGTCTCGGGGCGGGCGACATCGCCTATCACTTCCTCATCGATCCGAGCGGGACGGTGTGGGAGGGACGTCCGATGCAGTATCAGGGGGCACACGCCGGCAACTCCACCGCCAACCGTGCCAACATCGGCATCTGCCTGCTGGGCAACTTCAACCAACAGCACGTCCCCACGGCGCAGACGCAGTCACTTCAGAAACTCCTGACGATGCTCACGCAGAGGTACAGCATCCCGTCGAACAGGATCCACACGCACCGTGAGGTGAAGCGGATGTTCGGACTGCCGCCCACACAGTGTCCCGGCACACACCTCCAGGCCTACATGGACCAGCTGCGGGCACACTGGCGCTACGCCAACCGATAGAACAGCGTGCCACGGCTGGCTTGCCCGGCCGTGCCATGATTTCCTGTGCAGAAAGCAAAAGGGACGGCCTTGGCCGTCCCTTTTTCCTTGATGGAGCCGAGGGTGGGATTCGAACCCACGACCTGAGCTTTACGAAAGCCCTGCTCTACCAGCTGAGCCACCTCGGCACTACACCCCCTACTATATCGGATTTGCGCCGCCCTGTCAATGAGGATTCCGCTTGCGCCTGGCGTGTCAGAATCCGATTGACGGGGACTCGGTTGTACACGACAATACAAAGGAGGACGGTTGAGAGGGGCAACGTGCGCGTGGATGCGGGGAGGGAAGCACAATGACGATGGTGGGTGACGAGCGCATCCATTGTCCCGGGACGGTGACGGCGGTGGCGGTGATGGGGTTCATCCTGGGCGGGCTGGTCGTCACAACGGCCACGTGGGCCATCGTTCGGTTGTCCTTGCATCCCGAGCAGATGGAGAAGGCGGCAACGCTCAACCGTGGGTGGGTGATGGTGAGTGTGCCGGCGAAGCTGGTCCTGGGCGCGGCGTGGATCTTCACGGGTGCGGGGCTTCTTCGGCTGCGATCGTGGGCGAGGACGGCCGCCGTTGCGCTTCTGGTTCTTGGGATCGCGATCGACGTTGCGGGCGGGGGCGTCGCCGTGACCACGATCCGTCGAATGGAGCTGCCGCCGGAGGCATCGATGCCGGCGGGGTCGCGCGAACTCGTCAAGACCATCGCGCTGGCCACGGCCGTCGTCGTCCTCTGCCTCTGGCTGGCCTACAGCATCGTCATGCTGGTGCTCATCACGCGGCCGAGCGCCGGCGAGGCGTTCCAACGGGCCGCGCTCGCACGGGCACAGACCCCTCAGACCGGCCCGCCGCGTCAGACACCGCCGCCTGTCCCGCCCGACCTCTGAGCGACCCGCCCCGTCTGCGACGAGGACGTTCCGCCGCTTGGCACACCACGGTGTCGGCTACTCCCCGGCCAGTTCGACGGTGAGACTTCTCATGAGGGGCTTTCCGTCGCAGTGGATCTCGTAGGTCTCCCTGGGGCTTGGTGCCACGTGGACGTGGTGCTTCTCCACGCCGGCCTCCTCCCAGACGTAGGTCACCTTGACGGGACGGAACCCGCCGTGAGGCTCACGGTAATCGGCGTCGATGCGGACGTTGAAGAGAAGCGCCGCATTGCGCTGGGCGCCCCGCCAACGCACCAGCGCCGAGCGGGCACCGGCGGGGACGTCCGTGAGGACGAACGGTTTCCCCATCGCCTTGTGCGGTCCCTCGAGCGGGCCCAGCGGCTTCCAGGTCTGTCCGTCGTCGAACGACGTCTCGACCTCCCAGCGGTCACGGGCGTCTCTGGCCCGGTAGAACGTGAAGACGCGCAGGCGCGTCATGTCGCCGGGCGTCGTCACGGGGAACGTGATGGCCCCCTCACGCCCCTTGACCGAGAGCATCGGCTCGCCGAGGTTCTCCACCACGGGGTGGAAGTCGGTGTAGACGAGCTGCTTTCCCCGGTTCTTCATCAGGGTGCTGCCTTCGAGGGTGACGGTGCCCTCGTCGGGTGCGGTGCTGAAGGTGATGGTGTTGTTCCCCTGTGCGAGCGCCGGGAGAGGCCGCTGCGAATGCTGGACGTCGTGCCGAATCGAGAGCGCGTCCAGGCCGGTCCCGGCGCCGGCCATCTCGAACTTCAGACGGTAGTCGTACCGGCGGAAAACCAGGGGCTTGAGGTCGAGCGTCACGTCTCCCGACTTCGCAATGGTCCTCACCTTCCTCCAGTCCAGCCCGTTGTTGTCGGAGAAGGAGACGACGATTTCTCCGCCCCGGCCGACCACCGCTTTGAACTTCAGTTCGCCGCCGAGATAGACGTAGCTCGATGGCATACGGATGACCAGGACGCCCGTCTCTGCGGCGTCCTTGACGTGTACCGCCGGGGTCCTCTTGTCGTCGGCTGTCGCGGCCAGGTTCTCGGCACGGAGCGCCCCGCCGCGGAACGCTCCCGACGCCAGGGGCACGTCGTATTCGCGAACACCGTTGCCGATGCGTCCGGGCGCAAGGTCGCCGTACTTCGGCGAGTAGCGGAACGGCCCCTCGCCGATCTTGCCTTCGAGGCTCTGTGGAATTCTGCCGGCCTTGTCCGTCTCTCCCATCTGAAGGTGCAGTCCCCGGTTGGACCAGTTGCGCACCAGCCGCTCGCCTTCGCGAAGCTGCACGTTCACCTGATACCCCATCGAGTATCCGCTCTCGTAGACGAACTGCCGGGTGCCGTCGTATTCCCGCATGGTCTCGGGCCACCCGCACTGCCACGGGAAGGTGGCCGGAAGCAGCCCGTCCTCCCCGTAGAAGGGACAATCGGCCAGGAGCTTCGGGCCCTGTTTCCACCCCGGGTTCTTCCGGAACGTCTCCAGCGCGTCCGGGTTCCCCTTGAGTTCCGGGTGCTCCTTGTACCATTCGGTGATGGCGGCGATGATCTCGTCGACCGAGGCGATTGTCCCGTCGGGCTTGGGGAAGTAGTTGACGAGCGATGCGTCGAGCATGTGCCAGGCGTCGTCCCACCAGACCTCGGCCGTGCAGTGTCGCTGGATGCTCTGGTTGCGGGCGGTGAGCCCGGCGGCACGTGCCATCGCCGCTAGGTGCGAGGCGTGCACGCTGCAGAACGAATACCCGTAGACGTTGAACATCTTGATGGGGTCCAGGACGGTGTTCTCGGGGTTGTGGAGGAACTCGATCGGCGGGGCGTCCTGGTGCTGGTGAGCGACGACCGTCTCCCACACCGCGAGTGCCTTCTCCCTGTCGGTCATCCCTGGGTTGATGTAGGATTGCCGCCACGCCTCGATGCTCGAGACGTCCGCGACCTTGTCTGAGACGACCTTGATGTGGCTGACGATCCCGACGGGTTCGCCTCGGGCCGGCTGCTTCGCCGAACAGCCTTCGAGCACCGACAACAGCACCAGAACCACGATCGCAATGGCCCCCGCGCACGTCCAGCTCATGTCCGTCTCCTCACGAGGCGGAGCGGCTGCTCAATACAGATACAGCGTGTTCAGTCGGCCCTTCGGCACGAAGCTGAAGTCGTTGGTGACGACGAGCTTCCGGATCTTGACGTTCCCGCCGCGCAGCGTCAGCTTGTGGTCCCCCGCCGTCAATGTGAACCGTCCCTGCGCCTCGTACTCCCGCGGCGTAATGAGCACCCACGTCCACTCCGTGTTCGGACGTCGTCCGCCGCCGAGTTGCGACGCGTCATAGTAGAACATCCACCGGCGTTCCGGCGTATCGTCCATGCTGACGAAGGACGTGGAGGCGTTGCCCTGCGGGAGGAGGGCGTCGCACCAGATCACGTAGTCGTCGTCGACGGGGACGGTGATCGGGACGTCGAGCTTCATGGCGTCGCCCTGGAGGAGGACGGAGCCGTCGGTCTGTCGGGGGACGCCCACGGCGCCCCCCGACTGACCCATGTCGATGGTGTGCAGGAAGCGCTTCCGGGCCATCGGTGCCGTCTTCGCGGTGACGACGTTTCCACGGGCGGATTCATTCCCCCGCCGGTCCACCACGGTGAGGGTGTATTGATAGGTCGTCTCGGGTTTCAGACCCCAGTCGACGAACGGTGCCTCATCGGGGGAGCCGACGAGACATCGCTGCTTCGCCTCGACCGCCCCGCCGGTGCCGCGGTAGACGTTGTAGTGGTGCACGTCGGCGTCGGGGACGCTCTCCCACGTGAGCGTCACGTCGTAGGTGTCGGCCTCTTTGACGGCGAGCGTGTCAACCTTCCCGGGCGGGGTCTCGTCGGTGGTGCCGAGCCCGGCCGGCTGATACGCCGCGTCCGTGGTCACGAGCACTGAGTCGATCGCGGCGCCGAAGTGCTTCGTCGAAAACGTCAGCGTGTGTTCGCCCTTCTTCAGGTCGAACACCCCGGGCATGCTCACCCACTGCCATTGCGACGTCGGAACCGCGGCGGGAACGACGACCGGGTTTGCGTCGTCGACGGCGAGCGACCAGGGATCTGCGGCGTCGTTCCCGGACATGCGTGCTTTCACGACGTACTTGCCGTTTCTGGGGAGGTCGACCTTGAGTGTGGCGCTGCCCGGTTCCTCGGCCTTCGTCTGCCAGACGAAGTGCTCGTCGGAGGCGACCGCCGGGCCGAACGCCTCGCGCATCGGCAGTTCGAGCTTTCCCGATTCGGCTTCGACATACACCGTGGCGGCACCGACCCATTGGCCGGTCACCGAGACGCAGACCTCGTTCGAGTAGACGCTTTCGAGCCCCGAGTGCTCGACGGACGTGACGACGT
>DATKVD010000494.1:0-19092 GCA_035530235.1 Planctomycetota bacterium | reverse complement strand
GTTCTCGCCACTCTCGTTGATCAGCCTGACCTCTTCCGCCGTGATCTGATCGTTCATCCTCATACCTTGCTTGGCTATAAGCGCTCACCCCCTCTCTGCTATGCTGAAGTCCCCTTGTCGGTCCGCGAAGCACCCCGCCTTGCGACCTCATCTCTGACACGGACGACGAAGTCATCCAGAGACGAACTTCCCAGGTCGCCTTCGGTGCGTGCCCGCACGGCTACGGTCCCGGCCTGTGCCTCCTTGGCGCCCACAACGAGCATGTAAGGCACCTTCTCCATCGTCGCATCCCTGATCCTCGCGCCGATGGTTTCACTGCGGTCGTCGAGTCCACAGCGGATTCCCTCGGTCTTCAGTCGGTCGAGCACCCCCCCGGCGTAGTCCTGCTGGCTTTCGCCGATGGGGATCACGCGCACCTGCTCGGGAGCAAGCCACAGCGGAAACGCCCCCCCCACGTGTTCGATCAGACCGCCGATGAACCGCTCCATCGACCCCAGCACCGTCCGGTGAATCATCACCACGCGGTGCGACTGGTTGTCGGGACCGACGTAGTTGACGTCGAACCGGCCCGGGAGGTTCAGGTCCACCTGGATGGTGGGCCCCTGCCATTCCCGGCCCAGGGAATCGGCGATCGTGATGTCGATCTTCGGGGCGTAAAAGACCCCGGCCCCTTCGTCGATCTCGTAGTCGAGCCCGCGGCGCTCGAGCGCCTCCTTGAGACTCGCCGTCGCGTGCTCCCACTCCTCGTCCGTGCCCAGAGACTTCTCCGGCCGCGTCGCCAGGTAGTACCTGCACGTGTAGTCGAACGCCTCCATCATGAAGGCGGCCAGGTCCAGCACGCCCACCACCTCGTCCACCAGCTGATCGGGCGTGCAGAAGATGTGTGAATCGTCCTGGGTGAACCCCCGTACACGGAACATCCCGTGCAGGGTGCCCGCCGGCTCGTACCGGTACACCGTCCCCAGCTCACACCACCTCAGCGGCAGCTCGCGGTAGCTCCTCGGACGCACCTGGAACATCACGATGTGCGCCGGACAGTTCATCGGCTTCACGTAGTAAGGCGTCCCGTCGATGTCCATCGGCGAATACATCAGATCGGCGTAGTTCTCCAGGTGCCCGCTCGTCTCGTAGATGCGCGTGCTCGCAATGTGCGGGGTGTAGACGATCTGATACCCGCGCTTCAGGTGCTCCTCACGCCAGAAGCTCTCGATGAGGTGACGCACCATGCCCAGCTTCGGGTGCCACAGCACCAGTCCGGCGCCGATGTCGGGACTGGTGGAGAAAAGCTCCAGCTCGCGTCCGAGCCGACGGTGGTCGCGCTTCTCCGCCTCCTTCAGCTTCTCCAGGTGATCTTCGAGGGCTTCCCTGGTGAAGAACGCCGTCCCGTAGATACGCTGGAGCATCTTGTTCCTGGCGTCCCCGCGGAAATACGACCCCGCCACCGAGAGCAGCTTGAACACCTTGATCTTCCCGGTGTCGGGGACGTGCGGTCCGCGGCAGACGTCCACGAAGCTCCCCGTGCGGTACATGCTGATGACGTCGGAGGTCTTCGCGGCGTCGGTGATGCGCTCGACCTTGTAACTCTGCCCGGCCTCCTGCATCCGCCCGAGGGCCTCGTCGGGCGGCATCTCCTCACGCACGAACGGCTGCTTCCCGGCGGCCAGCTCGTGCATCGTCTGTTCGATCTTCTCCAGGTCCTCCGGTCCCAGACGGTGCTCCATGTCGAAGTCGTAGTAAAACCCGTCGTCCGTCGCCGGACCGATGTCGAACGAGACGTCCGGGTAAAGCTCCCCCACCGCTTCGGCCATCAGGTGCGCCGCGGAGTGCCGGAGCACATCGAGCGCCTCCGGGTTGCGGTCCGTCAGGAGCTTGAGGTCGCAGTCGCCCTCGATGGGCGCACTCAGGTCGACGAGCTTCCCGTCGATCTGTGCGGCGAGCGCCGACCTGGCCAGACCGGGACTGATCGCCTTGGCGGCGTCGAGTACGGTCGCCCCCGCGGCGACGTCGACTTCCGATTTGTCCGGCAGCGTCACCTTCGCCATTGGCGCCTCAACCGCCCTTCGCCGTGCGGGCCTGAAAAAGACACGAGGGGTTATGGAGTCAAGGGGCCAAGGACAAACCGGCTAGCCCCTTTGTCCCTCGCTCCATAACCCCTCGTCCGAATATATCAGATGACTTTCAGCCAGTCGAGGACCAATACCAAGACAAGCAACGCCGCCAGCAATCCCCAGATGGCCAGCTTCGTCACGCGTCTGACACGCTTGCAGCGGCGACAGATGAACCGCTGCTCGCCTTCGAGCCCCGATATCTCTCTCGCCGCCTGAAAGATCCACCCGAGCGGCCTCGAGCTTTCCGGGGTGACCATGTCACCCTCGCTCGGGTCATGCCATTTGTGGCATCTGAAGCAGAGCCGGTGCTTCTCGCGGTCGGGGATGCCCTCGATCGGCATCATCCTCTCCCGGTGGATAACCACCAGGCGAGACGGCAATGGTGGGCGATACTGGATTTGAACCAGTGGCCTCCAGCGTGTCGAGCTGGCGCTCTAGCCATCTGAGCTAATCGCCCGTTTGAACCCGTAAAGCATTCTTATCCTAACCGGTGCACCGAGTTATGTCAAACCAAAAACCGTGAAATCGCCCTCCGGCACGCCCCGGACAAAACCCTTGAAACGCCGGCGGCATCCCCTATAATATCCCCCTTCCCGGCGGGACGAGCGACACGGCCCGTCGTGTCCGTCGCGAGCGCTTCCTTCTTAAGCACAATCAGAAAAAGAACTTAGGAGAAGACCGTGGCCAACTACTTCCGTGACAACGCCGACATCCGGTTCCTCCTCCGGGCCATCCCCTTTTCCGACGTCATCGAGACGTGGGAAGACGGGTTCAGGCAGGCCGAGGAGCACGACTACGCCCCCGAGAGCGTGGAAGACGCCCTGGACAGCTACGAGCGGGTGCTGGGGGTCTTAGGCGGGCTCGCCGGGGACTTCATCGCCCCGCGTGCCGAGGACGTGGACTTGGAGGGCCCCACGCTGGACGAGGACGGACGGGTGCACTACGCCCGTGGGATGGCCGAGGCCATCGAGCGTCTGGGCAAGGCCGACCTCATGGGCTTCACGCTGCCGCGCAGGCATGGCGGACTCAACTTTCCCCAGCTCGTCTACGCCATGGCCATCGAGATCATCAGCCGCGCCGACGCCTCCCTCATGAACATCTTCGGTCTCCAGGGCATCGCCGAGACCATCGAGGAGTTCGCCGACGAGGCGATGAAGACGGAGGTGCTGCCGCGGTTCTGCGCGGGTGAGGTGACCAGCGCGATGGTGCTCACCGAGCCCGACGCCGGAAGTGACCTCCAGGCCGTGCAGCTCAAGGCCATCCCGGGCGAGACGGAGGACCAGTGGTATCTGAAGGGGGTGAAGCGGTTCATCACGAACGGGTGCGGAGACGTGCTGCTGGTCCTGGCGCGCAGTGAGCCGGACATCGACGACGGACGGGGGTTGAGCTTCTTCTACGCCGAGCGGGGCCCAACGGTGCGGGTGCGCAGGCTCGAGAACAAGCTGGGCATCCACGGCTCGCCCACGTGTGAATTGCAGTTCAACATGACCCCGGCGAGGCTCATCGGCGAGCGTCGGCTCGGGCTCATCCGCTACGCGATGGCGATGATGAACGGGGCGCGTCTTGGCATCGCCGCACAGTCCATCGGCATCGCCGAGGCCGCCTACCGTGACGCCCTCGACTACGCCTACAGCCGTGAGCAGTTCGGCCGACCCATCAAGGACTTCCCCGCCGTCGCCGAACTCCTCGTCCAGATGAAGGTGCAGATCGACGCCGCCCGGGCACTCACCTACTACGCCGCGGTCGCCGTCGACCGGGCCCGCAGCTTCCAGCGGATCATGGACCGGGCCAAGGAAGCCGACGACAAGGACAAGCTCAAGGAGGCCCGGGCCGGGTTCCGCAGCCACGAGAAACTCGCCAAGCTCCTCACCCCCATGTGCAAGTACTACTGCAGTGAGATGTGCAACCGCGTGACCTACGAGGCGATCAGTGTCCTCGGCGGCTCCGGGTTCATGAAAGACTACAAGCTGGAGCGGCTCTACCGTGACGCCCGCATCACGAGCATCTACGAGGGGACCTCGCAGCTCCAGGTCGTCGCGGCGGTCAGCGGCGTGCTGGCCGGACGCGTGGACGCGGTGCCGCAAGACTTTCCGGTCGACGGCTACCCGGACGAGCTGAAAGACCTGGCCGCAAAGGCGACCGCCTGTCACGAACGGGTGAAGCAGGCCGTGGAGACGCTGAAGACCCGGGGCGACAACCAGGTGACCGACCTCTACGCACGCAACCTCGTCGACATGGGCATCGACGTCGTATGCGGATATGCACTCCTCTGGCAGGCGTCCATCAACGAGGAGAAGGTCCCCGTCGCGAGGAAGTGGATCGTGGAGGCCGACGTCAAGTCGAAGGCCAACCTCGACCTCATCACCACCGCCGACAAGACCACGCTCACCCACTTCGCGCAGATCACCGGCGAGCCCCAGCCCATCGGGACGTGAGCCGAGTCCGTCAACGGGTGGCGGGGCTCCCGCCCCGCCACCTGCTACCTCCTGTAGAGGTGCGCCACCAGGTCTCCCCTTCCCGGAATCAGCAACCGCAGCACAGCCCACGCAAGCCATTCGACGGGCTTGAGCGTCAAATAGGCGGCGTCGGCGAGGAAGGGATGGCGGAGCCGCAAGGCGAGGGCGGGGCCGAGGGTGTCGTAGACGCGCCGGCAGGCCCGGTGGACTCGCGGCGAGGCGGCCCTGAGGACGAGTTCGGCGCCCTTGAGCGTGCGCATCTGCGCGTTCACGTGCAGCACCGTACCGTCATCGAGCACGACGGGTTGGGACTTCACAAATTTGGGGTGGCCTCTTGCCGCGGCGGTCGCCACGTAGCAGCCCGGGCGGCTCGTCGGGAGCGCGGCGTAGGCCTCGAACATCCTGACGACGGCGTACCACCACGCGACGGCATAGCCGGCCAGCCACGTCCCGGCCACCAGCGCCGTGAGCGACGCGCGCATCGGCGCCGCCGGCACCCGCTTCCGCGTCCAGAGCATCACCACCAGATACGCGGTCAAGGCCCAGAAGGGCGCGCTGCCCAGCACCGCAATGTAGAGACCGATGGCGATATCATCCAGACCGGGGGGAGTCGGCCTTACGAGAACCACGAGGATCGGCGGGACCAGTGCAAGGGGGATGGCGAAGAGAACCGCCAGCCGCCAGCCCAGCCTGTTTCGGGCCCACACCCACAGACCGAAGAGTCCGAGGGGGATCCCCACCGCCGCCGAGATCGCCACGGGCGCGACGAACCACGGGTCGTCCCACCACAGGGCAATCCCCATGACGGCGGAGTACTGAAGGGCGAGGACGACGCCGGTGAGGAGTCCGAATCGGACGACGAAGAGCCGGCCGAAGCGCCGGAGGTTCCCGAGCACCAGCCCCATGCAGATCATCGCGTAGACGAAGAAGGGGTAGAACGGACTCGCCGAGCCGCGCGACCCCAGGAGCGCCACGTAGCCCTGGAACTTCCCCGACTGCCAGTCCGGGGCAAGGGGGTTGTCCTGGGCCGCCAGGCCGGTGACGACCATCGGCAGGACGATCCCGACGATCACGCAGAGGACGATCGTCTCCGGGTGCAGTCTCTCGCGCTCGTCCGTCGGCATCTGAAGCACCCTCGATTTCGACCTCGTCCCCTGCCGGTTACTGCGCCCGCGTGGCGAGCATCTGAGCCAGGCGGGCGATGCTCAAGCCCCAGGCGACGGCATACGCCACCAGCCATCCCCCCCAGACAAGCCGTGCCGCCCCGGCCGGAAACGGTCTCTTCGGTGCCCGCCGCGTCAGCCACACCACAAGTGCGAGGGAGACCGTGAGCCACCAGAACGGAATGCAGAAGATCAGAAAAAGCGGCACGCCCTCGTCCGTCCCGTATATGTCGAGATCCGTGCCGACCGCAACGGCCGCCGGGAGGAGCAGCATCGGGATGATGATAAGAACCGCCAGCCTCCACCCGAAGCGGCCTTTCACCAGGACCCACAGCCCGATGAGCAGCAGAGGAATCCCTGTCGAGAAACCCAGGAAGAGCAGGACACTGGTGACAGGTCCCTCCCCGAAGCCGAGACGGCTGGGCGAGGATGGCTCCTCCACGTACCCCAGGAGCACTGCCAGGATGGCCGCATACTGGAGCGCCAGGATCGTGCCCGTCATCAGCCCGAAGCGCACCACGAACGACCCGGCGAAGCGTCGGACGCTCCCGAGCGCCAACCCCATCGAGACCATGCCGAAGCCCACGAACGGCAGGAACGGCCAGAACACCTGGGGACATAGCATCGGCACGAGGTAGCGGGTGAAATTGCCCGGCCAGACCTCGGGGCCGTCTGCGTAGTTCGCGTTCATAGACACGAACCACCCGATCGGCAGCACGATGCCCGCGATCGCACAGATGACGATGGCTTCGACGGAAAGTCGTTTCGGTTGGTGGTCGTTGAGCGTCAAGGGCCTGGCCCGCCAGTCAGCCGATATCGATGTTCTCGGCGTAGAAGTCGAGGAGCTGCCGTTCGGGATAGAGGACGAAGGCGTAGCCGCGCTGTTTGACGACGGTTTCGTCGCCGACGTGGGACTCGACGCGGGCGATCTCCTCGCGGAGGGCCCGCCTGCTGGGCTCGATGAGGGCGGCGAGGTCGTCGTTGTGCCGGCGGATGTCGAGGAAGACGTCACGTCGGCGACTGCGGAGGGTCGAGCGGGGAGCGCCCGTTGGACGTCTGCGGAGTTCCTGGTTGCGGCTCACCAGTCGACGCTTCCCGGCGATGAGTTCCTTGACGGGGGCGGACCGTCGGAGCCGGTCGTCCATGTGCCGGTCGGCGTTGTAGAGGGAATCCCGCAGCTCCCACCTCAGCCGGCGCAGGTCGTCCTGACGCGAGGTCGCCACGTCGATGGGCAGATGAAGCGTCGCCGAGCACGCAATCAGCCCGGGCGGCTCGACGCCGAAGTACTCCCGGGCGATCTCGTCGGTGACGGCGTCATATTTGGCCCCGCCGACCCCGTGGATGAAGACGTCGGAGAGAAACATCCGGCAGAAGAGGGTGTTGGAGACGGCCCGCGGACGGATCCTGAAATGCCCCTCCCCTTCGGCGAGCATCTTCTCCGCGGCGGCGTCGAAGGCTTCCCGCTTGCCGGCAAGCATCCCGCGCCGGTCGGCGTCGCGCAGCGTGAAGATGGGCGACTCGTCCATCAGGAACGTCGCCGTCTCGCCGGTGGTGATCCACAGGCGGAGTCGTTCGCCCCCCGGCCGCCACACCCAGAACGGCAGCTCGACGCGTCCTTCCTCGATGCCGAGGTCGGGCACGGGGTGTGACGTGCTGCGGACCCCGTTCACCCGGCGGTATTCATGCACCGCCGCGTTGTAGGTCTCCGCAAACCGCCGCGCGTCCGCCGCCACGCCCAGCACAAACAGCGCAAACGCCTGCGTGTCGCTCATCACCGACACCGGTATCTCCAGGTTCCCGAGACCGATCCTCTCTTCGTATCGTCGTCTCAGGAGCGTCATCAGGTGGGCGACGTCTCTCGCCTTCGCCATGCAGTCCGAGACGTCCGCCATGAACCGTGCAATCACGAGGTCCTCATCGAGGGGCAGCAGGTCGTTCACCTCGCCCGCAAGGCGGTCGAACCGCCACGAGGTCTTGTCGGTGTGCTCCTCCCACGCACGGGAGCTGTCGACCTCGGCGAACTGGACGCCGTGCTGGGTGAAGGCCCCGTGGGCGTGGACGGGGAAGGCCAGCTCGCCTTCGCGGGGCACGTCGTTGTCGACGACGAGGTTGAGTGCGACGCCGGCGGTCGCGCGGGCGAGTTTCGCGGCGAGGTGGTTCTTGACCCAGATGCCGGGGTGGGTGAACTCGGGCTGGTGACCGGTCATGACGACGGGCTTGCCGGACCAGTCGGACGCGGACACGCCGAGCGACGTGGTGTACCGTCCGGAAGCCTCCATCACCTCGTGTCGTGCCGCGTCGCGGAATTCGGCCGCCGACCGTCCCGAGAGACGGTAGTCGTGCGTCCGGAGGAGTTCCCGGTTCGCGTGCACCAGTCCCGGCAGCTCGCGCGCGGCCGGCACCATCAGGATGTCCCGGTCCCCCTTCGGGACCTCGATGTCCGTTCGTTTCACGTCAGATACCCAAGAGGTCCCGCAGTGTCGTGGACAAGAGCCACGACGTGTCCGCCCCCGCGAGAAGCAGGACGCGGCCGTCGTCCGTGAGGGTCAATCGTGCCCCGCCGAGCGGGATCACGTGGTTGGTGATCTTCATGCCCTCCCACGGTTTGTGGGGCGGCCCCTCGAGTCGTGCCGGGACCACGTAGGCGCCGGCCGTCGTCTCGTACATGAGCACGGCCCTCGCGCCCCTCAGGATGAGCTGTGGACCTCGGACCGGCCGCCCGGGCATTTCCTCCACCAGGAGTTTCGGGAGGGTCCAGTTCCACCCGTCCTTCGACGTCGTGTGATAGATCCCGCGTCCGAAGTTGTCGAACACCATGTGGTAGAGCCCGTCGTCGTCGACGGTCACGTGCGGGTTCCACACGTGCAGGCGCTTTCCGCCCTCGTGCTCGATGCTGACGGGGTCGAGCCTGCGGATGTCGGTCATGGCCTGTCCGGAGGCGGCGTCCTCCCGCCAGAAGACCCAGTGTCGCCCGGCCTTGTCACGGAACATGTGGACCGCGCCGAGGGGCCAGCCGCCGACCTGGCCGACGGCCACCGGTCTCGGGGGCGTCCAGCTCCCGCCGTCACGCGTGCTCGTCAGCCACAGGGTGTACCCGCCGGTGTCGGCTTTCATCAGTGAGATGCGGTCGGAGAAGAACGCGAGCCAGACGGTGCCGTCGGCGTCGGTGAGGGTGGCGGGGGCGATGTTCTGGAAGACGGCGCCCAGTGGCGCCGGCTCGGGCCGGGACCACGTGACGAGGTCGCGGGTGCGCGAGAGCATGATCCGGCCGCCGGTGGCGCACCACGCCGCCAGGAAGCTGCCGTCGGGCAGCCGGGCGATGCTGGTGCGTGCGGGCGGGAACCCGCCGAGGTCCTCCGGCCCGGCCGGGGTCCATCGGAACGGACTGTGCAGGTTGACGAAGAGTCCATGGCGTTTCCCGGGCCTCACGACGAGGTCCGTCTCGAAGGTCCTCTCGATGCCCGGGACCTCGAAATGCACCCGGTGGGTGCCCGGCTCGATGGTGACGGACCGGCCGGACGTCAGCACCCGGTCCCCGCAGCGCACCGTCCCGGCGTCGGGGATGAGTTCCGTCTGAACCCACGCCTTGGCGTTCGTCTTCAGGGGCTCGGCGTCCCTCGTCACGGGACGGAACGTCGCCTCGACCTCGACACGGTGGACGGTGAAATGGTCCTTCCACGACCCGGTCTCGACGTGGACGGCACGCACACCCGGGGGCACGTTGAATGTCTGCCGGGTGGTCTCGCGGCCGGGGACCTGCTTTCCGGAGAAGCTGATGCTGCCGAGCGTCACACTGAGGGGCGGGTCGTCGTCGGTCATCACGAAGGAGCGGAAGTGTCCACCGGCCCGTTCGGCGAGCTGCTCGATGTCGCACGCGAATTCGAGCGAGGCGAATTCCTTTCCGGGCGGGGGCGCAAAGGCGAAGAGGGCGTGGGGTCCGCTGGAGGGCCGGTACGACCGCTCACGCGCTGCCGCATCGTCAAGGTTCAGCTCCGTCCGCGGCGCGTCGGGCGTGAGCACGAACATCATGGGCGTGTCCGGCAGTCCCTCTCCCGGCGGCAGTTCATCCAGTGCCCGGGCGATGCGTTCCACCTCGGCCGCCGTCCCGAAGGGCTCGCGTCCCGCACGGTGAGCGTCGCGGTGCAGACGTGCCCACGTCTTGAAGGCGGCCCGCATCTCGCCGGCGGCTTCCTGCGCCAGGGCGAGTTCCCTGAGGACGCCAAGCCGGCCCGGGTCGACCTTCGCCCGTGCCTTGTCGAGCAGACGGATCGCCTCGGCGAGCGTCTTCGCCGCAGCGGCCGGCTCGCGCAGCTGGTGGTGTTCCATCCGGCCGATCTGGAGGATGAGGTGGGTCCAGTCGCGCTGGCGGAGCTGAGGCCGACGGTCGCCGACGTCCCGCTCGATGAGGGGCAGCGTCCGCTTGTAGGCCCGCACCGCGTCGAGCCACTTCCCGGACAACTGCCAGGCGTGACCGTGCCACAGATGGTCCTCGAGTTCGGCGGCGGGCGAGTCGCACAATCGGCCGTAGATGGCGGCCATCTTCTCGTAGTCCGCCGCGTAGAAGGCGTCCTGTCCCTCGAGACGCAGCTTGAGTGAGGCCTTCGCGTCGAGCGGCCCGTCCAGCTCCTGTGCGGACGCCGTCCCGGCCCAGAGGACCGCCAGGACGACCAGAAACGCCGCACCCGAAGTCCAAGCCCGGTGTCGCCCCACCGGCGCCCCCTTTCCGCTTGCCCCACGGATCCTCTTCCATCGTCCGTGCTTCAGTTCCCGCCGCCGAACGCGTCGGCCACGTCGGCCCGGAGCATCCAGGGCCGCCGGTCCCCCGAAGGCAGGAAGAGGGTGTCTCCGCGTCGAAACACGCGTGCACCGTTCAGCGGGGCCCAGTGACTGTTCATCTGGATCGCCCCGCCCAGCTCGGGCCCTTCGCGTCCCATCCTGCCGCGTCTCATCCAGCCGCCCTGTGTCGTCTCGAACACGAACAGCACACGCTCACCGTCCAGCACCAGCTGCGGGTGTGACGTCATGGAGCCTTCACGTTTCTGCTCCAGTCGGACGGGCTCGGACCACATCCGCATGTCCCTCGTGCGACAGTAGTAGATCGCCTGTCCGGAATCGTCGAACACGACGTGACAGGCGCCCTTGCGGTCGAACACGGCATCGACATTATTGGGATACACGTTCTCGGCGATCGGCAGCTTCAGGGGATGCAGTTCCCGGACGTCGTCGGGTGACTTGCCCCGTCCCACGAGGCCGTTCTGAAACACCCACCAGACCCCGTTGGGACTCCGGGTCAGCTGAGCGGTGTTCTGGTACTGGGCATAACCCGGCGCCCGGATGCATCGCGGCGCCGACCAGCGCCGGCCATCGGTCGAACGGGTGAGGTACGGATGATAGTACCCGCTGCAGAAGGGCTCAATCGACAGCCGCTGCGAGAGGTAGAGCATCCAGACGGCACCCTCGTCGTCGACGACCATCGACGGGCTGATGGTATTGAACACGCCGTTGTGCGGCAGCTCCCACGGCTCGTCCCACGTGACGCCGTCGGTGCTCGTGGTGAGGAGGACCTTGCGGTGCCAGGCGTCACCGGTGGTGAAGGCCATCAGCATGCGTCCGTCGGGGAGTCCCACGATGTCGGCACGGGAAGGTCCCAGCTCTGAGAATCTCGGCAGGTCAACGAGGGCCGGCCTGAAGGGACTCTCGAGGTTCACGAAGACGCCGAAGCCGTCGCCGTTCTTGAGATCGAACTCCCCCCGGAAGGGCTTCGGGTGATCGGGATGCGTGTAGGTGAGGACGTGCCGTCCGGGCTTCATGGGCGGCGTCGACCTCTCCGGCATGTCTTGCCCGTCCAGCGTGCGCCGGCCGCCCTCGGGAAGATACTGCGTGGACACGCGGGGTCCCGCCTCGGGCACCGCCGGTGCCCCACCCCGTCCCCGCAGCGTCCCCTTGATTTTCATCTCGACGACACTCACCTCGCCTCGGCGGCCAATCACCTGGATGAAGACGACGTCGGCGTCATACGGCACCTCGACGTCGAACGAGAAGGTCGCACCGTCCAGCGGAACGTCCGGGAACCTGTGCGTCAGCAGACGCACACTCCCCTGCATGTGGTATCCGCTGTTGCCGACCCAGCAGTAGAGCAGCCCCTCTCCCGGATGTTCGACGGTGCACCCGATGTGAACTGCGGCGAGTGCCTGTCCCGGCGGCGGCGCCAGGGCATAGATGGTCCAGTCGTTCATGCTCCAGCACACGAGTCGCGACCGGCCCTCCTCGGGCCGGAGGGTGACGGTGTCCGCCTCGGCGGTGAGGACGGCGAAGACGGGCAGGGAGGGAAGCTTGGCGCCCGGCGGCAGCTTGGCCCAGAGCCGGGCGAGTTGCATCACGTCGGTGCGTGCCATCGCGGCCCGGTAGGCGGTCTTGCCCAGGCGGATGCGCGTCCAGCACTCGAGCGCCTCCCGGGTGGTTCCCAGACGTTCGTGGGCCAGGGCCAGGTATCGCTGCGTCGTCAGGGGATACATCAGTTCAGTCCACAGGCGGGAATCGTCCCCGGGAAGGCTCGTCCCCGGCCGCTTCAGCCCCGCGATCGCCTTTGCGGCGTCGGCGGCCATGACGTCGATGGGGCGTGAGGCCTCGTCGGCGTACTTGAGCCCCTGGGAAAGGGTCTTCGCCGCGGCGGCGGGGTCGTTCAGCATCTCGAGTTCCAATCGGCCGATCAGCAGCACCAGCTTCGCCCAGTTCTCCTGGAGTTCCTTCCGCAGGCGTCCGTCATGGGATGGAGGGTGTCCCTTGCCGCTGCGCGGCTGCACGGGCGCCCTCTCGGGCCGGGCAAGCTCGCGCTCGATGTGAGACAGTCCGTCTTTGTAGGCATCAACGGCCTTCGCCCACTCACCCGCCAGCTGCCAGGCGTGACCGTGCCACAGGTGGTCGTCGAGCGTGGCATCGGCCCTGCGGGAGCGGGCCCCGCACACCGCCGCCAGCTTCGCGTAGTCGCCTTTCCAGAAGAACTCCTGGGCTTTCGGGTCCAGGGCGTTGACCGGCTGCTGCGCGTCCGCCGCGCGCGCCAGGAGGACGACCACCGCGCACAACACCACCGCGCCGGCCCTCCGAACGGGCACTCGCCTCATGTCTCAGACCTCCTCGTCCTGTCCGCCGCACTCCTCGGCGACCGCCCGGTGGTACGCCGCGGCGACTTCCAGGGTGACCTCGCCGGGAGCGCCGTCGCCGATGGCCGTGTCCGCCAGCTCACTCACCGGCATGACCTCCATCAGCGAGTTGGTGAGGAAGACCTCGTCGGCCTGCTGGAACTCCCTGAGCTTC
Source organism: Planctomycetota bacterium (assembly GCA_035530235.1). GTDB lineage: Bacteria > Planctomycetota > DG-23 > DATKVD01 > DATKVD01 > DATKVD01. The sequence goes on along the minus strand of DATKVD010000494.1, from coordinate 6,051 downwards.
CACTTCCGTTCGAGCACCTTCCGCCCCCCCCACCGTGCCAGCTCCATGACGACGCCCCGGGTGATGCCGGGCAGGAGGTTCATCTCGGCACTCGGGGTGCACAGCTCACCGGCGCGCACGAAGAAGATGTTGGCCGTCGCACACTCGGTCACACAGCCCGTCTCGTCGAGAAACACCACTTCGTCGAACCCGCCCGTCCTCGCGGCGTCACGGGCGATGAGGCTCTCGAGGTAGTTGAGCGTCTTGTGCCGTCCGATGACCGACCGGGTGTGACGGACGGTGTCGCCCACGAGCAGCTTCATCCCGCGCTCGTACGCCTCCGAAGGATAGCCGTGATACTCCCGGGTGTTGACGAGCAGCGTGATGTTCTCGCCGGTGTCGAGCCAGAGGTTCCCCCCGTGAATCCCGCGGGTGAGCGTGATGCGGACGTAGGCCTGGGTGAGGGCGTTCATCTGGAGGAGTTCGTGGACGATGCCGGAGAGTTCCTCCGTCGACTCCCTGAGGGAGATGTGGAACAGTCCCGCCGAGTTCTTGAGCCGCTTCAGGTGGTCGTCGATGCGGAACACACGACCGTCATAGGCACGCATCGTCTCGAAGAGCCCGTCACCGTAGAGGAACCCGCGGTCGCCCACCGGAATCACCGCCTCGTCCTCGTTCACGAAACTCCCGCTCAGATAGACCTTGTTCATGGTTCCCCCGTCCACTCGGGCGCGCCGAGTGCCCGGATGAGTGCCCGGGCCTTGTCCACGGTCTCCTCGTATTCGGCTTCCGGGTCGCTGTCGGCGACGATGCCGCCCCCGGCCTGAAAGTAGACGTCCTCGCCCAGCTTCACCATGGTGCGGATGGCGATGTTGAGGTCGGCGCGGCCGCCGAAATCGATGTAGCCGATGCTGCCGGTGTAGACGTTGCGTGCCGTGGGCTCCAGCTCGTCGATGATCTCCATGGCACGGATCTTGGGTGCCCCCGTGATGCTGCCCCCCGGAAACGTCGCCCGCAGGAGGTCCACCAGGTCGTGCTTGGGATGCAGGATGCCCTCGATGGTGGAGACGAGATGAAAGACGGATGCGTAGGTTTCGAGGACGCGCGGCTCGGTGACGCGCACGCTGCCGTATTCACACACGCGGCCGAGGTCGTTCCGTTCGAGGTCGACGATCATGGCGAGTTCGGCGTTGTCCTTTTCACTGTCGAGGAGTTCGTCGGCGGCGCGTCGGTCGGCCTCGGGCTCACCGGTGCGTCGACGTGTTCCCTTGATGGGTCGCGTCTCGACGCGTCGGCCGGTGACCTTGAGGAAGCGCTCGGGACTGCTGGAGAGCACCGTCCCGCCGGGGAAATGGAAGTAGGCGGCGAAGGGCGCCGGGTTCACCTCGCGCAGCCGACGGAAGAGCGCCTCGGGCGTCCCGGGCCACCGGGTGTGGAACCGCTGGGAGATGTTCGCCTGGAAGATGTCGCCCGCGGCGATGTACTCCCGGGTCCGTGCGAGCGTCCGCAGGTAGTCGGCACGCGTGAAGTTGCTGTCGAGTTCGGCCGGGGGCACCACGTCGTCGTCGAAGACGGGCAGGGAATCCGGGAGCTGCTCGAGGAGCTTCCGCAGCCGGGAGGACGTCTCGCCGGCCCGGCGTCCGCGGACCTTGCGGCTCAGACCGCCGGCCGCCGACGTGATGTACGCACGGTCGGTCTCGTGGTCGAAACCGAGCACCGCATCGTAAAAGGCGAAGTGCATCTCGGGGACGTCGAGGTCCCGACGGACCGTCACCGGCAGCCGCTCGATGCAGTTCTTGAGGTCGTAGCTGAGATACCCCACGCCCCCGCACGCGAACGGCACCGGCAGCTCCGGACGCCTCGTCCGGAATTCCGACAGCACCTTGGCGAGCACCGCGAACGCGTTGCCCCGATGGGACCGTCGGTGACCGTTGACGAGGATACTGGAGCGGGTGCGTCGGGCCGTCAGCGTCATGAAAGGATGCACACCTAAGAACGAGAACCGTCCGAGACGTCCGAACCCGCGGGCACTGTCGAGAAAAAACACCCCCGGACGCCGACAGAGACGGTCAAAGCACTCCCCCGACGAGAAGGGCAGTCGGATCTCGTCACAATGGACCACTTCCAGTGCTGTCGAGCGACCTGTCGGCATTTCGGACCTCCGAAGGGGCTCTGTATGATACCGTGCGATGCCCCCCGGGTCAAGGAGACAGCCTCCGGGCCGAAACAGGCGTGTCCTCAAGAAAAGGGGGCGATTTTCCGATAACTAGACCGGGGAGAGGGTCTGTTCGCACACGCCATCGGGACACGTCATGACACGTCCACGACTGAAGACCGTCGTCGTCGGAATGCTGCTCTCTGCGGGTCTGGTCGCGTGGGTCGCGGCGGCACAGGAGGGGACGGTCGTCCCGCTCATGGAGCAGCTCTCGGTGCGGCTCGATTTCGAGGAGGACGTCGACGCCGACAACTTCCCGGACGAGTGGGTGCTGGTGGTGGGACGACGACACCCCCAGGACATCCGGGTCAAGCTGGACGACACCGAGCACCACACCGGCCAGCGGTCGTTCCTGATGGAACTGGACGGGATCGCGAACGTCTACGAGACGCGCGAGACGTATCGCTTCGACCCGCGGTTCTCGTACCGGCTGACGGGGTACATCAGGACGGCGGACGTCCCCACGACCGGACTGCGGACGAGTGCCGCGAGGATCGAACTCGTCGGCATCGCCCACGACCGGAAAACGGTCGTCTTCTCGGCGCGCACCGAAGGGGTGACGGGAACGACCGACTGGACGCGCGTGGGTCTCGACCTCCCTCGGGACGTCACACGCCCGTTCCACCTGGTCCGCATCCGCTGCATCATCGACGGGGTCGCCATCAGCGGCAAGGCGTGGTTCGACGAGATCACACTGACCCCACGACCCGGCATTCACGTGGCCGCCGGAAAGCCGGACGGGTTCTTCTCACCCGGTGACCCGGCGTGCGCGGGCATCGCCGTCGACACGCTCATCGAGAGCGACTACCGGCTGTCCACGAAGCTCGTCGGTCCGGACGGACGCACCGTCATGGACCGCACCCTCGACGTCAAACCCCGTCTCGGCTTCCTCGCCGACGCCGACCTCGCCCTCCCGCTCGACACCTTCGGACCGTACCACATGACGGTGGAACTGACCGCCGGTGGAAGGCCGGTCTCCTCGCTCGAGAAGACGTGTCTCTACTGGCCCGGGGTCGCGGGGGGACGCGTCTCACCCGATTTCGGCGTCTACGCGGGTGGGCTCGGGGGTCTCGACGACCGCACGGTGAACGTGCTGCTCGAATCGCGCTTCGGGACCGTCGGCTTCGACCTCTTCGCGGGCGCCGACGGACCCGACAACATCACCACCCTCGCCCGACGCGCCGCACCCCGACTCGGTGAACTCCGACAGCAGATCATCGACCCCGTCGTCGTCCTGGACACCGTCCCCACCGTCCTCGTCGACACGCTTTTCAGGGAGAAACAGGTCCTGAGCGTCGGAGAGGCCACCTGGCTCCGCACCCTCTCCCTCGACGCGAAGTACGCATCACCCGTGATCGCCGGTGTACCCGGGGCGGTTCTGGCACGGACGGTCTGCTGGCAGATCGGCCGCCGCGCCGACCCCAACGTCTCGCCGGCCGACCTGGCCCGGGCCGTCGCACGACTCCGTCAGACACTCAAGCCCATCACCTTCCGTCACCGCGTCGGCGTCGTCTTCGACGGGACGGAAACCGACGAAATGGTGAACGCCGCGGCCGGGTGCGACTTCATCGTGCTCGACTGCGGCGTCGGCGTCGACGCCTGTCGGCAGCTCCCGGAACGCATCGCCCGTCTGAGACCGATCGTCGACGAGGTGTGGGTGTCGCTGGACGTCTCCCGTGACGACGACGCGGGGCCCACACCGGCTGCGGCGTTCGTCGAGCGGATGGTGCTGGCCCGGGCCGCCGGTGCGGACCGTGTGAACGTCCGCTTTCCCGGCGGGCGATTGACGGACGGGAACGGCGACCCGAACGTGATGACGGCGACGGCCGCAACACTCGCACGGGAACTCAGCGGCAAGCAGTGTGCCGGCATCCTCTCGACCAACGTCCCGACCTGTCTCTTCGTCGGACCCGGCGGGGCGCGACTGGTCGTCGTGCCGAAGCCCGACGCCCTGGGCGACGTCCTCTACCTGGGCACCGCCCTCCGGCGGATCGACCTCGACGGCAACGTCTCGACACTGGAATCGGCCGGGACGAAGGCCCTGCTGGCCAACCGTGGACGTCCCTACCTCGTCGACGGACTCGACGTCGAGGCCCTCCTGACACGACTCTCCCTGCGGGTCGCGAACGACGCGACACTGAGTCCCCAGCTGTGGGCGGAGGTCCGGCCACAGACCCTCCGCATCCAGATGCTCGGCGGCTTCCGGGGGCCCGTGGTCGGCACACTCGAAATCATCGCCCCCGACGACTGGCACATCGAACGTCCGCGTCAGTCACTCCGTCTCGACCCGGCGACCCCGACGGTGCTGGAGACGCGTGTCGAGGTCCCCATCACCGAGGTCACGGGCGACCACGTGCTGGGGTTCAAGCTCGACCTCGACGGCCGGCAGATGGTGGTACGTCGTCGGATCGCCCTGAGACCCCGGACCATCGACACGGTGGTGTCACGTCGTCGGCTGTCGGACGGCACGTGGCGCATCACGCAGAAGATCACGAACCACGGGGATCAGGAGGCCAGGCTGGCGCTTTTCGTGGTCACCGGCAGGACCGGCAGGCAGGAAAGCTACGTGAACGGTCTGGTGCCGGGGGCGTCGGCCGAGGTGCCGTTCACACTGGAGACGTCCGACCCCGTCGAGGTGTGGACCGGCTGGCGCGAGACCTCCGGACCCCGCTTCTTCAACCGGCACCTGTCGCTGGTCAAATCCCCCGAGTAGCCCGGCGCCGACGGTCCTCCGCCGCGTTCACCTTCTCGATGAGCTTCAGTCCCTCCTCCTCACCGAGCACACTGATGGCGGTGGCGAGGGCGTCGCACATCCCGGAATCCGGACCGATCACGGTGACCGACGGCAGGGCCTCGATCGACTGTCCCGTCCGCGGGTCGATGATGTGACTGTAGCGCCTGCCGTCGATCACCGTGAACTGCCGGTAGTTGCCGGAGGTCACGACGCTGGTGTCGGTGAGTGAAAGGATGAACCGGAACGACGAGACCGTGCCCGGTGTGGGGTCGTCCACACCCACACGGAACGGCTCACCGCCCGGCCGGCTGCCGATGAGCTTGAGGTCCCCCCCGCAGTCGATGACGGCCGAGCGCACGCCGTGCACCGCCAGGACCTTCCCGGCTTCCTCCGCTGCGAACCCCTTCGCGATGCCGCCGAAGTCGAACGACGTCCCCTCCACCGTGAACGTCAGTGTCGGTCCATCCGTCACGCTGACCTTCCGGTAGTCCACACGTGCCCGTGCCCGTTCGACCTCCTCCGGCGGAGGTATCTCTCCCCGACGTCGGTACGTGCGCCAGAGGGCGGTCAGGGGACCCACCGTCGCGTCGAACGCCCCGTCCGAAAGCGCCGCCACCCGACCCGACATGTCGACGAGACGGTGCAGGTCACGGTCGATCCTGACGGGGGGTCCGTGGGCCTCACGGTTGATGCGACTGAGGTCGCTTTCCGGGTCGAAGATGTTGAGTTTTCGGGAGAGCTGATCGATGCGGTCGAGTGCGGCGTTGACGGCGGTCTCGGCCCGGTCGGGGTGCATGCCGTAGACCGCGACGTGCACCTGGGTGCCGAGAAGCTCGGCCTGGTGACTGGCCGCCGGGACGGGCGGCTCTCCCGACAGGGGTGCTTCCGCCGTGGACGCATACGCCGGAAACCCCGTCGAGGCAACCACGTCGTCCCGGCCCGTCAGATTGCGGATGATGAGACAATCGTAGCGGGTACGTGGGGGCGGCGTCGGCGACGCCGGCTGCGGCCCGCGCCGGGCCACCTCACCCAGCAGCCCGGTGAGGTACGCGGTGACGCTCCCCACCAGGATCAGCGCCGCACCCACTCCCAGGAGCAGCACCAGCGTCCGCGAGACCGGCTG
>DATKVD010000493.1:0-2829 GCA_035530235.1 Planctomycetota bacterium | reverse complement strand
TTACGCCGACGCGGAGGACATCGGCCGGGCACTGGCCGACGCGGTGCTGAACGACGGGAACGGGCGGGTCCTGCAGACGCCACTCGACCGGATCGCGGATATTCTGGGACGGCATCTGGGCGTGCGGGGTGGACGCTGGGTGAACTGCTCCGCGTGTGCGGCCGGGGCACAGGTGATCGGCGATGCCTTTCACCTTCTGAGGGACGGCGACGGGGATATCGCGCTGGCCGGGGCCACGGACAGCATGCTTAACCCCCTGGGACTCGGAGGATTCAGCCTGCTGCAGGTGCTCTCGGACGAGAACGACACACCCGAGCGGGCGTGTCGGCCTTTTGATGCCGACCGGAAGGGAACGGTGCTTGGGGAGGGGGCGGCCGCGCTTGTGCTGGAGACCCTGGAGCACGCCTGTGCCCGGGGGGCGGACGTCTACGCCGAGGTGCTGGGCTACGGGGCTTCGATGGATGCCTATCGCGTCTCCGACCCCGACCCGGAGGGGTACGGGGCCAGGCTGAGCATGTCGGCTGCCCTGAGGGACGCCGGGCTCGAGCCGGGACAGATTGACTGTGTGAGTGCCCACGGCACCGGGACGCCGAAAAACGACACGGTGGAGACGACAGCCATCAAGGAAGTGCTCGGGCCAAGGGCACGGGAGATCCCCGTCCACGCGGTCAAGTCGATGACGGGACACATGATCGCGGCCAGCGGGGCGGTTGAAGCACTGGCGGCGGCACTGACCCTGTCGCGGGGCGTCGTTCCGCCGACGATCAACCTGCGGTGCCCCGACCCGGAATGCGACCTGGACTACGTTACGGAAGGCGCGCGGGCGTTCAAGGGAGATACGGTGCTGTCGAATTCCTTCGGGTTCGGGGGACAGAACGCGACGCTCATCTTCCGAAAGGCCCCGTGATGGACTACGAGGGACTGCTGGAACTGATGCGGACACGGCGGTCGGTGCGGACGTTCTCCGACCGCCCGCTCGACCACGTGGACGTGGAGCGGCTCATCGAGGCGGCCCGCTGGGCACCGTCCAACCACAACCGCCAAGGGTGGAAGTTCATCGTCTTTGAGGACCGTCGGCGGCTGAGCGAACTCGGGGAGAAAGTCCGTTCCTCGGTGTCACGCCGGCTCGAACAGCTCCCGCGCATCACCGGTGAGCACGCCGGGCAGATGATCCGCTGGGCGACGCTCTTCGCCGACGCCCCGTGCGTCGTCCTGGCGATGCACAAGCGGTCGGCCGCGGTGGGCCGGGAGCTTCTGAGCGGTGCACGCCGGCCGGAACTCGTTTCCGGGGAGTCGCTCTCGACCGCGATGGCGGTTCAGAACCTGCTCCTGGCGGCACACGCTCTGGGACTGGGGGCGTGCGTCCTGACCGCACCTCTTCTCGCCGGCGAGGTCTGGGAGGAACTCGACGACCTGCCCATGGGATTCGAGCCGACGTGTGTCATTGCCCTCGGGTATCCGAACGAGCAGCCGCCGCCGCCGCGCAGAAAGACGGTCGCACAGATCCTCGATTACAGGTGAAGCGATGACCGAACAGGACATTCTCGGGAGACTGGTGCCGCTGGTCCGTCAGGTGACGGGGGCCCGCCCCGAAGAGATCACCCTGGGGAAATACCTCATGCGGGATCTCGGCGCGGAGTCCATCGACCTCCTGGACCTGAGCTTTCTCATCGAGGAGGAGTTCGCCGTGACGCTGGAGCCGGACGAGTTCGAGAGTCAAGCCCGGGAGCGGCTGGGCGGGGCGGACTACGAGCGCGAGGGGTACCTTACGGAGGCGTCACTGGCCGAGCTGCGGAAGGCCCTGCCGGAAGTGGACCCGGAACTCCTCCGAGGGCCGATGAAGAAGATCGAAGTGCCGAGCGTGCTCAACGTCGCCGTGTTCGTTCATCTCATCCAGCACAAGCTCGCCGGACGCGAGCGGGAGGAGCGCGTTGCTTGAGGGAAAGCTCGCCTTTGTCACGGGCGGGAGCGGGGCGGTGGGTGAGGCGATCGTGCGTGTGCTCGCCCGTGAGCACTGCCGCGTCGCCTATTCCTATCACAGCCGGAGCGACAAGGCGGGTCAGCTCGACGCGGAGCTGTCCGCTCACGGCGCCGTGGTGAGGTCCTACCCCCTGGACGTCCTGGAGTTCAAAGCCGTGAAGTCACTCAGCGCGAGGATCGAGCAGGAGCTCGGTGCGGTGGACGTCCTCGTCAACAACGCCGGCGTCACGCAGGTCATGCCGTTCGCGCTCATCGAGGAGAAAGACTGGGACCTCGTCATGGACGTCAACGTCAAGGGGATGTTCCTGGTGACCAAGGCCTTCGTCCGTGGGATGATCCGCCGCAGGTCCGGCAACGTGATCAACATGGGGTCGCTGGCGGGCATGCGGGTGCTGGAGGTCCCGGTGCACTACGCGACGGCGAAGAGCGCCGTGGTGGGGTTCACGCTGTCACTGGCGAGGGAGATGGGGAGGTACAACATCCGGGTCAACGCCGTGGTGCCGGGGATGTTGAGTGCCGGGGTCAGCGTGAATGTTCCCGAGAAGCAGCGTGAGGAGTACTGTCGCTACTGCACGCAGGCGCGGGTGGGCCGACCGGAGGAGGTCGCCGAACTGGTGGCGTTCCTGGCGAGTGACCGCAGCAGCTACATCAACGCCCAGGCCATCTGCATCGACGGGGGCATCTGATGAAGTTCCGGATGGTGGACAGGATCGTCTCGTACGAGCCGAAGCGTCGCATCCTCGGCGTCAAGACGGTCTCGTTCGAGGAGTACAGTCTCCGCTCGCCGCTGGGCTGCGACGAGCGCCTGCCGGAGTCGCTGCTGATGGAGAGCCTGTTCCAGCTCGGGAA
>DATKVD010000492.1:0-4162 GCA_035530235.1 Planctomycetota bacterium | reverse complement strand
CCCTCTGGGGCATCTGCTCCGGGTCCAACGTGGCCATCGGCGCGGCGACGCTCGAGGGCGACGTCCGCGACCTCGTGCTCCTCTCGACGCTCCCGTTCGTGCCCGAGAAGAAGGCCGCCGAGAAGCTCGCACGCACCCAGGTCCAGGCGACCAGCTACGTCCGCAAGCTCTTCCGCGCCACCACGTGGAAGAAACTCTTCACCGGGGCGGTGAACTGGGGCAACGTGAAGAAGGCCCTCTTCGGTCACTACGGGAAACCGGAAGCCGCCGGGCGCGACCCGAAGGATTCCGAGCGCGACATCATGGCGGCCTGGGCCGACTGGCAGGGCACGGCACACTTCATCTACGGCGGGGCCGACCGTGAGGCAGCGGGCGCCGCCGAGCACTACCGTGCGTTCACCGACGAACACGGCATCCAGGCGAGCTTCGAGACCGTCGCCGGGTCCAACCACGATTTCTACTCCCTCACGTGGGAGCGACATGTCATCGATGAGACCGTCAATCGGGTGAAGGCCAGTGTCGGATGAATCCCGGTCGCGCGTGGCGTTCGTCACGGGCGAATACCCGAAGCCGAGTGAGACGTTCGTGCTGCGGGAGCTTCGCGGGCTCCGGCGGCGCGGACTCGACTTCGTCATCGTCGCGATGCGCCGACTGGACGATATCCCTGAGGCCGGAGGCATCGACGTGCCGGTGCTCCTGAGACCGCCGCTCGTCTCGCTTCGGTCGCTGAAGGCGGGATTTCGTTTCCTCTTCACGCGTCCGCTCCGCTGTGCGGCCGTCGTCGCGGCGCTCTCTGTGGCACACGTGCGACGTCCCGGCGAATTGGTCCGTGTCGTGCTGAACGTGCCGCGGGCGCTCGCCGTCGCCTACGATCTCGTACGCCTCGGCGTCACGCGCGTCCACGCCCTATGGGCGAGCTTCCCGGCGACCCTCGGCTGGGTCATTGCACGCGCGCTCGACGTCGACTTCTCGTTTTCCGCGCACGCACGCGACGTGTTCGTCGAGGGCCGGATGCTCCGCGCGAAGACGCAGCTCGCGCGTCACGTGATCGTGTGCAATCGCGCCGCGGCCGACAGACTGACCGACGTCGTCGGCGACGACGCGACGCGGAAGATCCGCCTGGTCCATCACGGCATCGACACCGAGTCGCTTCCCGCGCGCTCCGCGACGCCCGACGACACGGTGCTTGCCGCCGGCCGGTTCGTCCCGAAGAAGGGGTTCGACGTGCTCATCCGTGCGTGTGCGGTCCTCGCGGCGCGCGGCCGCGACGTTCACTGCGTGATCGTCGGCGACGGCCCGCAGAAGGCGTCCCTCGAGAGGCTCATCGCCGAAACCGGCGTGCGGGGCGTCACGCTCGTGCCATGGATGACTCACGATGCGTTGATGGCCCGCGTCGCCCGCGCCGCGGTCGTGGCGGCGCCCTCGGTGGCCGCCGCCGACGGCGACCGTGACGGCATCCCGAACATCGTGCTGGAGGCGATGGCGATCGGCACGCCGGTGGTCGCCAGTGACGCCGGCGGCGCGGCGGAGGTCGTCACCGACGGCGAGACCGGTCTCGTGACACGAGCGGACAATCCGGCGACACTTGCGGACAAAATCGGCCGGATACTCGACAAAACCGGTCAAACAGGCGACATAACCGGACGCGCAAACGAACTTATAAGACGGAAACTGACGCTTCGGGACACCCTCGACACGCTGCACGGGCTTCTTACGGACTGATGCATGGCCGACGACATGACACCCCCCACGTCCGGCGACGCCTCGACCGACAGCCGGCGGATCGTCCGTGCGACGGCGGGCATCAGCGTGCTGACCGCGGCCGGCTTTCTGACCGGGATCGTCACCAAGATGATCCTGTCGCGGCTCTTGGGCACGACGGCGACGGCCAACGCATACAATCATGTCTACGGGCTGGCCCAAGACATCTTCCGCTCGTGGGACAAGCTCATCCGACCGACCTTCCTGCCGGCACTGACGTTCGAGCGCGAGCGGGTGGGCGAAGAGGACGCCTGGCAGTTCACCAACTCCGTCATCAACCTGCAGGTGATCGTCCTCGGCGTGCTCGCCGCCTTCCTGATGATCTTCCCGTGGCAGGCCCTGCAGCATTTCACCAAGTTCGAGGAGGTCCAGGCGACCTCCCTGGCCATACGTTTTCTGGTGTGTCTGACGCCGGCGGCCCTCTTTTTGTCCCTCGCGGTGTCGGGATACATGCTGCTGAATTCCTACAAGCGGTTTCAGCTGGCCGCGTTCGGGGATCACGTCTTCGTGAAGCTGGTCCCCCTCGTTGCCCTGGTGATGCTGTGGTACTTCCTGGGCGTCTACGCCCTGATTGCCGGGGTGGTGTTCGGCGCCGCGGCGAAGCTGGTGCTCTACATCTGGGGACTGCGTCACGAGCTGAAGCACTACAGACCCCGGGTCAGACTCGCGTCGCCCGCCATGAAACGGATGCTCGTGCTGATGCTGCCGCTCGCCGTCGGGGTGCTGGCCTCGTTCGTCCGGAACCGGTTCGAGGACAACCTTCTGACGCAGGTCCGCGGCGGCAGTGCCGCGACGATCGTACGGTATGCCAAGGCCCTGGTGGACGTCCCCATCCAGCTTCTGCCGGTGGCGATGTCGATCGCCATCTTTCCGTTCCTCAGCGACTACTTCCTGAAGAAGCAGCACGAGGAACTGTTCACGGTTCTCGGCAAGGGGCTGCGGATCATCTTCCTGGCGTTCCTTCCGCTGACGGTGGGACTCGTGCTCCTGGCGCATCCGGTCATCGACGTGGCGTTCGGCGGCGGAAAGTTCACCCCCCAGGACGTCACGCTCACGGCCCGGTCGCTCCAGTTCTACGCCGCCGGCTACGTGGTGTTCGGACTCGAAATACTCCTCCTGCAGTTCTTCTACGCCGCACACAACACCGTGACACCCACCCTCACCGGCATCGTCAGCTCCACGCTGCAGATCGTCGTGCTCTACCTCACCGTGGGGCGGTTCGGCATCATCACGTTCACGATGGCGTTCTCGGCCAGCAAGACGGTCAAGGTGCTGATGCTCTTCGGCCTGCTGGCGTGGGTGTATCCCCATGCCCACCTTTGGGTTCCGACGCTCAAGCGCACGGGACGGGCACTGGTGAAGGTGCTCGTCGCCACGACGGTGATGGGCGTGGTGGTCTATCTTCTGACCACGAGCCTGCGTGATGTGCTGCCGACGTCGAAGATCGTCACCGGGCTCGTCCATCTCGTCATCGCCGTGGGAGCGGGCGGAGGGGTGTTCGCGGCGGGGGTGCACCTCCTCGGCGTCGAGGAATGGCGCCAGGCACTCGACTGGGTCAAGGGAAGGCTCACGCGACGATGACGAAACGCATCCGCGTGGCCGAAGTGATCGAGGCCACCGAAAACGGGACGAAGAAACACGTCCTGCAGCTCATGCGGCACGTGGACCGCACGCGCTTCGAGCTGGAGCTGGTGGCGTCGGACCTGCGCGACCCCGACACCTTCGCCCGGGACGTCGAGGCACTCCGCACGGAAGGCTTCACCGTCACGCTCATCCCGATGCACCGCACGGTCCACCCGTTCGAGGATTTCCGCGCGCTCGTCCGGCTCATCCGTCTGTGTCACCGTCGACGGTACGACGTGGTGCACTGTCACAGTTCGAAGGCGGGCGCGCTGGGACGTGCGGCGGCGTTCCTGAGCGGGTGTCGGTGGATCGTGTACACGCCGCACTGTTTCAGTTTCGCGGCGGGGTTCGGGCGGTTCGTCGGGTGGGCGTACAAGTTCATCGAGTTTGTGCTCGGCCGCATCACCGACCGTCTGGTGGCGGTGAGTCCGCACGAGGAGGAGGTGGCGGTGAGGAGCGGCGCGGCGCTCCCCCACCAGATCCGCGTCATCATGAACGGGCTCGCCGACGAGGAACTGAGACTCCGCGAGCCGAAGACGGAGCTGCGCCGCGAACTCGGGCTCCCCGATGGCGCCCCCGTCGTCGGGGCCATCGGCCGGCTCGGACGACAGAAGGGCTACGACGTCTTCATCCGTGCCGCCCGGCTCATTCACGAGAGAAGACCCGACGTGCACTTCCTCCTCGTCGGCAAGGGACCGTACGACGTCCCGCTCCGACAACTCGCGTCGGAACTCGCACTCGGCGACGTGTTTCACTTCACGGGCGAACGCGACGACGT
>DATKVD010000491.1:0-12156 GCA_035530235.1 Planctomycetota bacterium | reverse complement strand
TGACCCGGCAGCGGATGCGCAGTGGGCTCAAGCGACACCACTATGAAGCCTGTCCGCACTGTCACGGCACCGGTCAGCGGAAGACCCTCGAAAGCATGTGTCTGAGGGTCCTGAGGCAGATCCGCGCCGCGCTCACCCGCGAGGGGGTCGGCAGGGCCGACGTCCACGTGAACGACCGCGTGCAGGTGGAAATCCAGAACCGCATGCGACGACGACTGTTGAGACTCGAAGAGACCAGCGGGGCTCGCATCTTCATCATCGGCGATGCCAAGTTCGGCATCGAGGACATCGATATCGCCTGTCTCAACGCTCAGGGGGAGAGGCTGAAGTCGAAGAAGTGAGCCTCCAGGTTCGACGGCACGCCGGGGCCGGGACACTCAGACAGAATGGAAGGAGCCAGGGACCGTGTACGCAATCATCCGTGACGGCGGAAGACAGCATCGCGTGGCGGAAGGCGGGATCATCGTCATCGACCGGGTGGGACTCGAGCCCGGTCAGGAGGTGGAGTTCCCCGAGGTGCTGCTCTATCGCGGTGACGACAAGGTGACCGTCGGAACGCCGACCGTCGAGAAGGCGAAGGTCATCGGCGAGGTGAAGGGCGTCGTGGCGGACCGGAAGGTCGTCTCCGTCCAGTACCGTCGGCGCAAGAACTCGCGTCGGAAGGTCGGTCATCGACAGAAATACACCGAGGTGCTCATCAAGAGCATCGTCGGACCGAAGTAACGCGGCGCTGCGCTCGCGCGCCTTGCAGAGAGAGACGCGCGGGATTGCACCGCGGCAAACGACACCGAAAACGAAAGGAGTGCAGCCATGGCACACAAGAAAGGCCAGGGATCGTCAAGGAACGGACGTGACTCCCACGGACAGAGACGCGGGATCAAGGCCTACGGCGGTCAGACGGTGAAAGCCGGGACGATCATCGTGCGACAGTGCGGGACGAAGTTCAGGGCCGGGCGGAACGTGCTGATGGGTCGTGACAACACGCTGTTCGCACGGGTGGCAGGCCGGGTGAGCTTCGGCAGCCGACACCACGTGAGTGTGGAAGTCGACAACTGAGGCACGGTCGTAAGTCTTTCCGGGACAGGACCTTCCGGCGTCCCGAAGACTCCGGGGGCCCTGTCCGTCTCATGTACGGAGCGGTGATGTTCATCGACGAGGCGGAGATCTTCGTCAAGGCGGGCGACGGCGGGGACGGCTGTGTGAGTTTTCGTCGTGAGAAGCACGTGCCGCGCGGAGGACCGGACGGCGGCGACGGCGGACGCGGCGGCAGCATCCTCATCCGGGCCGATGAGCAGATCACGACGCTTCTGGACATGACGCAGCGTGCCCGGTACATCGCGGCCAGCGGACGTCCCGGAAGCGGGAAGCGTCGCCACGGAAAGTCCGGTGACGACGTCGTCATCCTGGTTCCCGTGGGGACGATCGTGCGCGACCGGGACAGGGGCAATGTCCTGCGGGACTTCACGCGACACGGCGAGGAACTGTACGTGGTGCGTGGCGGTCGCGGCGGACGGGGCAACAAGGCCCTCGCCGGACCCCTCAACCAGACCCCGCGTGAGGCCGAGGAAGGGGAGCCCGGCGGAGAGCGGTGGCTCCACCTCGAACTGAAACTCATCGCCGATGTCGGACTGATCGGCCTCCCGAACGCCGGCAAGTCGACACTCCTCTCACGCCTGTCGAGTGCACACCCGAAAATCGCCGACTATCCTTTCACCACGCTCCAGCCGCAGTTGGGCATCGTGGAGGGTCCGGACGACGTGCGGTTCGTGATGGCCGATATCCCGGGACTGCTCGAAGGGGCCCACCGGGGCGTCGGCCTGGGGGATGAGTTCCTCAGGCATATCGAGCGCACGCGCGTCCTCCTTCACGTCGTCGATGCGGCACCCGTTGAAGGTGCCCCCGCTCCCGACGAAGCCTACGCCATCGTCCGGCGGGAACTCGCCGCCTATTCCGCCGGGTTGGCCGCCCGTCCCGAAATCGTCGTCGCCAACAAGCTCGACCTCACCGGTGCCGAGCTCGGTGTCAAGGCACTGCGTCGAACGGTCGATAAGGAGATATGCGCGGTGTCTGCGGCGGTCGGGACGGGGCTGGATGACCTCAAGCGTCGTATCTCCCACTTCATCAAGGGCTTACGTCAGGCCGCCTCCGACAACTGAATCTCGATATGTCAAGATGCGGAGCAGCGGCCGTGCCCGGAAACCGGAAAGTCCTGGCCCGGCGGGTCCTCACGGACCGTCGGATTGAGCTTACTGCCGATCCCTCGCTCACGCGGGGTGTCGTGTACGTCCATCGGCGCACGCCCGACGTGAAGATCACGCAGCGTGACCTGCGGCTCGTTCTGAACAAGGCCGGCGTGAAGGTGACCGACGACGTGCTGACACGCGTGTCGCGGTGCGTCGAGGCGGTGAACGCGGGGACACAGACCGACACGGAGCACGTGGTTGCCGAAGGGATACGCGCGACGGCCGGACGCGACGCCCGGTTGCAGTGGGCCGTCGAGCCCAATGCCAGATACCGGCACCGCACCGACGAGAACGGCGCCACCGACTTCCGTGACCTCGAAGACAACGGAAACGTTCGCCAGGGGCAGCTCCTCCTCACCGTGATCCCCGCGACGCACGGGACAGCGGGAGTGGACATCTTCGGCGACGTCATCCGGCCCCGACCCGGACGTGACGCGGACCTCCGACGCGGACGAAACGTCACCCTCTCCGACGACGGCACCCTCTTCCACGCCCGGGCCAACGGACGCTTGAGCTTCCACCACAACGTCGTCTCCGTCGAGACCGTCTACGAGGTGCGGGGCAGTGTCGACTACGCCGTGGGCAACATCGAGTTCTGGGGGCCGGTGATCGTGCACGGTGACGTCAAGGCCGACTTCACGGTGCGTTCCGAGCAGTGGATCGAGGTGCGCGGCACGGTGGAGGGGGCGCATCTGTTCGCGAGGGACGACGTGCACGTTCGCGGGGGCATCAACGGTCGGGGGAAATGCCGCATCGAATGCGGCGGGTCACTGACCGCCCGCTACCTCAACGGCGTAAACGCCGACGTCGGCGCCGACGTGAAGGTGGTGAAGTCGGTGGTGCACAGTGAGGTCCGCTGCGGAGGGGGTTTCCGGGTGATCACGCAGGGCGTTCGGGCCAGTCGCATCACCGCCGGGGGAAGCGTCGACGTCCCGGTGGTGGGCAGTGAACGTGCCGTCCCCACGGAGATCTCGGCCGGGGTCGACGTCGTCCGCCAGAGGCGTTTACAGAAGCTCGCCGAGGCCGCCGACGAACTCACCGGGAAGCGGCAGAAGCTCCGACAGGCCCTGGGGGGTCTGGTGCGGGAGCCGGCCCGCATCGTGGAGGTCCGGCCGATCGAAAGACGCGCACGACAGGCCCAGATGCTGAGGGAATACTTCGCCCTCGAACGGGAACTCGAGGAACTCGCACTGGGACGCCGCGAGGCGGAAACCGAGGCACGACAGGCTTCCGAATGCACCATCCGAATTGCCCGCATGGTCTGGCGGGGTGTCACACTTCGCATCACCGACGTCGAACACGTCATGCACCGCTCCCGGCGGGGTCCCGTCGAGTACGTCGCCGCCCGCAGGAACCTTGTTGCCACGTGACCTTGAGCCCCGGCTTCCTTTCACGTCATCGACTGTCCCTTGAAACGGACGTGTGTCCCGGTTATCATTACAGGTGAAGCCTCCGCCGCTCTGCACCGGGTTCTGGGGTCTCTCTCATGCTGCTGGCACTCGATCTCGGGAACAGTTCACTGTCCGCCGGCGTGTTTGACGGCAGGGAACTCGTCCGCCGGTTCCGCATCCTGGTGGCGGATTTCGACGTCCTTGCCGCCAGGCTCCAGGAGCACCTGGCCGGACTGCCACAGGGCGAGATCGACCGTGTCGCCCTGGCCAGTGTGAATCCGCCTCGGGTGGACACGGTGCGGGAGTCGGTTGCCGCCGCGCTGCACGGTGTCGAACTGGTGATGGTCGGTCGCGACGTGCGGGTGCCGGTCGAGGCCCGCGTCGACCGTCCCGGGGAGGTGGGCACGGACCGGCTGCTGAACGTGCTGGCGGCGTTCCGGCGGCTGGGGGATGCGTGTCTCGTCGCCGACTTCGGCACTGCACTCACCATCGACGTCGTGTCGGTTGACGGCGCCTACGTCGGTGGGGTGATTGCACCGGGGATCACGATGTCGGCCTCGGCGCTTCACGCCGGGACGGCACTTCTCCCCAGGGTCGTCCTCCGGCCTGTCGACAACGTCATCGGCACCGACACCGTCGGCTGCATTCAGAGCGGGCTCTTCTGGGGAACCATCGGCATGCTCGAAGGACTGGTGAGGAGGCTGCGTGAGGAGTACCCGGCCGCCCGGAAGGTGCTGGGCACCGGGGGCGACGCGGCGCTCTTCGCCGACCACTGCGACGTCATCGACGAGGTCGTCCCCGAGCTGACCCTCGAAGGAATCCGGCTCACGGTGGAAGAGGGGGCCGAGCGGTGAGTGCGCCGGCCGAGGTCCGACTGCTGACGCCGAGGGGTGTCGGGGGCATCGCGGTGGTCGAGTTGACGGGCCCCGCGGCGGCGTCACTGCTCGACACGTGCTTCCGGGGGGCCGGTTCGCACGGGGCGGCTCTTGAGCCCGGCCGGATTCATTACGGACACGTGATCGCGAACGGCGAGACACTGGACGAGGTCATCGTCGCGCGCGTCGAGGTCCCGGGCGCGTCGGACGTCTTCGAGATCAACTGCCACGGGGGCATCGTCCCCGCACGACGTGTGATGGCGCTGCTCATGGAGCGTGGGGCGGCCGAGGGCGTTCACGGTGAAGTGATGCTCGGGCGGCGGGGAAGGTCGCTCGAACGGGAACTCCTCGGTCAACTGATTGAATCACGCACGCGGCGGGCGGCCGAGGTGCTTCTGGTGCAGATGTCGGGCCGGCTTCGCACGGCACTTGAAGCGGTCGTGAACGACACGGACGAGACGGACGTCAGGGAACGCATCGAGCGGCTGCGGGCAACGTGCCGCTACGGCCGGAGGCTCGTCGAACCGGGCACGGTCGTCATTACGGGGGCGCCCAACGTCGGCAAGTCGACACTGGCCAACGCCGTCGTCGGACGGGAACGCTCGATCGTTCATCACCTGCCCGGGACGACCCGGGACGTCGTCACGTCGGTGGCGTCCCTGGACGGACTTCCGGTCGTCGTGGTGGACACGGCCGGACTCCGCCAGGCGGCCGATGAGATCGAACGCATCGGCGTCGAGCGTGCCGTCGAAAGGGCCGCCGGGGCCGACGTGGTCGTCTGGGTGTTCGACCACTCGCGCGAGGTGACCGAGGACGAGGCGGACCACCTGAAAATCCTGCGGGACATGCCGCTCGTGCCCGTCATCAACAAGATCGACCTCGACGGTCCGCTGGACGCCTCGCACGTTCGGAGCATGGTCGGCGTGAGCGTGCAGCGCACCTGTGCGCTCAGCGGACGCGGCGTGGAGGAACTCCGCGCGCGGCTGTGGACGGCACTGGTGGGCGAAGACGTCCCGGCGCGTGACGCGGCGGTGGTGACCACCGCCGGGGTGTCCTCGGCACTGGATGAAGCGCTCCAGCGGCTCGCGAGCGGCCGCGATACCGGCGGCGTCTTCGACGCGGTGCTCGACTGAGAGAGCCGGCCGCGGCGTCGTAAGTGCCTTCGCGGCAAGGAGTTAGGGTGGCCAGGAAACGGACCGGAGACCCGGTGGACAGACTGGAAGCGTCGCTCGCCTCGGGCGACTTGAAGCCGGTCTACCTGCTCGTGGGTGAGGAGCAGTTTTTCCGTCACCGGGCCAGGACGCTCATTCACGACGTCGTGGTCGGTCGTCACGGGGGAACCGTCTCGGTCTTCAGCGGCGATGACCCGCTCGAGACGGTTCTGTCGGAGCTGCATGGCGACAGTCTTTTCACGAGTCGGCGGATGGTGGAAGTGATGGGCGCCGACGGTTTCCTGAAGCAGCACGGGGATGCGATCGTGAGATATCTGGAGCGTCCGTCGGCGACGGGCGTGCTGGTCCTCGACGCGACGAAGGTGGACGGGCGGACGCGTCTGCCGGGGCAGGTGCGCTCGGTCGGCATGCTCGTCGACTGTCCGCGCCTGGACGACGCGCGCCTCCCGCGGTGGGTCCGGACGGAGGTCGAGCGACACGGACGGAAGATCTCCAGCTCGGCGGTGGCTCTCCTGCTGGACGAGGTGGGCAACAATATGTTCGCCCTCGCGACGGAGATCGAGAAGCTGGTGACGTACGTGGGGGACCGGCCCGGGATCGAAGCCACGGACGTGGCCAGTCTGACCGGACACACACGGAACTGGATCATCTGGGCACTCACCGACGCCTTGGGCCGACGCGACAAGGGCGCCGCCCTTCGCATCCTCGAAGACCTGGTGCGTGAAGGCAACCAGCCGGAGGCCCTCGTCGGCACGCTCAACTGGCAGATCACGCGTCTCTGGCGCGGGCGGACGATCCTGGACGCCGGCGGCTCCCAGGGCGACGTCGCGTCGGCACTGCGTGTGGGGGGCAAGCTGCTTGCCGGACTGGTGGAGCAGATCGGACGGTTCACGCAGAGCGACCTGGCACGCGTCAGCCGGATGCTTCTGGAAACGGACATTCTGCTGAAATCGAGCGGCCTGCCGTCGAAGACGGTGCTGGAGCGGTTCCTGGTCCAGGCCTGTGAGGTCGCGGCACTGGTGTGATGTTCAACTCTTGCGGGAGGGCGAAATGAAGACGCGTCTGCTCATCCTCTTGCTGCTGGTGGGGGTGGTTTCGTGTGACGGGATGGGCTTCATGACACGGGGGACGTCGACGCAGCCGGAGCCGGTGGCGGCGAAGCCGGTCCCGTCCCGGGAACCGGCCGCCGAGGCCGTGGTGAAACGCATTCAGAAGATGGAAACGCGCGTGCCGGCCCCGACGCCTCCCGCGCCGCTTCCCGTCGTGCCGCCGACGGATGCCACACAGACCCGGACGCCCGCCGCACCGGCACCCACCGAGCCGCCCAAACTGACCGACCTCATCGCCTCACTCGAGGACAGGAAGCAGTTGACCTCCGACGAGCAGTTCGAGCTGGACGTCCTGAGGGCCCTCAAGGCGTCACGGGACCGCAAGTCACTGGTGCCGCGGCTCTATCCGGACGCGGCGAAAGGTTATGAGCCCGCTCTCAACGTCATGGTCCTTGCGATGGAGACGTGTGAAGAGGGCAAGGCGGACGAGACACTGGCACGTCTGCGGGAGGCGGAGGGGATGCTGCTGGAGAACTCGTCGGTGCGCATCCCGTCGGCGGTGTTCTGCGACGAGGCGAAGGGGTTCGGTATCTACACCCCGCGCAAGACCACGACGTTCGCCCGCGGTGAGTGGGCCCTGGTGTATCTCGAGATCGTCGACTTCAAGTGTCAGAAGCGCGGGGACCTCTGGGAATACCGGCTGTCGTGCGAGGCGTCACTGCTGGACCTGGCCGGACGTGTGGCCAAGCAGATCGAGCTGAAGACGAAGACCGGGACGTTCACCACGCGCAGCTACGTGTCACGACAGTTCTACCCGCTGCACTTCCAGGTGCCGGCGGACGTCTACGCCGGGGAGTACGTCCTCCGCGTCACCGTGACGGACGAGCTGAAGAAGCAGTTCGTGGAAGAGCGGGTGAAGATGCAGGTCAGGTAGCACGGGACCAGGTGGTGCCGCCCAGGCGGTCTTCGAGGATGATGCCGGCGTCGGAGAGTCTTTGGCGGATGTCGTCGGCGGTGTTGAAGTCCTTTGCGGCGCGTGCGGCGGCCCGGCGAGCAATCAGTTTCTCGACGAGTCCGCCCCCGTCAGCGGCCATATCGACGTCTCCGCCCGTATCCGCGACGATCTCCCTGAGCCTCGCCAGCGTCTCCTCGTCGAAGCCGGGCTTCCCGACGGGCTTCTCGAAGACGCCGAGGAGTCCCCCGAGCGCGCGCAGCGTCGCCGCGAAGGTCTCCAGCGCCTCAAGGTGCTCCGCCCCCGCCTTCCGCTCGTCCAGTCCCTCGTCGTCCATGAAGCGGTTGACGGTGGTGAGGGCCTCGAAGAGGACGGCGACGGCACCGGCCGTGTTGAAGTCGTCGTCCATGGCACGCAGGAAGTCGTCGCGCATGCGCCGCGTCTCCCGGAGAACCTCCGCCCCCGGGGCGTCGTCGGGGATCTCCCGTTCGTCGATGAGCACCGGCGTCACCTCGTACACGGTGCCGCCCGTGACGCGCTCGAAGCGCTCGAAGAAGCGGTAGAAGGTCTGGAGTCCCCGGTTCACCTCGGCGATGCGGTCGGGACCGAAGTCGATCGGCCGACGGTAGTGCGTCGAGAGCAAGAGGAACCGCATGAGTTCCGCGGAGTGCTCGGCGAGCAGCTCGGTCATGGTGACGAGGTTGCCCTTGGACTTGGACATCTTGTCGCCGGCGAACTGCATCAGCCCGTTGTGCATCCAATACCGGACGAAGGGCTTTCCCGTAGCGCCCTCGGACTGCGCGACCTCGTTCTCGTGGTGCGGGAAGATGAGGTCGAGACCGCCGCCGTGGATGTCGAGCTGCTCGCCGATGTAGTGCATGCTCATGGCGGAGCACTCGATGTGCCAGCCGGGACGGCCCTTGCCCCAGGGCGAGTCCCACGCCGGCTCGCCGGGCTTCGACGCCTTCCACAGGGCGAAGTCAGCCGGGCTTCGCTTCTGCTCGCCCGGTGCGATGCGCGCGCCCGCTTCCAGCTCCTCGACGTTCCGACCCGACAACTTGCCGTAAGCCGGGAAGCTGGCCACGTCGAAGTAGACGTCACCGCCCGCCTCGTAGGCGTGACCCCGCTCGATGAGTCTCGCCACCAGCTCGATGATCTGCGGGATGGTCTCGGTGGCCCGCGGGAAGTGGTCCACGTTCAGCACGCCCAGCTTCGCGATGTTCTCCATGTAGTCGGCTTCGACGGCCCGGGCGATCGCCTCGACGGTGGTGTTCTCCACCTGTGCCCGGACGATGAGCTTGTCGTCCACGTCGGTAATGTTGACGACCATGGTGACGTCGTAGCCGCGGAAGGTGAGATAGCGCTTGACGGTGTCGAAGATGACCGGTCCCACGCCGTGACCGATGTGACTGTCCATGTAGACCGTGGGACCGCAGACGTACATCCCGACCCGGGGCGGATCGATCGGCTCGAAGTCCTCCTTGCGACGGGACAGTGAGTTGTAGACCCGGATGCCCACGTGTGCCCCTTACGGTTCGTGCAGGATGACACCCACCTGTGCGGCGACGGCCTGTGAGGTCCCGATGCTCCCGAGACCCTCGAGTGTCTTGGCCTTGATGCTGACGTTCTTCACGTCGACGTCCAGGAGTCCGGCGATGACGCGGCGCATGTCGTCCTTCAGACGACCGAGCTTCGGCTTCTCCAGGAACACGGTGGCGTCCACGTTGCCGATGGTGAGTCCGGCCTCGGCAACGAACTGCTTGGCCTTCTCGACGAACAGCCGGCTGTCGGCGTCCTTCCAGCGGTCGTCGGTGTCCGGGAAGTGCTCGCCGATGTCCCCGCGGGCGGCCGCCCCCAGGAGCGCGTCCACCAGTGCGTGGAGCAGCGGGTCGGCGTCGGAGTGTCCTTCCGGTCTCACGTCCGCCGGGACCTCGACCCCGCCCAGACGGAAGCCCGTTCCCCCAACGAGCTTGTGCAGGTCGAAGCCCAGACCGATGCGTGCGGCCACGTTCTTCTCCTTCGGTGGCGTGTAATCAGGCGTCCGGTTCGTCGGGGCCCTGGTCGGGAGGCGCGTCGTAAGGGCTGTCCTCTTCTGGAGTTACGTCATCTCCGGGCTCGTGCGCCGTCGGCCGGACGACGTTCCGCCAGCTCTGTTTCGGGCGCCTCCGGCCCAAGCGCAGGAAGTAGATCCCGAGACCCGCATACCCGAGCACGAGTGCGATCATCCCGGCGTAAGCACCGCATTTCCTCGCGACGATGAAGGCGTTCCGCCGGGCGATCTCCTTGTTCTGACGGTAGTCCATCGGATTGAGCTTCTTGTCGGGCCGCGCCGGGGTCGGGTCCTGCGGCTTCACCGTTACGTTGTCGCCGGCTTTGTTGCGGGCCTCCCACTCCCGCTGCCACGTCTCGAAGTCAAACGTCGCCCCGCCCGGTCCCGTGTAGAGCGGCGCGTTGCGGATCTCCTCCAGTGTCGGGGGATCGAGCAGGAAAATCTTCACCGCGAAGGCGAGACATCCCACGACAAGTGCCAACGCGATCGGAATCGAAAGCAGGACGTACTTCGGCATGACACATCTCTCGCTGGGTCCCGTGGCCGGCGGTGCGCCCGTCACGCGCCCGAAGCTGCTCAATAGCCCCAGGCCTTGAGCAGGTTGACAAGGGCCCCGGCCTCGGTGCGATGCGACTCGACGGGAGAACTCTTCTGTGCCTCCTCGTAGAGGCCCTTGGCCTTCTTCATGTCCTTGAGCTTGTAGTAGGCGAGACGCGCCGCCCGGATGCGTGCCGGGTGTGAGGTCAACGGGTCCCACTGGTACGTGCGTTCGAAGTAGACCATGGCACTGTAGTAGTCCTCCAGCACCGTCTCGTAGATGTCGCCGGCGTAGTAGGCGGCGTCGGCGATGCGGATGGACTCGTGATACCGGCTGACGAGCTGGAGGTACAGCTCGAGGGCCTTGCCCTTGTTCTCTTTCTTGCGTGCGGGGTCCTGGAGGTTGTCGTGGTGACGGGCCTGCTCGTAGAGCTTCTCGGCCTCGGGGATGATCTTCCGTGGACGGAGGTCGGGTCCGAGCGCTTCGGCCACGATGACGTAGTCGTGCTGCTTGACGCGAATGAGGGTCTCACGCTCGGCCTGTGCCATCCGGAGCTTGAGGGTGTTCCCGGTGCGGGTGTAGAAGTCGACGAGCTTCTCGATGTTCCGCAGGTAGCTCTCCCGGGCCGAGACGACCTCCTCGACGAGAGCGATCTCGTCGCGGGCCATCTGCTCCCGGGTCTCGGCGGCGCTTGCCCCCGCCGAAGGGATGAATGCCGCCGTCGAAAAGAGACGCCACCCCCCGGTCCCCACCAGTGCCGCCGCCACGGCCAGTCCGATGATCCTCAGAACTTTCATCCGCTTTCTCCTTCCCACGGGGTTCGTCTGCAAGTGAAAGTCAGAACGGCACTTCCATCAACGTCAGTCTATCGGGGGGAGGGGGGTGAGTCAAGCAAAAATGGACGGGTGAGGTCGGCGGGTGCGTCGACGGAGGGTCGACGGGCTGCGTCAGGTCCTGGTTTGGAGGTATTCGTGGATGGCCCGGGCGGCGCGGCGGGCGGCCCCCATGGCCTCGATGACCGTGGCCGCGCCGGTGACGATGTCGCCCCCGGCATACACGCCCGGCATGGACGTCGCACACGTCTCCTCGTCGGTGATGATGCCTCCCCAGCTCCGACGTTTGAGCTGCGGGGTGGTCTTCCCGATGAGGGGGTTCGGATCGTTGCCGATGGCCACGACGACGGTGTCAAGTTCGAGGGTGAAGTAGTCGTCGGGGATGGGGACGGGTCGTGCGCGACCGGAGGCGTCGGGCTCGCCGAGTTTCATTCTCTGGCACCTGACGGCGACCAGTTGACCACGGTCGTCGCCCAGAAACTCGACCGGGGTAACAAGGAACTGCAGCTCAACGCCTTCCTCGACGGCACGCTCGATTTCCTCGACACGTGCTGGCATTTCGTTGCGGGTCCGACGGTAAAGGTTGAACACCTTGTCGGCGCCCAGGCGCACGGCGGTCCGGGCCGAGTCCATCGCGACGTTGCCGCCGCCGATGACGGCCACGCGTCTGCCGCGCTTCAGCGGCGTCGCATACTCCGGAAACCTGTAGGCCCGCATCAGGTTCGAGCGGGTGAGATACTCGTTGGCACTGTAGACCCCGGCGAGGTTCTCGCCCGGGATCTTCATGAACTTCGGCAGCCCCGCACCGACCCCGATGAACACCGCCTCGTAACCTTCCACCTTCATGAGGTCCTCGAGGCTGATGGTTCTCCCGATGAGGACGTTCGTCTGGATCGTGACGCCCATTCTCCTGAGCTTGTCGACCTCGTAGCGGACGATGGACTTGGGCAGCCGGAACTCCGGGATCCCGTAGATGAGCACACCTCCCGGCTCGTGGAACGCTTCGAAGATGGTGACGGCGTGGCCCATTCGCGCAAGGTCCGCTGCGACCGT
>DATKVD010000490.1:0-7830 GCA_035530235.1 Planctomycetota bacterium | reverse complement strand
CGTCGACCCCGTGAACGGCTACAAGCCGTCGGGCTTCGGCAACCTGTGGTTCGGCAAGTGGTGGTACTGGCGGGACTACCCGGCGCACTCCTACACGATCGACCAGGTCCAGCTCGAGAAGCGGATTCCCATGGACGGCTTCCCGTTCGTCCCGGGCGTCTCGCACGTCCTCGCGAAGCTCAAGGCCAAGAAGCCCGTCACCATCGTTACGATGGGCGACTCGCTCTCCGACAAGGCCCACTGGGCCAACCGTCAGACCCTCTGGAGTGAGATGCTCGTCAAGTCGCTCGAGGAGCAGTACGGCTCGAAGGTGACGCTCGTCAACACCGCCATCGGCGGGACGCAACTCACGCCGAACCTCGTGCTGATGCCGCGCTGGCTCAAGCACACCCCCGAGCCCGACCTCGTCACCGTGTGGTTCGGCTACAACGACTATGACGCCGGGATGCGCGGCGAGGCGTTCAAGGACCGTCTGCGTCTCGCCGTCGACCGCATCCGCCGGAAGACGGGCTACGCGACCGGCGTCCTTCTGATGACCACCTGCCCGGCCAACAAGAAGTGGCACGACATGGACGAACTCGCAGAAGCCGTGCGCGTGGTGGCGAAAGAAAAGAACACCGGCCTCGCGGACGTCGCGGCTGAATTCCACAAGGTCGAGGGTGACGAAGCCGACCTCGCCCTCAAGCTCGGCTACTGGGCCTGGGACCGCACCCACCTCGGCCCCAAGGGCCACGAGATCACCCGCGACACGGTCCTGAAGGCCATCGAAGCGGGGAAGTAGAAGCAGAAGCCGGAACCACAGATAAACGTCGAAGACCCCGAGCCTGTCGAGGGGCAGATGAACGCGGATGAAAGAGGAGCCGGCGGTTGGCAATCCCGCCGCTTCGGCGACGACTACCAACGCTACCGCGAGAACGTCCCCCGATGGCTCCCCCGCCCGAAACCGTGGGACCCGGGAGGGGACCATTTCGTCTAGGCATGTAGGGGCACAGCATGCTGTGCCCTCATGTTTCCGCATCCGGGTTTTCCGAATCCGTCGCCCACCTGGCCGGATTATCCACGATGTACCGACGGATATCGTTGAGATCGTCGTTGTTGCGGATGACGTGTTCGTAATAGCCCCGCTGCCAGACGCGCATGCGCCGGCCCCCACGTTCGCGGATACGCCTCGTGACGGCGGATTTGAACGACCGCATGATCGCCGGAAGCGACCGCGCAGGCAACTCGCCGAACGCTCTCGCCGAAGACGCCTTCTCCGATTGTAGGGGCACAGCATGCTGTGCCCCCACATCACCGCTGAGACGCCCGTCCGTCTGCTCGTGAATCACAATGACGCCGTGAACGTGGTTCGGCATCACAACGAACGCATCCAACTCGGTCTGCGGAAAATGCCGCGGTATCTCCTGCCAACATGCCCGCACGATCTGACCTCGCGCGTTCAGCACCAACTTGCCCTCGGAGATCCGTCCGAAAACGGGCCGACGCTTGTCCGCACACACCGTAACGAAGTAGCCTCCCGCTTGTGCGTAGTCGAAACCTTTCAGCCGCACCGACCGGCGATGGTGCTCTGCAGGGCCAGAGGACATCCCAATGCTCCCCGGAGAGTCGTGCCGTTACCTCCTCGCCTCACCTGTACGGGCACAGCATGCTGTGCCCCTACAACGCAACGACATCGCCTTGAGCACCCGAGCCCTAGCGCGCCGCGTTCTCCCGGATATGCCGCTCGGCGGTCGTCTTTTCCTCGGGGGTCGGGTCGAGGGACAGCACCTTCCGCCAGTGGTCGTTGGCGAGGTTCCAGACGCTCGCACGCTCGTAGGCCTGGGCGAGCTGCCAGTGGGTGGGCTTGTCGTCGGGTTTCAGTTCAAGCGACTTCTTGTAGCACTCGATCGCCGCGCGATACTCCCGCGTGCGATGGTAGGCGACGCCCAGGTTGAAATGCGCCAGCGGATCCTTCGGCGTCAGACGCACCTGCCGCCGGAACGCCTCCACCTCCAGCCGGTGCATCCCGCGTCGGCCGTAGAGGATCCCCAGGTTGTTCCACGCGAGCGCGTAATCCGGCGCAAACTTCACCGCCTGCTGGTAGTGGAAAAGGGCGAGCGTCTCCCTGTCCCGCTTCTCGTAGAGGAACGCGAGGTTGTTGTGGGCCTTCGCGTAGTTGGGGGCAAGCTCGACGGCGCGCTTGTATTCGGCGACCGCCTCGTCCGGTTTTCCCGACTGCTCGAGGGCGTGGGCGAGGTTGAACTGCGCGACGGGGTCCGAGGCATCGAGCGCGGCGGCCTTCCGAAACGCCGCGACCGCCTCGGCGGGCTTGCCCATCTCCCACCAGAGCCGCCCGGCCTCGAGCTGCGCCGCCGACGTTGTCTCGAAACGCGCCCCCATCAGCGCCGCGTAGCTCCGGAGCATCTCCTCCGGCTTGCCTTCGAGCGCCTTCCACGCCCGGATCAGGTTCCCGTGGCTCGGCGCGTGCGACGGGTCGAGTTCGATCGCACGCCGGTACTCCCCCTCGGCTTCACAGTACCGCCGCTCGTCGAAGAAGGCGTTGCCCAGGTCGTAGTGATAGGCAACCACCTCGCCGTCGAGGTTGACGGCCCGGCGGTAGGCGCTGATCGCCTCGAGGTTCTCGCCGCCTGAGTGTAGCTGCCGGGCGTGGAGGTACCACGCGAGCGGCGCCTCGGGCGAGAGCACCGTCGCCTGCTTGAAGAAGCGCGCCCGCTCGGCGTCGTCGCGCGCGTCGATCCCTTTCCCCAGGGCCTTGAGCGCATCCACGGAGAGTTCGGGGAACCGCTGCATCCGCACGACCTCATCCCGCGTGACCACACGCCCCAGAAACTCCGCCGACCGTATGGCCTCCGAGTGCATGACCGCCACGATGTCATAGATGTCATCCAGGTTCAACTTGCGAGTTCGGGTCTCTTCTCGATTGCCGGATGTCAAATCGATGACCCGCACGCTCACTTGAACGTCCCGAGTCGCCGCCGGCTCAAACACGATCAGTCCGGTCGCCCGTGCGTACTTGCCGAGCGTCACGCGCACGTCGCCCTTCGCCGAACCCACCCGGCTCAGTTCCAGGGTCGCCACGTCCGAGGCGACGTCCTCCTTCGAGACGAGCGTCACCCCGCGGAGCCGGGCGAGCGCGTTCCGCACCAGGAGATCCGCCGCGGCTAGCTGCCACCGGTCGTCCGCGGCGAGACCCTCCGCCGGTGCACGCTCGATGAGCCACCGCTCGGCGGCACCCGCCCG
The DNA here is from genome assembly GCA_035530235.1 of Planctomycetota bacterium. Lineage (GTDB taxonomy): Bacteria > Planctomycetota > DG-23 > DATKVD01 > DATKVD01 > DATKVD01. The sequence continues at coordinate 4,590 of DATKVD010000490.1, read as the reverse complement.
GCACACACACATCACGGCAACTGTCAATATAAGAACACGCTTCGACACCGGCAGACCCTCGCTCCGACACGGGCCGTCGCGGCCGCGCCCGGCGACCGACGGCACACGACCCCGGGACGACTAAACGCGACGCCCAGGCGACATCGCCTGCGCCCCACGCGACACCGGCGTACCATCGCCTGCACCCTGGAGGACATCCACGCGACGGAAACACCGCACAAAGCGACGCCAAGCGACACCCGACAGCCCCCGCACCCGCCCGCAGCACCCCTCCATCTTACGCCCGACGCACCCCTATGTCAAACACCCCGCATGACGAATCGCGCCGGGCATTCCGGCCGTCGATTGGTGTTTTTCACCAGATCCGTCGTCCCTTCCGTGAAATCCATGAAAGCCACAACCTATTACCAATAAGGCACATAGGCGAAATATGACCTCCCGGCGGGCGTTTGGCACGCCGTTTGCTATGGCATCAGGCAGTGAGGCCGCCCGGAGGAGCCCCGATGCCCAACACCGCGAGACCCAGTGCGATGCTCAGGACACGTCTGGATCAGTTCCGTCGCAACATCCTGTCAGATATGGAGTTACGTGGTTCCACCGGGCCGAGGGACGCCCTGCGCATCGTGGTCGACGCCCTCGAAGACAGCGGCTTCGTGCACGCCGCGGCGGCCTATCTCCTTGAGGGCAAGACACTTACGTGCCTCGCCGCCCCCGGCACCCCGCGGGACCTGCCGGTCTCCTGCACGGACCACCCGGCAGTAAGGGCCCTGGCCCGGACACTTGTAAGTGATTATAGGGAGGATGGTTGCGTCGATTTCGCCGCGGCCGTCGGCGGCCCTCCCGCCCCCACCGGCGTCCTCCACGCCGTCCTCACCGACGACAGCCTCGACGCGCAGCTCCTCGTGCGCCACCTCTTCCAGGCGGCGTCCGACCGGATGCGATTGCTGCAACTCTCTGCGGGCAAAGGACTTGCACACCGCGGCATCCAACGCCCGACGGGCCCTTACGACCTTCTCGAGCGCCTCGCTCACGAGATCAACAACCCCCTCGCCGCGATGCTCGCGCATCTGGAGGTCCTGCGGATGGACCGCGGCGACGATCCGGTGGTGGCCGGCCACGTGGACGCGCTCATTCCGCAGGTGGACCGTCTCGCCGCAATCCTAAAGGCGACAAGGACTTTGGCAGAGGCGTCAGCCGACGCCGCTCACCCGGCTGACGTCGGCAGAAGCCTCGGCGCCGTCGTCGCGCTGGTCAGACACCAGTACCGTGCGGGGGGCGTCGAGTTCCAAGTCGAAATCCCCCAGGACCTTCCGTCGATCCATGGCAGCGAGGCCGCGCTGCAGCAGGTGTGGCTCAACTACTTCCACAACGCCTTCGGCGCGATGTGCGCCAAGGACCCCCCGGGCGGATGCCTCCGCGTCAAGGCATTCCACAATAAGAACTTACGGCAGATCGTCGTGGAGATTTCCGACGACGGCGTCGGCATGGACGTCGACACGCTGAGGTCTCTGACCGCGCCCGGCCGACCGGCTCAGATGCCGGGCATCGGCACCCGTGAAGCCGCCCGGATCATCGCCGAACTCAAGGGTCGCACCGACTTTACGTCCGAGTCGGGCCGCGGCACCGCCGTGCGTGTCACGCTGCCCGTCGAGGAAGGCCACCGAGGTTCACCCCTTTCAGGAGCCGAACCATGAGCAAAGGCCGAGCCGCACTGACCGACCTCGTCCAGTCGGCGCTCCTCGCGCTGAGGACGCCCGCCGAACCCGTGACGCCAGAAGGGGATAGGGCGCCGCCGGCCCGCCACGCCGCGGTGGCATTCCACCTGCCGAGCTTCGCCCTGGCCCTCGGCGAACGGGTGTTCGGAGATGTCGATGCAGACGCCGACGACACCGACGGGAATTAGGCGCATATAGATGCATTGACCCATATCAGAGGCGGCGCGCCGCGGGGGAAGTGAACGGGGCGCCGGTGGACGCGTCTCAGCGGCGTCGGCGGTTGCGCGCGAAGGTCAGTCCCGCCAACGCGAGAGCGGTCAGGGCGAGCGTCGCGGGTTCGGGAACGATCGTGAAGGTGATGTCGGCGCCCATCGCCGCGGCCCAGCCGCCGGCGTATTCGCCGCCGCTGCTGTGGAACGACTCCTCGGTCAGGATCATCTGGCAGACGTACTCCCCCGGCGAGAGATACACCCCGCCCTTGGGCAGCCGCTCGAACTCCCCGTAGATCGTCACGGTCGCCTCGGCGTGGTCGTTGTCGTAGGCGGGGCTTGCGGGGTCCGGATCAAACGTCGCCGATTTCAGCGGGCCGTCGTCCGGCCCGTGCGTGTAGCTGCCCTGCGTGGTCTTCCAGAGGACGTGGTAGCTGTCGACGGCCTCGAAGCCGAGCGTCACGTTGCCGTCGGAATCGGTGATGAAATAGTCGAACACGAGATACCCGGTGAAGCGGTATCGCAGGTCCGTGGGGCTCGTGTTGTCGGGGATATTGCGCCAGGCGTAGTAGTTGAGGTCGTTCGGGTTGGGCGGATACCCGGTGCCCTTGTCGTTGAGGTTGGCGGCGTTGTCCCATTTGTCATCGGTGTCGTTCCAGGTTTCCTTCCACCACCGGCCTGTGAGGCCGATGCGCTCGTTGGCGTCGGTGCCGGGGGTGCCGGTCAGCTTGAGCTGATAGGCGAAGTCGGGTTTGAGGTTGACCGCGGTCAGCGTCCCCCCGAGGACCGTGTCGACCGCGTCGAAGGTGACCGTCACCTGGGCCTGGGTGTAGTTGTAGTCGGTGCGGTAGGTTTCGGCGTAGGCCTGGTCGGCGGCGTTCAGCCAGCGATAGTCGCCGGCGGGGGAGGTGAGGCCCGAATCGATGTCGGTCAGGTCAATGGTGTCGGCGCTAGCGCCGATCGCCGCGAGGTGAACCGCAGCAGCCAGGAAAACGGCGAGCGCAAGCGTTGTGCGGCGGCGCGGGGGACGTACGCCCGGACGGAGACTTTGCATGACAATGCTCCTCTCGTCAGTCGGTCCGAATCCTCCCCGCAGGGGTATCATACCCTGTCCGGCGCGGGAAAGCAAGCTTCAGTGGCACGGAAATGAGCCGTCTTGTCAAAGTCCGGAGGCCGGATAGAATTATATAGAAGCGCGCGGATGGTCCTGGGCGGAAGTCCATGCCGGTGAGGCCGTAAAATGAGGGTGGGTCGATGACCGCGCAGACTGAATCGCCTTCGAAGAGCGCCGACGACAGCCGTCACACACGGCCCGGGCCTCCGTGGCGGCGGATTTGGTGCGGCCTGCTCGTTCTGGGCGCAGCCGGGGGCCTGCTGACGGTCGTGGGCCTCCTCGTCGGGTGGCACGCGCTGATGAATTCAGGAGCGCTGCTGGTTGGCCTGGCCGTGGCGGGCCTGATCCTGGGGTGGCTGATCCTCCTCGTCGCCGCCGTGCGCCGGTCTCCTTTGCGCTCGGGTCGGATTGTCGGACTCCTCATAGTCACGGTATGCTGCACCGGCCTGATAGGAGCCGCCTACGTGGTGTGCTGGCAGCCGTGGCGTGCACTGCGCAGTCTTGAGTTCCTGGGGGCCGCGTCCCCCGCAGAAATGCGTTCGGTCTGTCATCGCTCCCTTCTCTGGCTTCCGGATCCTCACGATTCGTTCGTCGGCCTGGTTCGGGTCGGGGATGAGTCCTCGGTCCCCTACATACTCTGGGCCCTGAGATCCATGCCGGCAACTGGCTTTCGCTCATGCACCTGGGTCCATGGGATACAGGCCCTCGAGACGATCACGAACAACGCCGTCGGCACCACCCGAAAGGCCTGGGCACAGTGGTACGCGGCCAACAAGCATCGTCCTCAAATCGAGTGGTGGGCCGACGGCTTCACGGCTGAAGGATACGCGGTCTCCCCGACGGGAGATGAAGCGTCGATACGCAGTCTCCTGAGGGTTCTCGGGCGAACACCGTGGTGCCAGCCGGAGCAGAAGACGTGGCTTTCACTCAACGCGAAGCGGATGCTTCGTCTGCTGGATGAGGCCCGGGTCGGAACGGTGATGGCCCAAGTGCGCCGGAGCGGCACTGCCGAGCAGCGGTGCGGACTCGCGCGGTACGCCGGGGAGCTTCACCGAACGGACGCCGAGCCAATCCTCCTCGCACTCCTGGGTGACGGGGACCGATCGGTTCGTCTGTGGGCCAGCGGCGTGCTCTGTCGTTGCCGGCTGAAGTGGCTCAGGAATCCCGAGCGGTGCATCGTGGAGCGATACGAGCCCGGCCAGGTCGACCCGGATGAGTTCTTCGCCCCGGCCGGGAAGGATGCTGTGGCCGCTCAGGTGGGATCAAGGCGCCCTTGGACCGCGGACGACACTACCGAGTGGAAAACCCAAGCCGCTCCCGGCAAGGTCAATCCGGGGGGGCCCGAAAGGCCGGAGTGCGTTATCCGAATTGACTACGAAGGCACGGGATCGATCCTCAGCCTGGAGGGGCGTTCCAACAGTTCGGGCCGGCTGGTCTACTCCAGACAGCTCATTGTATCCACGTCCGGCAGCGTGCGGGAACTGCGGTGGCTCTTTGACGACGGCACCGACAGGCTCTACGTATCGATTCCCGGGTTCACCTGTCTTGCAGA
>DATKVD010000489.1:0-6406 GCA_035530235.1 Planctomycetota bacterium | reverse complement strand
CCGACGGCATCTGTCTCATCGTCACCCACAACCTGGCCGGACGACAGGGTCACGTCTACGGCCTGTCCCGTCTCTACTATTTCACCGAGGGCACCCTCCACGCCCTCCTGTCCAAGTGTCGTCTGGACATCGTCCGTCTGGACGTCCGCGGCGAATACGGTCTCGCCGGCGACGACTGTGTCTACGCCATCGTGAAGAAAAAGTGACCCCGGACGGTGACAGGCCCCCCCCGCCCTGCTATCATGTCATGACCGGCGGACCCGATGCATCGGGGTCCGTCACGGGAACGTCCCACGGGAGACTTTGACCTCCCGTTCGAGAGTGCGGGGTCGGCGGTGTACAAGCTCAAGATCATCCTGCGGTATCTCCGGGCCCGACGGATCACCGTCATCCCCATCCTCGCCGCGACGGTGGCGGTGTTTTCCCTGATCGTGGTGCTCTCGGTGATGCGGGGGTTCAGCACGTTCATCCAGAAGCGGATCCGTGGGACCCTCTCCGACGTCATCGTCGAGTATGACGACGTCCGCGGGTTCAGCGACTGGGAAGCCCTGGCCCGGAAACTCAAGACGATCCCGGGCGTGAAGGCCGTCTCACCCCACCTGAGCGGCAAGGCCATGCTGACCCTCTACTCCAGGGGACGCACGCAGCAGGCCTGGGATTTCCCCTGCGTGTTCATCGGCATCGACTTCGAGGCGGAAAACCGGACCTCCGAGCTGCACGCCCTGCTCGTCGGCGCCAGGAACGGATTCGAGTGGCGCCGTGACGGGGACAACCTGCCCGGTCTCATCGTCGGAAACGAGATGTTCGCCCACCGGTTCGACGGACAGGAACTCGGCTACCCGGCAAGCCTGACCACCCCCACCGCGACCGACGAGGACAGCTCACTCGCCTTCCGCATCACCGACCACTTCAAGACCGAACTCTACGAGTACGACCGCACGACGGTTTACATCCCGCTGACCGCCGCGCAGCAGCTCACGCGTCTCCCGGGACGCATCACCAGCTTCAGTGTCCGTGCCGACGACGACGTCGACCTCAACACGCTCAAGGACCCCATCGCACGGGTGCTGCCGCCGGACGACGGCTTCGTCGTCATGACCTGGATGGAATCGCAGAAGGTGCTCATCGACGCCATGAAGCTGGAGCGGGTGATCTGGGTGGTGATCCTTTCGGCACTCCTGGCCGTGGCGGGGTTCTGCGTGCTCGCGGTGATGAGTCTCACGGTGCTTCAGAAGACCCGGGACATCGGCATCATCCGGTCCATCGGCGCCCGGATCGCCGGGGTGCTGTGGACCTTCATCCTGTACGGACTGGTGGTGGGCTTCATCGGCTCGACGCTGGGACTGGTGGGAGGGGTCACGGCACTCCACTACCTCGACCCGATCGAGAACTTCTGTCTGAGCGGACGACTGGCGGTGCTGGCGGCGTGGCTCGTGGGGCTCATCATCCTCCTGGCCCTCAGCCGGCTTCTCCCCCGCGGGGCCGTGCGTCTGTGCGTGGGAGCAGCCGTCTGCGTCGGCTGGACGATCACCGTCTGGGGGATGACGGCCTGGGGATTCCTCGGTCCGCTCGAGGCTTTCGGCCGTGATTACATGAGCTGGACGCCCTGGCCGCGCGACGTCTTCTACTTCGAAAAGATCCCCCGCGACATGAACTGGACCGCGATGCTCACGTTCTGGGCCGGCGGCATCCTCGTCGCCTTCCTGGCGAGCATCCTCCCGGCCGTCCGCGCCGCTCGCACCAACCCCGTCCACACACTGAGGTACGAACACTAGAACGGCAGACTGTAGGCTGCAGGCTGTAGGCTGAAGGTACGGCAGAAGAAGAAAAAGAAGAAGCCCGAGGCACGATGATCCAGATCAAACTCGCACTCCGATACCTCATCCACAAACCCATCACGCTGTTCGCCGTCATCAGCGTGCTCCTGGGGACCACCGCCTTCGTCGTCGTCATCGGGGTGATGGACGGATACGTCACCGCCTTCAACGAGCACAGCCGCAAGGTCCTCTCCGACATGGTCGTCCATCCCGGAGGGTACGTCCTGACCGACCCGGACAAGGTGGCCGACGTCATCAAGACCCGTGTCGACGACGTCGTCGAATGCTCGCCCAACATCTCCGGACGCGCGGTGGCCAAGATCCGCGGGACCGACGGGAAGTTCAGTCTGAGGTGGTGTCAGTTCGTCGGGGTGGACGCCCCCCTGGAACTGAAGGTGACGGGACTCGACGCACTGAAGGACGTGCCCCCCGACACCGACGACTGGATCGTCCCGGGACGGGAACTCCTGGGGACACGCAGCGTCGAGGACGTCTCGGAGATCGTTCTCGTCACGAGCGGTCGCACGGGCACCAGTCCCCCGCTCAAGGCAAAGGTCAGGCTCGTCTCCGTGGTCGACTTCGGGCTCTACATGTACGACAAGGAGTTCGCCTACATCTCCCGGAAACAGGCGGCGGCCCTGACGGGCCTGCCCCCCACCGATGCCACGGAACTCCGTGTGCGCATCCGCAACCCCCGACACGCCGAACGTGTCCGACAGGACATCCAGACCGCACTCGACGACTACACGGGTGCCGTCGTCCGACGACAGGTCTACCGGGCCCTCGACAGGGTCGCACTCGACCCCGACCAGGCCGAGGACGTCCGAAACGAAATCCAGGCCGCCGTCGACGACTTCAAGGGCGACGCCCCCGGTGCCGAGGACTTCCGCCGGAGGACCCGTCTCGCCCTGAGACAGCTGAAAGACGGCACCGGCCCGGCCGAGGACGCCTGGCGGGAGATCCGGAATGCCCTGTACGACTTCACCCGTCTCGGACTTCGCGTCTACCGCTACCAGGAAACGAGTGCGATGTTCCGGGCCCTCAAACTCCAGCGGAACCTCGCCATGGTGCCCCTCGGGGTCCTCTTTGCCGCCGCCGGCTTCGCCGTCGTCGCCATCTGCTACATGATCGTCCTCCAGAAGACGCGCGACATCGGGGTGCTCCGGACGATCGGTCTGAGCCGCGGCGGCGTGATGGGCAGCTTCGTGGTCTACGGCGTCGTTGCGGGGATGGCGGGGGTGGTGCTGGGCATGGCACTCGGGGTGTTTGTCCTTGACCGCATGGCGTGGGTGCGGCAGACTCTCACCGGTCTGCTGGGACACGATCCGTTTCCGGCGACGCTGTATTCCCTGCGCGAGGTCCCGCACGAGGTCAACCCGTGGGTGCTGGTCGGCATCGCGGTCGTCGCACTCGTCGTCAGTTTCCTGGGCAGTCTCTATCCCGCGTACCGTGCGGCACGGGTCAACGTGGTGGAAAGTCTGCGATATGAGTGAGTTCCTGAAGGCCGTCGACATTCACAAGAGCTACCGCATGGGCGGGGCGCCGCTCCGCGTGCTGCGGGGGGCGAGCCTCGCCGTCGGGAAGGGGGAACTCCTCGCCATCGTGGGGGCCTCGGGCGTGGGGAAATCCACCTTCCTGCACATCCTCGGGGCGCTCGACGTCCCCGACAAGGGCAAGGTGCTCTACGACGGTCGGGACATCTTCAGTCTCAGTCACGCCCGACAGGACGCCATCCGCAACCGCACGTTCGGGTTCGTCTTTCAGTTCTACTACCTCCTGCCGGAGTTCACGGCCCTGGAGAACGTGCTGATGCCGGCGATGGTGAGCCGCGGGGTGCTTGCATGGCTGGGCGCACGTCTGCGGCTGCGGAAGAAGGCGGAGGAGCTGCTCGGGCGCCTGGGACTGGGCGGACGTCTGCGACACCGGCCCGGTCAGCTCTCGGGCGGCGAGCAGCAGCGCGTCGCCATCGCACGGGCGCTCATCAACGACCCGCCCATCCTCCTCTGTGACGAGCCCACCGGAAACCTCGACGAGAAAACCAGTGAAGGCATCATCGACGCCCTCATGACACTCAACCGTGAGACCGGACAGACCACCGTCATGGTGACGCACAACCGGGAACTCGCCGGCCGCGCCCGACGCGTCGTCCACCTCACCGACGGACACATCGAGCCCATGAGGACCGAATAGGAACTCAGGCACCGTGCCACGCCGGCCGGTTCACTGACATCCGGCAACACCGCAGCCGATTGGAAAGGAGTCGCCTCATGCGCGTTTTTGATACCCACGTCCACACGGGAGACCCGAGGCTGAAGATCGCCGCCGTGCTCAAGAACATGGACCTGAACGGCATGGAGCGCATGGCGCTCGTGGCGCCGCACTCGATGAGGCGCGACTGGTACAACATCCGGCGGAAGACCAAGCCGAAGGACATCCTGCCGCTCCTGCGCAGCATCATCGCCAGGGAGGGGGACACCTGCAACCGCTACGTCGCGGACCTCGCGAGGAAATCGCGGGGACGCATCGTCGCCCTGGCACGGGTCGACCAGATCTCCGACGACGCACCCGCCATGCTCGAGCGCGCCGTGGACATGGGCTGCCGCGGGCTCAAGCTCTTCCAGTTCGGCCACTACCCCGAGGACGAGCGGTGCTTCCCCACCTATGAGAAATGCCAGAAGCTCCGCGTCAACATCCTCTTCCACACGGGCATCCTGGGCGACGGACGGAACTCCCGCTTCCACCGACCGGCCAACTTCGAGATCATGAAGAACTGGCCCAGGGTGCGGTGCCTGTTGGCCCACATCAGCTGGCCCTGGACCGACGAGTGCATCGCGACCGTGGGGATGTGCGTGCACTTCGACCGGAAGGCCCAATCGCAGCTCGTCGTCGACATCACGCCCGGGGCCCCCGCCAAGTGGCGTGAGGACGCCGTCATGAAGGCGTACACCTACCTCGGCGACGAGGCCATCGTCTTCGGCTCGGACAACCGCTCGAGCGGCCCGGACTACGGAAAGGCCTGCTTCGATTCCTTCCGTGCCATCTTCCAGAAACACCGTGTGCCCGAGAAATCGCAGGAGAAGATCTTCTACGCGAACTCGATGCGGTTCTGGGGACTGAAAGGATAGGCTGCAGGCTGAAGACTGAAGGTACGTCAAGACAGCGGTGGCCGTCTCCGCTGTCGAATCAGGGCCTGCCCTGCTGTGCCACGCACGTTTGACGGAGCACGGCACGATGAGCGTTCGCCGACGCGCCTATGAGATCCTCGAAAAGGCGAGAGCCGGGGATCGTCAAAGCCGCACTTTCGATATTTTCATTATGTCGCTCATCTTCCTGAACGTCGTCGCACTTATCCTTGAGACCGTACCGTCACTTGGCCGCCCGTGGGCAACTTTCTTCCACGGGTTCGAGCTTCTCTCCGTGTTGGTTTTCACGGTGGAGTATCTGCTTCGGCTGTGGAGCTGCGTCACGGAGCCACGTTTCAGACGGCCGGTATGGGGCCGACTGCGTTTTGCGATAACACCGCTCGCGGTCATCGACCTTCTCGCAATCCTCCCCTTCTACCTTCCCTTTCTCGGGCTCGACCTGCGCTTCATACGGTCCATTCGTCTGTTCCGGATCTTCCGGGTCATGAAGCTGGGAAGGTACGTGAGGTCCTTGCAGCTGATCTGGCGTGTGATACGCGAGAAACGGGCTGAACTGGTCATGACGGGGGCAATCGCCCTGCTCCTTCTGGTTCTGTCCTCGTCATTGATGTATTTCATCGAGCACGATCAGCAGCCCGAGCAATTCACAAGCATTCCAGCGACGATGTGGTGGGCCGTGGCCACATTGACAACGGTGGGCTACGGTGACGTTTACCCAGTCACGCCCCTCGGGCGTCTCCTTGGGGCCATCACGGCAATTATCGGGATTGGCATGTTCGCCCTCCCGACTGCCATCATAGGGTCGGGGTTTGCCAAGGCGCTGCAGAAGCCGTATACCCCTCTAAGGACGTGTCCGCACTGCGGCAAGCCGCTGGACGCATCGTAGCTCTGTCTATCTGTCCAAGCGGCCTTCGGGACCTTTGCGGTTTCCGCTGCTTCTTTCCGTGTTCATCGGCGTTCATCCGTGGTTCCCGTCTTTTCTGTTTTGCTCTGCGTTCTCTGCGTTCTCTGCGGTTATAATGGACGCCCCTGATTAGAGGAGGCGCCGTGAATCGGGAACTCGCCAAGTCGCCTCAGTACGTCAAGGGTGTGGGGCCGGTGCGGCTGAAGCTCCTCGAACGTCTCGGCATCCGCACCGTCGAGGACCTGCTCTACCATTTCCCGCGCGACTACCAGGACCGCACGCACATCGTGCCCATCGCGGAACTCAAGCACGGCGTCCGCGCCACCCTCAAGGGCGAGATCACCGCCTGCCGGGTCCGACAGATGCGCAACTTCCGCAAGTTCCTCAGCGTCGTCGTCACCGACACCACGGGCGCCATCGAGGCGGTCTGGTACAATCAGCCCTATCTGGAGCCGCAGTTCGCGCAGGGCGGCACGGCGTTCCTCACCGGCAAGGTGGCCGAGCGCCGGGGCAAACTCACGATGGCCAACCCGGAGTTCGAG
>DATKVD010000488.1:0-2428 GCA_035530235.1 Planctomycetota bacterium | reverse complement strand
GAGGGCGGACGAATCCGTGAATTCCGCATCCTCCAGCACAAGGAGACCCGTGAGAAGGGACTGGAGATCGTGCCGCGACTCATCGTGAAGAAGCAGTCCCCGTCGGTGGACGCCGTAAGTCGTGCCACGGTCACGTCTTACGGTCTCATGACGGCGACGCTGCGCGCCCTCCAGAAGGCCGAGACCAAGACCGACAAGAAGGACACCACCGGGAAGACCGACGACTGACGGTCCGGCGGATTTCGTGAAATAATCGATTCCCGCCACTGCACTTCTGAGGGGTATACGGGTTCCATCCAAGACTTTCTTCTGGAGGGAAGTGCGTGGGTCGTTCCGTCAGGATATTCGCGGCGGTGCTGTTTGTGTGTCTCGTGTCGCTGGAGCTGCCGGCCCAGCAGGACGACCGGGCGATCCGCCGGGAGAGGAACCTCAAGGCCCGGGCCCACTGGCGCCGGGCCGATGCCCGACGCATGAAGAAGCAGTACGAGGACGCCCGGAAGGACTACGAAGACGCGGCCTCACTCTGGGAAGCCAACGGCAACCGCAACTTCAGCACCGTCACCCGCCTGATGGTCGACCTCTGCACGACAATCACCGAACTCAACGTCAAGAAGCTCAAGAACGGTGAGTACCAGGGAACCGCCCGCGGCTACTCCGGCGACATCACCGTCGCCGTCAGACTCAAGAACGGACGCGTCGTCAACTTCGCCGTCACCAACCACCGGGAATCGAGACCGCTCAAGTCACTGGAGATCCTTCCCACGGCCATCGGCAGGAAGCAGTCTCCTTCGGTCGACGCGGTCTCGGGCGCCACGGTGACCTCCTACGGTGTCATGGCGGCGACACTGCAGGCACTCGAGAGAGCCAAGCCCGGTGCCGACGAGTAGGACGCCCGCCCTACCATGCACCCGCGGAATCCGGCTCTTCCGGGAGCGTCTCCGACGGCAGGTCCAGGTCGTCGCCGTCGGCCCGTTCACGGTCGCAGAGCCACCCGCAGTACCCGCAATGACACGGCCCGGGCCTGGCATGCTCGAAGCGTCCCGCCCGGATGTCGCCGACGCACGCCTCGAGTTCTGTTTCCCATTCCGCCAGCTGCTTCTCGTCGCAGTCCCACACGTGCGATACCCCGGCGCGGACGAAAGCAAGCGACACCCGTGACACGTCACGTCCGGATTTCGAGAACGCCAGCGCGTAGCACGCCAGCTGAAGCTCGTAGTGTCCGGCCTTGCCGGCGACGTCTCCCGGGCCGACACGGTCGGTCTTGTAGTCGACGATCTCGAACGACCCGTCGTCGAGCCGGTGTGCCCCGTCCAGTTTGCCGTCGATGACGAAATCACCGATCCGCGCGGCCAGGGGATACTCCACGAGACGCTCCGGCGACGACGCGATCCGGTCAAAGAGCCCCGCACGGTGAGCGACGACGATCATCCGCTTCGCCTCAGCACGCAGGTCTTCCGCGCCAGCGGTCCCGGCGAGACCAGCGCCTCTCAGCACCTCCCCGATCGTCTCATCGAGCCGGGCGTCGGCGAAGTCCCACGCGGCCAGCACCGCGTGCACGACGGTCCCGAGCCGCATCCCGTCGACGCCGACGGACTCCCCCGACGGCATCACGTCACCGGGGAGAATCCCCTCGATCTTCGAGAGTCTGTACCGTCTGGGGCAGTAGCGGTACTCGGCGAACTCGGACGGGATGAACCGGCGCTTGGCGGTCAGGTCGAGCCGGACCGGCTCGACGTACCGTCGGCGTCCGAAGGCCGCCGGCTTCCGTCCGTCGGCGTCCCCCTCGGTCGGCGTCTGAAGCCGTTCCAGCACCTTCCACTGTGTGCGTCGTCGGCGGCGCACGTCCTGCTCCGGGATTTCCGGCACCCGTGTCCGGACGGGCGCACGATGCCGCTGGTCCGTGAAGACCACCTCCGCCGCAGCGACGCCTCCGTCCCCGATGAGCCCGTACGTCTTCGCCAGGATGTTCATCCAGCAGCGAACCTTGTCGCTGCGGGGCACCGGACCCGAGAGCACGAGGTGATCCCGTGCCCGTGTGAGGGCCACGTAGAGAAGCCTCAGGTTCTCCGCGCGGTCACGCAGGGCGTCCTCCCGTCGGATCAGGTCCCACAGCACGGGTCGTTCTCCCGCGTGCTCGTCGTCGGTCGGCGGCTGCACGGACACGCCCAGGTCCCCGTCGAAAACCACGCCGGCGCCCCGGGCCCTGGTCTCATGGGAGAGATCCGCCACGAACACCACCGGGAACTCCAGTCCCTTCGCCCGGTGAACGCTCATCATCCGCACGACGTTGCTCGACTCCTCCTCGGCCGCACGCTCGCTCTCCCGGGCCTCCACCTCCACGAACCGCTCGATGTAACGGATGAACTCGTCCAGGGTGAAGAGTCCCTTCGACTCGAACGACCGGGCGAGGTCAATGAGTTTTTCGACG
>DATKVD010000487.1:0-10656 GCA_035530235.1 Planctomycetota bacterium | reverse complement strand
TCGGCGGTGAAGGTCAGCCGGGTGAGTTCCGACCGGGCGTGGGACCCCACGGGAATCTGTGCCGTCACCTCGATGAAGACGTCCGGCACCAATCGGTCGATGTTCAGATGACCGATCAATATGCCGCCCGTCTCGAGACTTCCCGCACGTCGGCTCAGCTGTGCCGCTTCCCGAAGCACCTCCCGTCGGACGAACACCGGGATGTCCACCTCGTCGGTCGTGAGGACGGGCTCCGAGCGTTCCGTGCAGGTGTGAAGCCGGGCCTCCCTGAGCGGCAGGGGCGAAGCGACCTCTTCGACGGAGATGGACGTGTGCGCGCGCGGCTGCGCACCGTCGTCCTCGCCCGGGTACGCACACGTGACGTACCGGAAAAGCTCGCCGGCTTTCAAGAACCCCTCTTTGCAGAGGGCTTCCGAAACCACGTCCGCCGCCGGAGCGAAGTAGGAGACCGGAACGTCGGTCTCGAACCGCTCGCCCTGGTCGTCAACGATGACCAGGTGTACACCCGCGACGTACGGCTGGCCCGACCGTGTGTCGAAGACTGGCTCAACAACGGCCGAAGCGGGGGAGCCGCCCGGCGACAGCCGGCCCTGCCGAATCCCGGCGAGGTGGGACCACGCCGAGGCCGGACCCCAGTCCACCTCGACCGGGTACTGTCCCAGGGGCCCCCCGTCCTCCCGGTACACGACGAGAGTGTACCGGTAGCAGTTCTTCACCATCGGATCCCTCCCTTTCCCGGAGGCGTGTTCGAGAAAAGGACGGGCTCAGCCCGCGGTGATCTCGGGCTGCATGACGATACGATCCTCATTCTGGAGGACGTCACCAACGACCTCTGAGGGGTGCAGGTGGCGTCCTTGACGCTCCAGCCTCCCTGTGTAGACGGTCTCCTCACCGTCGGGCGTGTTCGTGGGGAGTTGCATGGATTTGACGATGCTAGCCATCGCCTCTCCCCACGTGGCCTCCGTCGGGACGTCCGCCACGAACTCCCGCTGTTCAGACACATCCTGAACACGCAGTGTGATCGTCTCTGCCTTTCCCATCACTGGTCTCCTTTCCGAAATCCGGACCGTTTACCGCGGCTCCGGGACCCGTCCCCGAGCCGAGAGATACTCCCTCGCGATATCCTCATGGTCGAGAAGCACCTGCACCTCCCGACCGCAAAGCCAGCAGCATCCCACCTCCAGGGCGCTCAAGGCGTGAACGACCCGTGCCGCATCGGGACACGCCTCCAGTGCCGCTTCCAGCCGCAGCACCGTCGGGGCGCCGTCTGCCTCCTCCGCCGAGGCCCGGACCATGCGCAGGACCCCGGACGCCCCCAGAAGCAGCCACCCCAGCGCCTCCCGCGACGTCTTCGACGCGTCCTCACACCGGCCGAGATCGACCGACGCCCTCACCCGGCCGCTCTCCCGTCGTGACAGGATCGCCTGGTACGAGCCGTCCGAGCCCAGCGGTATCGAGAGTTTCCCCGAGGCCCGCTCGGTGAAAGGCCAGCCGACGTTCCTGCACAGCTCCGTGAGGTTGCATCCACTGTCGTCTTCGCCGGAGGCCGGCTCTGCGGATGACTTTGCCGGACGCTTGCGGCCGCGCTGCCCCTTGAAACGGGCGAAACTCGTCCTGAAGTCCCGACACGCCTGCTCGATTTCCGCGGCCGGGACGGCCCCGGCCCCTTCGAGGGGGATCTCCGCACGCAGGCGCACCGCTCCCTCACGCGGGCCGAGAACGAATTTGGCCGCACCGTCGATCTCCGCGTTCCACAAGAGCAGTTGCCAGAGCTTCTCGTGGGCGATCGTCGAGCCCTTCGGGGCCCTCTGAAGCAACGCATCCATCACCAGCCACTCCTCATCCTCGATCGACGCGTCCGCCCGGACCGTCCTCCCGTTGGCGAACGTCACCCGCCATTGTCCCGGTCCCACGCGTCTGACCGACGACGCGCATTTCTTCAGGATGCCGTCCACGGATTCACATTGCGCCTCGAGCACTGTCGGGATCACTTGTCATCTCCTCCCGCGGTCGTTTCCACGACGTCGATCTCAAAGCTCCGCCGCTTCAGCGGCCTTGCGTCCGTGGGGAACATCGACCGGTCCTCTCGTCTCATCCATTGGGAAGCCGCGTGGTTGAGCCCCTCGTCGCCGGTATAATACAACTTGTATGTCCACATCTCGAACAATGTGTATAGGATGTCGACGAGTGCCATTCCGGGCGTCAGGTGCACGCAGATCGCCCCGCGACGGAAGTTGGGATGCCAGGGGTTCGGGTGCGGTCCCAGGTACGTGAGCACTTCCCCGGCCGCGGGCTCACTCAGGTACTTCCTGGACAGCCAGATGCCGACGTCGCACCTGTCCGACGGGACGATGTTTCCGTCCCTGTCCTGTGCGAGCCCGCGTGCACGGAAACTGGCGATGTAGTGCTGTGGCGGCGGACCATCCAGGGGATGCAGCGTCAGGATGTCACTCTCGGCCGCCAGTTTCATCGCCGAGTCGTACTGACTCTTCAGGAATAGTCCGAGTACCCTGTCCATGACTCCCTCCCTCAGCCGATGGCCCCGCTCAGTCGCGGGCCGCCGTCGGCGCAGTCTATTCTGCTCTGCTGGCCGGGTGTAGACCGACCTCGGACCGGAATTCACATCGTCCCCGGCCCCAAGCCGATACTGGCACTGATGTTACGTCCGGGCCGCTCTCTCCGATGACACCCGATCACCGGCCATCACCCCCCAGTTCGTAGTGGGCACGTCCGCCGGAAGCGTCCCCGAGGGTGAAAACGTCACCGGCGAGAAAGCCGAGTGCGTCCAGCCTCCGTTCGCGCAGCCTGCCGTCCCCCTCGTCCTCCAGTTGTTCGGTCATGTAGAACCCGAGGGGCGCCATGGTCTCACCGCACTTGCGGCACCTGAGGCTCCGGGCGTTGAGGCGCCCCGACAGTCGCAGGACGTCTCGAACGCGGCCGCATCCCGGGCACTGGATCCTTCGGACAAACGGGTGCCCGTCCAAGGCGAGTGACGTTCGGCCCGCCCACCCTCTCGCGGCGTCCTTCAGATGCAGACACTCCCCGAGCGTCATCTCATCCGGACCTGCGTCCAGCTTCTCGATATGCCAGATCTCATGGTCGAAGAGACACATGGGATTTCGTCTGAGTGAACTCACGCGGAGGCTGCGCCCCGCCGCGTCGATCACGATCTCCTCGCGGCCGGGCGGCACGGCTCCGCTCCCGAGCAGCTTCGCGCACTCGATGGACTGAAGACCGCCGGCCAGCATGCCCAGGCTCAGGGGGGCGTTGGTGGGTGAGTCCGGACGCGCTCCCCCCAGGCACGGGTAACTCTGTTCGAGTCCGGCGTAGTGCCGATCGTCCCATCCGCATTCCAGGCACGGCCGGTCTTCCCCCGGGACATACGTCGTCACCCGTGCCAGGAGACCGTCGGTGGCGTTGACGCCCGCATCGATCACGGGCACCCCCAGACGCCAGGCGGCCGTGAGCACCCAACGTCGGCTCGACCTCGAATCGAGACACCCGAGGATCACGCTGGACCGCATCCAGCCCATCGGGACGTTCCGGACGTCGTCCACAACGGCACGAATCTTTCCCCTCAACCGACGGTTCGCCCGCTCGCCGTTCCTCTTCTGCACCCGGGCCTTCGCACGTCCCACGTCCCCCTCGAGGATCGCCTGCCCGGTGAGGTTGTCCTCGGTGTAGACGTCCCGGTCGACGCAGGTGATCCGTTCCACGCCCGCCATCCGTGAGACGTTGGACATCGTCTCGGCGCCGATGTTGCCGAGTCCGACGATGGTCACGTGTTTCGCTCGGTCCTGCACCGTCGACTCCTCACCCTCGAGGGATGCTCCTCCGTCAGAGGTCCTCGGGCGTCCACTGGAATTCCCCGGACAGTTCGGTCGGCGCCTTGCAGACGGCGCAGCGTGGGGCGTAGGTGTAGCACGGAAGGTCGTCCGACTGGTGGTACCACGTCCCGCAGTTGGGACAGCGGACCGCCGGGTCCCCGATCTCGATGGGCTGTCTGCAGCGGGGACAGGGACAGGGCCCGGGTCTGCCGATTCCCGGAAACGGCTCGACGCGAGCCGCCCGCTGGCTCGAGAAGAGCATCCTGTGGGAAGCGAGACGGATCTCGTCCCGTTCCGCGAGGACGTGAATCCCGAGGTCCAGGCGCTTTCCGTTGACGTACACGGGGGGTTCCGGGGCGGCGTACAGGATCCAGGTTTCCGTCCCGGCGGGTCCGCCGTTGTGCCTCATCATGTACGCACCGGAGTTGCGGGGCTTCTCACCGTCGCGCGGCGCGGCCACGGGACGCTCCGCGTCCCCGGTCAGGTAGAAGACCGGTCCGTCGAGGGAAACGACCCCCCACTCGGACGTTTTCTCCCCCGTCCCCTGCTCAACCCACAGGTGTGCCATACCCACGTCCCCCTGAAAAAGCCACCCCCGCCCATCCCCATCCTATCACGCGTCCGGGAGCGGCAACCCGGCTCGCCGAGGATGACGGGTCGTGTCTGACGTATCCCCGTGCGTGCTGGGGGCTTGCGGCATGTTCCGACTTCTTCGCTTCCAGCCGATTACGTCCCATTACCGGCACCTCCTCGCCCCGTCGCCGCAGCGATGCGCGCCCCGGACCGGACGCGCCCTTTCGCGCACTGCTCTCATGCCCCCCCGTCGGGTAGTGCATTTCACTTGCAAGCAGCATCCTTCTGCCAGCAAGGAGGCGCCCGGAGCGTTTCTTTCAGGCAAAGGCCAGGTTTTCCGCTTTTCCCGCACCATCGGCAGCCCTGGGGCCTCACCCGGCGCCGGCCTGCCCCCGGTTTTGAGGATGGGCTTGACATTTACGCGATTTGGCATAAAATATGACGGAGGGTGAGAAGCATGCGTTCGGTTGGCATGATCGGCGCTCATTTCAAGATCGTCAATATCTTTTGTTATAGACTGGGGTTACGGCGTCCAAGGCCTAGACATTTGGGGCCACTTTCGGCATTTTTCGTGCCGGGGGCCGAGGTACGAAGCCGGGCGTTTCGCCACAAATGCACACGATAAATGCCATATGGCTCACCAATCGGCCCAAATCCGGCCGGACCCCGTTTTCCGGGAGGAACCGTCGTGCAGATCGAAATTCTCCTCAAAAAGGTCCTCGCCGAGCATCATCTCGACGAGCATGGCGTGGTCCAGAAGATGGCGCGTGAACTCGGCCACCACAGGAACACCGTGGCCCGGATCTACCGGAACCAAACCACGAACCCGTCCCTGGACGTGCTCCAGACGATCTGCGGGTGGCTCCAGGCCCACGGGGTGCCGCCCGAGAAGCTTCCCCAGGCCCTGTTCGGGTCCCGGCCCTCGGCCCTCATCGAGGCCCTCGCCGAACCCGGGCGCGTGACCATCTACCTGGGCGAGTATCAGCAGACGGAGGCCGGACAGATCATGGTCCTGTGGGTCTCCCGTCGTGATTCTACACTAGCGGGTGGAGTCGTCCGCAGACTGACCATGCCCGGGGGGGGCACGCTCCACGCGAACGTGTCCATCAAGTACGTGCCGTTCCGGTTCGCCTCCGCCGGGTCGCGGGTGAAGAAGAAGGAGTTCGTCCAGGACCAGGCCAGGGCCAGACGGATCTTCGACCAGATGCTGGCCGACAGCGGAGGCACGAGCACTATCCTAGTGGGCTCTCAGGTCACGAACAGGCTCGTGGAGCTGCTCGTGGCGCGTCTCTTCGGATGTCAGGCTTTCCGTCGGAACCGGACGACCATCCAGGTCCCCATCTACCTGGGATTTCGCAGCAGGAACCGTGCCATGCCGAGCTGCTTCGGCGGACTCACGAACCCGCCCGGCCGACGTGGACGGTTCTCCCCCGGCACCTACTATCTCGACGAAAAGGCGAAATGGGTCAACTGTCCCTGGAGACCGGATACGGACGACTCGGGGATCATCGTCACACTTCACCAAGCCGGCATGGGGGTGCAGATGGCCGTCCTCGGCTTCTCCGGACGTGCAACCGAAGCTATGGGGAGACAACTGCTCATCGACGCCTCCCCCTACTGGAAGCCCCAGGTGCGCTGGCACGACAAGGAACTCGGCGTCTACGTCTGCCGGTTCAAGAAGGCCATCGAGACCTCTCTGGATGCCGGGGAAGTCATCCACGCGAAGGAGATGGAGGTCATCCCGCTCAGCCGGGGCATCCTGGAGCGGTATCTCTCCTGATCCTGAAGTCGCCGCGCGGTTCACCTCCGTCCGGTGGGGTCTCCCTTCCGCAACACCGCCAGGCGCTTGCGACACAAGAGCCACGTGAGGCCGGCTTCCGATCGCTCATCGATCACGGGACCCCACGACGGGACAAGGCCCGCCGGTCCAGGCCGCTCTTTCGCCTCGGACAGGCCTCGAGCGGGGTCCTGCAGGGAAGGGATCAGCCGGCGTGTTCCCGGGATGATGCTGCCGGCGTGCGTGTGCACCCAGACCTGATTGTTCCTGACGCTCAGGTGCTCCACGTAGTCCCAGGGAAACTTGCGGACGGACGGCATGAACGCCGCCGGGCGAATCTCACCGGCAGGCCCGGTGGTCACATTGAGCAGGCTTGAAGGTCCGGAATCCCCGGGAACGTCCGGCCCCCGATCGGCCAGACGCCAGGCGGACGTGTCACGGTCGAACACCGCCACCTTCGACGGTCTCGTCAGCAGGTCCCCGGGAGACGGGAGAATCGCGGCGGTCCATCCCCGGTCCACCGAGAAGCCGAGGAGACCGGCGGACGTCTCGAGCAGGAGCCGGCCGGAGCGCAGACGCATTCGGTGGACCCTGTCGAAGGGCAGCTTGTAGACGCCCGGTTTGACCTGAACAGGCGTGGCGGGCCTCAAGACGCCGTCGGGGTCGGTCACGTTCAGGACGGCCGGGGCGGCGCCGGCCGCCCCCGGAAGCTCACGCCAGGAACGACCGGAGAAGACGAAGCGAAGCCGACGGTCGAAACAGCGTCTGACTGCACGGTCACTGGAGGTCGACCGCACCAGACGCAGCGAGCCGTCCGCTCCACAGTCGTAGTCGAGGAATCCGATGGGCGTGGCCAGACGCAGCCTGCCGGACTCGACGGTCAGGTCGTGAACGACGTCGTGACGCATGCGGCCGTCGACGACCTCGGCGGCGGCTCCAAGCCCCCGGTACTCTCCGAGCACGCGGTTCCCGGAGGTCCGCCAGACCATCGTGCCGTGAGTGACGTCGGGCGGGGCAGGCGGTGCGGCGGCGGCCGTCGACGTGCGCCCGTGTGCACTCCCCAGCAGCACGATCCTTCCCGTACCGTCCAGGGCGTACCTCTGCTCGCCGAAGGCGCTCTTCACCCGGAAGGTCGGCGTGGGGGAATGCGTCTCGATGGTGAAATCCTCGACGACGTCGATGGCCGGACGATGTCGGCCGTCACGGTGCACCATTGGAACCGTGTCACCGTCGAGAGTGACGGTGACGCCCCGTTCACCGAACTGCCATTCCAGTCGGCCGCTTTCGGTGTAGATGAGGCCGTGCGGGGCAACGGCGTCGAACCGTGACGGGGACTCGTCCCGGACGGGCGCCGCGAAGCTGCGGGACTCGCGGGACCGTGTCGAACCGGCGCTCCCGCCGAACGCCGCCTGCGACGAAAGGCCACTCCCGGAGAGGGGCTCGGGGTCGGCCGCCGGACGCAGCACCACGTCGCCCGCCGGGGTGTCCAGCAGCACAACACCGTTACCCCCGTCGGGCAGGGCTATGCCCCTGACCACCCGGTCGGCCCACTGTCCCCCGTGGAACCAGCGGACGACGGGCTTGCCGGCACCGCGGCGATAGACCGTGACGACGCCGGAGGCAAGCTCGTGCCACGACCAGACGCCTTCACTGAAGAGCGGTCGCCCCGCGGCGCCGCCGGCCGACGCGCCGGACCGCTCCGGGACGAAGTCCGCTTCGATGCCGGCGAAGTCGTCGGGAGGCTTGCCCTCCGGTGAGCGACACGACCACACGCCGACCGGCGTGTGCATCCTGACGGTCTCCTCGTCCTGATCGAGGTCCTGGACCGTGTCGAAGAGGAAACGTCCCTGCTCGTCGAAGACCGGCTCGTACCCCGGCCGTCCCTTGATGGTGAGTGAGGCCCCGGCGGGCGTGGTGCGCCACCTGAGGGGACCGCTGCGTCCGTGCGCTTCGGCGCGCTCACCGGCGGCGGACGACCGCAGGCAGCTTTCCGCCCACCCCATGACCGAGACCGTCACCGCGGCCAGAAACGCCAGCCCGCCCAGCTCGATCCATCGCGCCTGGCGCCGGACTCTCCGGTGCGAGTCACGGCCCAACGCCACAAGCACGACCACCAGTGCGACAAGCAGCGCGGCATCCAGACACAACACGATCACGCCCACCCAGACATGTCGTCTCCACCAGCAGGACAACGCCAGCCGCAGGTACCCCGAGCGCGAGGTGGCGATCGTGCGCCAGGAGTTCAGTCGCTCCGAGTACCGAAGGACGTGACGGTCACCGGACAGCACACAGAGTTCGCCCGTGAGTTCCTTGATCGTGACGTCCGGTCCGGCGAGCGGAACGCCGGTCCCCAGCTCGGAGGGCTGTCCGGCGAGTCCCATGCGGTAGAGACGACCCGTGCTCGGGTCCGACGCCCCCGGGGTGGTGAGGAGACAGCAGATCCGCTCTCCGGTGAGGGCCGCGGTGTGCAGCTCGGCCTTCGGGAACTCCGCGACGAGGGCGGCCCCGGACTCACCGCTTCTGAAGACGGCCGAGCAGCGACGGGTGGAAAGCCACCACACCTCGTCACCCGTGGGGTGCCGGAGTTTTCCCCAGCTGAGGCGGCGGATCGGCTCCGTGCCGGGGAGCTGGTGGACGAGGTCCCACCTGTGCGTGGCAAGATTGTAGGCCCCGACGCGCCCGCCGGCGGTCAACAGCCACAAGCGCCGTCGGGAGTCCTCCGCGGCCAGGAGCAGATTCGCGGGACGTCCCCCGAGTCCGCCGGCGCCGCCCAGGAGGGTGACGGGCATACGGCCTTCGGCGGCCGCCGCCACCGAGCCGTCACCACACCGGTACCACAGCACCTTCCCCGTCGCGGCCACCTGACGGACCTCGGCCGGAAGGGGCACGACACGCTTCCAGGCACCGTTCGCCGGGCTGTACCGGTAGACGCTGCCCGAGAGGAACACCGCGTAGATGGGACCGTCCTTGCTCCTGGCGGCGCTGACGATGGTTGGAGTCTTCGCGTCCTCCGTGCTCAGCACTTCTTCCGCCACCACGTCGGTCCAGGAGTCCGGGGCGGCCAGGTCGAGGCGCAGGAGTCCGCCGGCGTGGGTGACGACGTAGACTTCGCCGCCGCGCTCGTGCAGCTCCCTGACACCGCTGCCCGTGGGGATGGTCTTCCGACTCCAGCTGTGCCGACGCGGATGATAGATATGAAGCGTGGTTCCGGACCCGCCGTCCCGACGTGCCATGAGGATCGTCTCCCGGTCCCGCGTGACGGCCACCGCCGTGGACTCCCCCATCACCGGCTCGAAGGGGCCGTCGGCGAAGAACGTCCCGGGACCCGTCGGGCCGTCGGAGAGGTAGAGAAGCTTGCCGGTAGACGTCATCGCCAGGAGCCCGTCGCCCAGGCCGGCCATCCGGGTCACGGCTTCCCCCTGCGTGTCGGCCCTGGTCCACCCGGCGCCGACATAGCGGAACAGTTGTCCCGCTCCGCTTTTCGTTTCGGCCATGACGCACCAGAGGTCGGCGGCACTCACGACCATCTGCGTGAGGAACCGGGAGCGGGATTCCTTGCGGTCGAGTCCCGCCTCCTCATGACGCAGCTCATGCTTCCGGTCGTTGTAGACGAGGACCTGGCCGCTCTCGAACCCGAGCCACAGCTCTCCCTGCCAGGTGACGGCGCGCACGACGTCGCCGCCGATGACGTCCTCACATCCCTGGTGCGGGATCAACGTCTGCCACGTCTGGCGACGGGGCCGGAACGCGACCACGCCGCCCCCCGCCGTCAGCAGGTAGAGGACCCGTTCGTCCGCCGCCAGTCGAACCACCCCGGAGGACTTCACGAAGTCGGGGGCCTCGGGGGGCTCCGTCACCTCGTGCGTCTCCGGATCGTAGAGCTGCACCCCGGCGTCCGTTGCCACCCACCACCGACCGTCGAAGGCGACGATGTCGTTGACGGCGCCCCCGTGCCGGTTCGGAGGATTCAGCCAGTCGCGACGTCCCGTATGGTAGACGTCCCATCCCTCATCGGCGGTACCCGCGAGGAGCAGCTCGTGCCTCGGGTCCAGTCGTGCGATGGAGACCTCCGGTGTGCTGCGTGCGTGGAGCCCGCCGTCGCCGACGAGTTCCCGCCAGGTGCCGTCCGGCAGTCGGCACGCGACCCCGCCGGCGCTCGTGCGGCAGACCACCGGCTGGTCCGAGGGCGCCTCGCCCGTGGGGTCGAACGTCTCGATGCTCCGACCCGACAGCACACGGGTCTCGAAGTTGAGGGGTGACACGTCCGCGGAAGCGTCCGCCCGGAAGACGTCAACCCCCTCAGGGGTGCCCACCAGCAGGCGTCCGCGCCGCGGGTCCTTCAGGTAGAGCAGGTCACTGACCTCGTTCGACGACGGCCCTTTGGCCCCGGTGCCCGCCTTCATCCGGGACCAGCCACGGGTCTCGGCGTCAAACAGGCACAGGCCCTCTGTCTTCGTTCCCAGCACCAGCCAGCGTTCG
>DATKVD010000486.1:0-2829 GCA_035530235.1 Planctomycetota bacterium | reverse complement strand
CCGTGAGTACTCGGGCTCGGCCGGGCGGCGGCCGAAATCACGATGGGGCGAACTCGGCCCCCCGGTTTTCCCTTGAAAGAACACCCCCGCTCTGCTACAGAACACCCCGTACGTCCCGCATCCGTGCTCTGACACGCCGTCCGACTTCTTTCGGGAGACCCGACATGGCCGACGTCGTTCTGAAGACCGAAATCGCCGAGTTCCCGGTCCGCCGCGGGAAGGTCCGTGACATCTACGACCTGGGCGAGAATCTGCTCATCGTCGCCTCGGACCGCATCTCGGCGTTCGACTGTGTGCTGCCCACGGGCATCCCCCACAAGGGCAAGGTGCTGACACAGCTGTCGGTGTTCTGGTTCGACTATCTCTCGGACGTGACGGCGTCGCACCTGGTGAGTGCACCGACGGCGGCCAGTGAGATCGCGCGCATCGACCCGGCACTCGGACGTCACGCACCCATGCTCGCCGGACGCACCATGCTGGTCCGCAAGGCCCGCGTGCTGCCGGTGGAATGCGTGGTGCGCGGCTACCTCGCCGGGTCGGGGTGGAAATCGTACCAGGCCTCACGCGAGGTCTGCGGCATCAAGCTCCCCGACGGGCTCGAGGAGGCCTCGCGACTCCCCGAGCCCATCTTCACCCCGGCCACCAAGGCCGAGACGGGTCACGACGAGAACATCTCGTTCGAGGAGATGGGCGACCTGATCGGGGACGACCTGGCAACCCAGGTGCGTGACCGGTCGGTGGCGCTCTACGAGAAGGCCCGCGACTACGCGATCAAGCGCGGGATCATCCTGTGTGACACCAAGTTCGAGTGGGGACTCGTCGAGGGTGAGCTGACGCTGGTGGACGAGGCGATCACACCCGACTCGTCACGCTTCTGGCCGGCCGACCAGTACTCCCCCGGCCGCTCGCAGCCCTCGTTCGACAAGCAGTTCGTCCGTGACTATCTCGAGACCCTCGACTGGGACAAGACGCCCCCCGCACCCCGGCTCCCCGACGAGGTCGCCCGGAAGACCTCCGAAAAATACATCGAGGCCTACGAGCGACTCACCGGGAAGCACTTCCGCACGACGTGAGATCTTCGCCGGGAGGGAATCTGAGATGAGCGAGACCCGCCGCGGGACAGGTTGGAAGTTCCTTGGGAAAAGCGACGCCAGTGCCTGGGTGCTCGCGGCGTTGCCGCTTGTCACGCTGCTGGACCAACTCTTTGAGACGCCTCCCGACTGGCTGTCTGGACACTGGAAGGAGAACTGGCGCGTCCTTTTCCCTCTCGGCATCACGGTCGTCGGGCTCCTGACACTCAGGGGAGTTTTGCTCGCCCTTTCCCGCAGCCGCGGCCGCGTCCTCTCCGGCATCGGTCGGTACGGTCTGTCACTCGGCGCCGGGCTGGGGATGTGCTGGTTTCCCTACCTCGTGGTCGTTCTCCTGCTGAGCATGCTGCTCGGCTTCGCGTCCGAGGTCGCCTCCCACATCGTTGCCGCACTCCTCGGGGGCGCCGCCGGGGGAATCGCCGCCCAGTACGTGTCACGCACCCGTTTCCCGATCGGCGCCGTCTGTGTCGCCGCCTTCAGCCTGCTCATCGCCCTGAGGGTCGAGGACGGTTTTCTCTCCGCGCTCCCCTGGGTCGCACTTTCCACCGTCAGCGCGCTCCTCGGCAGCCTGTGGCTGAACCGCCGCCTGCGAAAGCGGTTCCCTCTGGGCACCGCCGAAGAATAGACTGGGCTACGGAGAAAGACCATGCTGCCCATCGTCGACGTGCACGCACACTACGTCTCGTCCGATCCGAAATCGGAGGAGAATTTCCGCAGGCTCGTCGACTCCCCCGAGCTGCATCGCGTGGTCGCGTGCGCGCTCGACCTCAAGCTCACGCATTCCGACGACTTCCCGTTCATGGACATGTTCAGCACGACGAACGAGGAACTGGCCGCGTTCGTCGGTAAGCTCGACAGTCCGAAGATTGTGCCGTTCTGTCACATCGACCCGCGCGAGACCGACGCGGCGAAGCAGACGGAATACTGGGTTCGCGAGCGCGGGATGCGCGGCGTCAAGCTGTATCCGCCCTCGGGGTGGTATCCGGACGAGCCGCGGGTGCTGCCGACGTTCCAGGCGGCCGAGTCGCTGGGGGTGCCGGTGCTGCTGCACATGGGACGCGTGGCCCCGCACCCGCAGCTCCGCTCGAAATTCGCGCGACCGCTGTGTCTCGAGGACGTCGGGCTGGCGTGTCCCGACCTCAAGGTCATCATCGGTCACTTCGGCTGCCCCTGGCAGTGGGAGGCGTTCGACATCGCGGTGGGGTTTCCGAACTTCTTCTTCGACCTCACCACCTCCGGCTCGCTCGACCTGCCGCTCTTGAGACTGGTGCTGGAGTACGAATACCTGGGCCTCCGTCGCATCGTGCTGGGCACCGACGGCAGCGGCGGCAAGAACCTCGAACGCGCGAAGGCCACGCTCGAGCGTCTGCGCACCGGCGGGTTCACCGAGGACCAGCTCGACGCCATCGCACACCACAACGGGCTGGCGGTGCTCGGCGAAGACTGACGACCGCCGTCGCGGAGAGAATGCCATGCTGCCCATCGTCGACATCCACGGTCACTACACCGCGTCGAGACCGGACTCGGAAACGGACTTCCGTCGGCTCGTCGACTCGCCCGAGGTGTGTCGCATCGTGGTGTGCGCGCTCGCGCTCGAACTGGAGGAGACGGCCCCCGGCTCCTTCATGGACGGCAGCACCAACGAACAGCTCGCCGCGCTTATCGCGAAGATCGACAGTCCGAAACTCGTGCCGTTCTGCTACATCGACCCGCGCGAGGACGACGCGCCGAAACAGCTCGA
>DATKVD010000485.1:0-10324 GCA_035530235.1 Planctomycetota bacterium | reverse complement strand
AACTCACCGGAGCCGACGGCGCTCGAGCCGCCCAGGGGGCCGACGTCCGCCCCCACCACGAAGCTCGGGTCGAGCCCGGCTCGCCGCAGCACCATGGCCACCATCGCGGTGGTGGTGGTCTTCCCGTGGGTCCCGCTGACGGCGATGCCCCGACGCTCGTTCATGAGTCGGCCGAGGACCCGGGCGTACTTCTGAACCGGGACGCCCCGGCGACGGGCCTCGACCCGCTCCGGGTTGTCGTCCTTGATCGCCGCCGACACCACCACCAGGTCGGCCGTCCCCGGGAGGTCCGCCCCCGACTGCCCGATACGCACCCCGATACCCGACGCCGCCAGTGACCGCGTGACGTCGGTCTCCACGAGGTCCGACCCCGTCACGGTCTTTCCCTGTCGGGCGAGCATCCGGGCGATGCCGCTCATCCCGATCCCGCCGACCCCGATGAAGTGAATGTGTCTCTCTTCGAAGGTCATCTGCGGCCTCCTTGCAGGAGGCTGAGGATGCGGTCGCAGACGTCACGGGTGGCGTTGGGCTTTGCGAGGGTGCGGGCGGCTTCGGCCATCCGCCGTCGGCGGTCGTCGTCCGTCATCAGTTCTGTCACCACGCGGGCGAACGTCGGCCCGTCGAGTCGGTCGTCGGGAACGATGACCGCCGCACCCGCGTCCTCGAAGACCTTCGCGTTCAGGACCTGGTGGTTGTCGGCGGCGTGCGGGTAGGGCACGAGGACCGACGGACGCCCGACGGCCGCGATCTCCGCAAGGGTGGTCGCCCCGGCCCGTCCGACGATCAGGTCGGCAGCGGCGTAAGCATCCGGCATCGCGTCGATGAACGCGGCGACGTGACGCCCCACGTCCGACGTCGCGTGCCGTGCCGACACCCACTCGAGGTCGGTCGGGCCCGTCTGGTGCACGATCTGAAGCGTGGCGGCACCGGCACCGCCGAGCGCCTCGAGTGCGTCACACACCGCGTGGTTGATGCGACGTGCCCCCTGACTGCCGCCCAGGACGAGGAGCGTCTTCCGGTCGGGGTCCAGTGAGAACGTCTCGAGCGCCCGCTCGCGACTGCCTTCGGCGATGCCGTGACGCAGCGGGTTCCCCAGGACGTGCACGCGTCCGGGAAAACGGAAGTACCGTCGTGAGCACTCGAACTGCACGTACACCTCGGCGGCCACGCGTGAGAGCCACCGGTTGGCACGACCCGGGACGGAATTCTGTTCGAGGAGCACCGACGGGATGCCCAGGGCATGCGCGGCCCGCACCGCCGGCACCGCGCCATAGCCGCCCAGTCCCACCACGATGACGGGGTCCAGCTCGCGAAGTGCGGTCTTCGCCCGTCGGATGCTCCGCCAGAGCCTGAAGGGGAAAAGCGGCACCTCGAGGACCGAGCGAGGCATCCTGACGGCGTCCGTGACGCGGAGGTCGTGGCCGGCGCGGCCGACCATGCGCGCCTCAACGGGTCGTCCGGTGCCGAGGAAGAGGACGTGGAGGTCGTCACGGCGGCGTCGAAGCTCGTCGGCCACGGCAATGCCCGGTGCGAGGTGTCCACCGGTGCCGCCGCCCGCCAGCACAACGCACGTCGACCCCGGTGAAGCGTTCCCTCTCACGGAGACCTCCACGAATGCTGACGCTCAGCCCGGTGCCGCGGCGTCGACAGGTCCGACACGCGCGGCTTCGCTGCGTCGGGCGACGTTCAGCAGCACGCCCACCGAGCACATGAGGAAAAAGAGCGATGAGCCCCCGAAACTGACGAAGGGAAGGGAGATCCCCTTGGTGGGGGCCGACCCCGTCACCACCGCCATGTTGACTAGGGCCTGGAGCCCGATGGTCAACGTGACGCCGCTGGCGATGAGGAACCCCAGACGGTCACGGGAACGGAACGCCACACGCATCCCGAACACCACGAACGCCGCGAACAACACCAGCACCGTCACCGTCCCCAGGGCGCCCAGCTCCTCCCCGAGGATCGCGAAGATGAAGTCGTGGACGGCCTCGGGCAGGAAGCCGAGCTTCTGACGACTCTGACCGACACCCACACCTGCGAATCCCCCCGTCCCCAGCCCCACCAGTGACTGACACAACTGATACCCCACCCCGTCATAGTATTCCCACGGGTTGAGGAACGCAAGCAGTCTGTCGTGACGGTACTTGACGGTCCAGACCAGGTGGTAGAAAAGCGGGATGGACAGGACCACCAGTGGGACCACGTGACGGATACGGACGCCGGCGACAAGTCCGATGATCACGGCGACCACCCCGATGAGCACGGCGGTGCCGAAGTCGGGCTCGATGAGGACGAGTCCGCCCAGGAGTCCGGCGACGATCAGCACCGGCAGGAAACCGTGACGCAGCGACTTCGGACGGTCGACGTCCCGGCTGAGCCACGCCGCCACGAAGATCACCAGTGCCAGCTTGGCCAGCTCGGAGGGCTGCACCCCGAACCCCAGGAAACGGATCCACCGCTTCGCTCCGTTGTGCTCCGTCCCGATGACCAGCACCGCGATCAGCAGCAGCACCGTCCCCACCAGGATGAACGGTGAGAACACCGCCAGCAGTCGGTAGTCGATCTTGGCGAAGACGAACATGACGACGACGGCGAGCAGCACCCAGAGGATCTGACGGTTGAGGTGTCCGCAGTCCGACGGACTCTCGGCGCCCACCATCTTCGTGCTGGCCACCATCACCAGTCCGATGACCGCCAGGACCGAGACGATGGCAACGATGACGTGACCGTCGTTGATGCGACTGTCGTCCACGGACCGTACCCTCCCTATCGGATCTTCAGTGTCGCAACGGCAAAGGCGGTCAGGACGGCCGCCACGATCAGGAAACGCACCACCACCTTGGTCTCGGCCATTCCCTTGAGCCGGAAGTGGAGGTGGAACGGTGCCATCAGGAAGAAGCGTTTGCGCGTGCGCTTGTAGTAGACCACCTGGATGATGACCGAGAGGGCCTCGGCAACGAAGATGCCCCCGATGATGAAGAGACTGAGTTCACTGCGCGTGACGACGGCCACGTAGCCCAGTGCACCCCCCAGTGCCAGACTGCCCGTGTCCCCCATGAACACCTCGGCCGGGTGACAGTTGTACCAGAGGAAGGCCAGTCCGGCGCCCGCGATGGACGCACAGAAGACCGACAGCTCCCCGGCCCCCGGGATGTACGGAATCCTCAGATAGGCGGCGAACCGCACGTGACCCGTCACGTAGCTGACCACCGCGAACGCCATGCTCGCCAGGATCACGCACCCGATCGCCAGGCCGTCCATCCCGTCGGTCAGGTTCACGGCGTTCGACGACCCCACGATCACCACCACCGTCATCACCATGAACACGAGCATGGGCAGTGGGATGTCGGTGTCGGAGACGAACGGAATGGAAAGCTGCATGCCCCATCGCAGGTCCTTCATGAGCAGGTAGAGCGTCACGGCCAGCACCACGGCGAGCACGGTCTGCAACGTGAACTTGAGCGAGACGGAGATCCCGTGACGGGCACTGCGCAGCTTGATGTAGTCGTCCACCAGGCCTACCGCGCCAAGCCACGCCACCGTCAAGACCCCGAGATAGACGAAGCGTGTCGGCTTCGCCCAGAGCACGGTGGAGACGATGATGGCGAGCACGATGAGGATGCCGCCCATGGTGGGCACCTTCTTGTCGGCGACGAGCTTGTCGAGTGCCGGGGCGTCGGGGTGCTCGGGCCGCTCGATGATGCCCATCTTCCGCAGTCGGCGGATGACCACCGGTCCCAGGACCCAGCCCAGGAGAAACGCCGTGATGGCGGCGAAGGCCGCACGGAAGGTGATGTACTGGAACAGGTTAAGTCCACTGTAGACCGATCTGCGCAGTTCAAAAAGCCAGTAGAGCATCCCGTCACCTCTCCTTTTCGGGTGGCTCGGCCGCACGGGCGCGCAGGGCGTCCAGGACGCGCTCGAGACGCATCCCCCGCGACCCCTTCAGCAGAACCACGTCCCCCCCATGGAACGCCTCGAGCAGTCGTTTCTCGAACCGACCGTAATCGTCACTCAGGACGATCGCGTCGGCGTCGAACCCGGCGTCGATCGCCCCGGCACGCGTCTCGTTCACTTCGGTTCCGAAGAGCCACAGCCGGTCGACATCGCTCCCGGCGATGCGCGTGCCCAGCTCACGGTGCAGGTCGGCCGACTGTTCCCCCAGCTCCAGCATGTCGCCACACACGAAGTGCCGCACCCCCGACGTCCGGTGCCGTCTGAACTCCTCCAGTGCCGCCGCCATGTTGACCGGATTGGCGTTGTAGGCGTCGTTGATCACCGTCAGTCCGCCCACACTCACCGCCTCCATCCGCATGGGAACACCCGTGAAGCTCGGCAGCCGGTCCGCAACGTCGGTCATGCTCATGCCCAGCCGTCGACAGACGGCGATGGCCGCGAGGGCGTTGTGAATGTTGTGCCGTCCCCCTACCGACATCTCCACCCGAACGTGTTCGCTCGTGACGAAGCTCAGTCCCTCGGTGTTCTCGTGAACGTCCGTGGCACGGACGTCCGCGTCCGCCGTCGTCCCGAACGTCACCAGCCGGCCCTTGCGTCCGGCGATCGCGTAGAGCTTGCGACACCACGGGTCGTCGGCGTTGAGTATCGCGGTCCCGTCCTCGGGCAGTCCCTCGATGATCTCGGCCTTGGCGGCGGCGACGCCGTGGACCGACTTCAGCCCTTCGAGGTGGGTGGGACCGATGTTGGTGATGACGCCGATCTGCGGCCGTCCGATCTCACACAGCCGTGTGATTTCCCCGGGTGCACTCGTTCCCATCTCGAGGATGACGGCGAAGGCGTCGGGCGGGACGTCGAAGAGGGTGAGCGGCAGACCGATGAAGTTGTTGAAGCTTTTCCGGGCGGCGGCGACCGTTCCCTGCGACTTCAGGACGTGTGCGATCATCTCCTTCGTCGTCGTCTTACCGTTCGAACCGGTGATGCCGACGAAAGGCATGGCGAACCGTGAGCGGTAGGCCGAGGCGACGTCGCCCAGTGCCCTGAGCGTGTCCCGCACGGCCAGCACCGCCGCGTCGCCCGGGTACGTCGCGGCACACTTCGACTGCTCAACCACGACGGCCGCCGCGCCCTTCGCGATCGCCTCCGCCGTGAATTCGTGTCCGTCGAACGACTCGCCCTTCAGGGCCACGAAGAGGTCCTCACGCCGCAGGGTGCGTGTGTCGGTGGAGACGCCGGCGACCGTGCTTCCCGGCCGTCCGCGGACGAGCGTCGCACCGGCGGCCGTCTCGATCTCCCCGACGGTCATCCGCATCATCCGTGCACCACCTTCCTCAGGGCTTCCCGTGCGACCTCACGGTCGTCGAAGTGGATGCGACGGTCCCTGAAGATCTGGTAGGTCTCGTGACCCTTGCCGGCAATGAGCACCACGTCACCCGCGTGGGCCATCCCGACGGCACGGTGGATGGCCGTCGTGCGGTCGGGCTCGACCGTGAACTTCCGTGCGTCCCGGACCCCACGCATGATCTGGTCGATGATGTCCTGCGGGTCCTCGCTTCGCGGGTTGTCACTGGTGACGATGCAGTGGTCGGCCAGTTCCTCCGCCACGGCCCGCATGCGCGGACGCTTGGTGACGTCACGGTCCCCGCCGCACCCGAACACCAAGATCACCCGCTGCTCCGTCATCCGTCTCACCGCCTTCAGAACGTTCTCCAGGGCGTCGTCGGAATGGGCGTAGTCCACAAAGACGGCGAAGTCCTGTCCGACGTCCACCGGCTCGAGCCGTCCGCTGACCCGGGAGAGTTCCGCGATGCCGCGTGCAGCCGCCGAGGGGTCGATCCCGAGTGCCGAGGTCACCGTCGCCGCCGCCACGCAGTTGTAGACGTTGTGTCGCCCCGGCAGCGGCGTGGTCAGGACCCTCTCTCCCCACGGCGACGACATGCTGAACCGGCTTCCCGTCAGACCCGTCTCGAGTTCGGAAACCTTGACGTCCGGGCTCCCCCGGAAGCCGTAGGTGACGCGCTTTGCCGGTGTCCGCCCGGCCACGTCCTCCCAGTGGTCGTCGTCGGTGTTGATCACGGCGAGGGCCTCGACGGCGAGCGGGTCGAAAAGCCGGGCCTTCGCCCGGGCGTAGCTCGGCATGTCCTTGTGATGGTCGAGGTGCTCACGACTCAGGTTGGTGAACACCGCCGCGGCGAACGTCACGTCGTCCACGCGTCCGGCGTCCAGGGCCTGACTGGACACCTCGAGGACCGCGTACGGGTGTCCCGCGTCGGCCGTCTCGCTCAGGAGCCGCTGGATGACGAGGGATTCCGGCGTCGTGTTGAGGGCCGCCGACGTCTCGTCTCCCACGGCGTAACTGATGGTGCCGATGAGTCCGGCGCCCTTTCCCGCCGCTTTGAGGATCGACCGGATGAGATAGGTCGTGGTGGTCTTGCCGTTGGTGCCGGTCACCCCGATGACCGTGAGTCGTCTGGAGGGATAGTCGTAGAAGCGTGCCGAGACCTTGCCGAGCGCGGTGCGGCTGTCGGCGACGACGACCTGCGGGACGTCGACGGTGTCGGTGCGGCGTTCGAGCATGACCGCGGCCGCACCGGCGGCCGCCGCCTCGTGCAGGAAGTCGTGTCCGTCCGATTTCGCCCCCACCAGGGCGACGAACAGGTCGCCGGGCTTGACCGTCCGGCTGTCGAAACTGATGCCGGAGACCTCCACGTCGCCGGTCAGCGTCGCTCCGGGCAGAACCGATTTCATCTCCGACAGCCGCATGTCCGTCCCCCCGTTGCACCCGCAAGAGGCAGACCCGTCACGTCATGTCGCCGCTCGAGGACCGCTGCCGGTCCCGCGACATGACGGCGGGTCATCCGGCCGTGGAAGGAACCTGTGCCAAGTCCCTGGGGTTTTCCGGCATCCACGGCCGGATGCCCGCCTGAGGCGGATGGCCGTCCTGACGACGAATGGGAACCGGGGGCGACACGCCCCCACCCCCCCCTGAATCCATCTCAAAGACCGGGCCCCCCGGCCACGGTCTCCTCCGGCGTGTCCAGAAGCTTCAGCACCTTCTCGGTGAGACGACCGGCCGCGGGCGCGGCCACCGTCCCGCCGTAATAGCTGTTCCCGTGACGCGGCTCGTCGAGGATCACCAGGACGGAGATCCTGGGGTCCGCCGACGGAGCCCCACACACGAACGACGAGACGAACCGTGAGTGCGAATACCCTCCCTCGGCCCCCAGCTTCTGTGCGGTGCCCGTCTTGCCGAACTTCGGGTATACCCCCACCTTCGCGTGGGTACCCGTGCCCTGCTGCACCACGCGCGTCATCATCGGATCGACCAGCAGACGTGCCGTCTCCGACGACACCACACGTCGGACGACCTCCGGCCCCCCCAGACGCCGGATCTCCTTCCCGTCCGGACCGGTGATCCGCTCCACCGTCTGCGGCTTCACCAGCACCCCGTCGTTCGCAATGGCATTGAACGCCGTGATGAGCTGCAAGGGGGTGACCGCGATCTCCTGTCCCATCGGAACACTGGTCACGGTGTAGTGGTTCCACTTCCTGAAGGGGGTGATGATGCCGTCGACCTCCCCGGGCAGACCACTCCCGGTGGAACTGCCGAACCCGAACACGTTGATGATGCCGTAGAGACGTCCCGGTCCCATGTCGAGTCCCACCTTCGCGATCCCGACGTTGCTCGATTTCTCGATTACCTCGGTGAGTGTGAGCCATCCGTAGGGGTGGTGGTCGCGCAGCAGTCGGCCGCGGATGCGAAAGAGTCCGTTCTCACAGAAGACACGGTCGTCGATGCGACCGAGCTGGGCGTCGAGGTATCCCGCCATGACGAACGGCTTGAACACCGACCCGGGCTCGTAGCAGGCACCCACGGCACGGTTCAGTCGGTCAGCGGGACGTGAAGCGGCCGGGTACATGGGACTGAACGTGGGACGGTTCCCCAGGGCCAGGATTTTGCCGGTCTTGACCTCCATGACGATGATGGTGACGGAGACGGGGTGCCATTGGGTCATGGCGGCGTCCAGTTCCACGGAGACCATCCGCTGGATCTCGGCGTCGATGGTCAGGTGGACGTCGTTGCCGTGGACGGCGGGTTTGAAGTCGGCCCGGTCGGTCAGTCGCGGCCGTCGTCGGTTGTCACAATCGAGACGCTCCCAGCCGTTGGTTCCCGTGAGACAGGCGTCGTAGACGCGCTCGAGGCCCTCCTGTCCTTTCTGGTCGACGTCCACCCACCCGATGAGGTGTGCGGCGAGCACCCCCTCCGGGAAGGCGCGACGGAACTCGGTGCGGAGTCCGACGCACTTCAGCTTCAGTCGGGCGACCGCCGCCGCCTCACGGTCCGTGACGCGACGCTTCACCCAGAAAAACGCCTTGTCATAGTTGCGGAGGATGCCGTTCCTCAAGGTCTCCTCGTCCACCCCCAGCAGCTTCGAGAGGATCACCGAGACCTTCGGCACATTTTCGAGTTTGATCTTCCTGGGAACCACGAAGACCGACGTCACGGGCATCGACACACACAGGGGCCGACCGGCACGGTCGAAGAACGCCCCCCTTCTTGCGGGGATCGGCCGACTCATGATCTGCTGCTTCTCGGCGATCGCCACGTAGACGTCGTGCTCGATGATCTGAAGGTAGACCAGTCGGCCGGCGACGCCCAGAAACCCCGCCAGAAGTCCGTACATCAACACGGCACCACGACGGTGGTGCCGTTTCGTCAGCCCGGTTGCCTCGGCGTCGACGGATTCAGGATGCAATCGCCATCCCACCGCTTCCCCCCTTGACCTGCCGGCGTCCACTGACCGATCCGTCACCGGTCCGGCGCCTGCACGAGCTCCTGGTCCTCCACGGCCACCGGCACCATTTCATGCGCCGGTGCACCTCTCAGGTCAATGCGCATTCGGCGAACCTGTCCACGGATGTGCTCGGGCCGTGCCAGCTTCGTCACCTGAACGTCGAGCAGACGCAGTTGCTCGATGAGCTGTGCCTCGTCCCGTGAAAGTCGACTGATGTCGTACCCGGCGCGCGTGACCCGGGAATGTTCATAGACCAGGAAGACCCCCAGAACCCCCAGCAGCACCGTGATGATGACGAGTCGACGAAGCAGCATCATCCGTCTCTCCAGACGTCTCCGGTCGGTGCAGCAGGCGCGCCGAACGCAGCTTCGCACTTCTCGCACGCCGGTTCCGCTCGATTTCCTCCGAAGTCGGCCTCACCGGCTTGGACGTCAGCACCTCAAGCCAGCCCTCACGTGCCCCCTGACGAAACGCCTGTTTCACCAGACGGTCCGTGAGCGACTCGTAGGAAATCACAACGATCACACCCTGGGGATCAAGCAGACGGGGAAAACGGGCCAGGAAGCTCCTCAGACTGCCCAGCTCGTCGTTTACAGCCATCCGGAGGGCTTGAAACGTCCTCGTGGCCGGGTGAATGCGTCCCCGGCGTGACGGCACGACACGCTCGATCAACGCCGCCAGCCGGCCCGTGTCGGCAATGCGTCCCACACGTCGCTCCCGAACGATCGCTCGCGCGATGCGCCGTGCGTGACGCTCCTCACCATACTCACGGATCACACGTGCCAGTTCGTCGGCGGACCATCGCTCCAACAGCTCACCCGCCGTCACCCCCTCCGTGCGGTCCATCCTCATGTCCATCGGTCCGGGCCGCAGGAAGCTGAACCCCCGCTCTTCGTCGTCCAACTGCTCCGACGACAACCCCAGGTCGAGCAGAAGCCCGTGGAAAGTTATCGACCCCAGGTGACGACTGAGTTCATCTATTTCGCAGAAATTTGCCTGAATAAATCGGGCGTGGGGAAACTCTTTCCTCAGACCGTCGGCGGTCGTCCTCAGCGTCTCTCCATCCCGGTCCACCCCTACGAAGAGACCCGACGGTCCAATGCACTTCAGAATGGCTCGGGCGTGTCCACCGGCACCCACGGTGAGGTCCAGGAAGCGGCCGCCCCGGTGCGGCTCCAGATACCCGAGGACCTCCGTGACCATCACCGGCTCGTGGCCGGGACGCTCCGCCCGACGGTCGCCGGCCGTCATCCGCTCTCTGTCCTCACGAGGCCAGCGTCAGCGGCCCGCTGCCCGGCAGAAGCTTTCGGGCGTACACGCTCAGTTCGACGTCGCCGAACTCCAATCCTCTCGCCTTCAGACGTGCCAGTCGCTCTTCCAGCTTCTCCACCGCCCGGTAGGCTTCCGCGTCCTCTCCCGGAAACAGCGGCTGACCCTCCTCGGCACGCTTCAGCGCACGACGCACGATGATGACCGCATCCTCCTCGGGGAGCCTGCTCCGCGTCCGTCCCCGATCGACACCCCCCTCTACCGTCATCGCGTCCCCCTCTCAATAATCCCCTATGCGATCGCTTTAA
>DATKVD010000484.1:0-6596 GCA_035530235.1 Planctomycetota bacterium | reverse complement strand
CCGACCACCTTGACCTTGAAGGCTTCGATCTCCAGGGTGTCGTTCACCTTTGCACCCAGCGACTCGGCCGTGATGTCGCTGATGATGACCGCCTCGACGTCCTCGGGCGTGAACCATCGTCCGGAAATCAGCGTCTTCTCGATGTGCGTGACCTCCGTCTCTTCCGGGGTCGCAAACTGGATCGTCGGGACGGGCATCCAGGGGTCGGGACGTTCCTGCGCCGCCACCACCTTGGCGGCCAGTGACGGGTCACTTAGGATCGTCAGCGGAAACGTCACCGTCTCCCGGAAACTCGGCACGTGACCCAGCAGGTCGTAGACGGAGAACAACTGCTCGTCGTAGTTCCCGTACAGCCGGACACTCTCGAACCCCTTGAGGTTGGTCCGGACGCCGTAATGGACGTACCACCGCGGCAGCACCCGTGCCCGGCCCCTGTAGGAGTTCTCCATCAGTTCGACCAGTTCCCTGAACAGGGCGAAGACGTGATGGTGCGTGTTGTAGACCTGGATGCCCTCGTAGGGCATGACGTCGGACTTGGGGGGCTCGGCCGTGGGATAGCTGGTCGAGGTGCTGGTGGTGTGGGTGAGGAGCACGAGACTGAGCACGAGGAGGCTGATGGTGCCGAGGGTGAGTGCGGTGCGGAGCTTCCGTCGGCGCATGTTGGCGATGGACAGGCTGAGTGCGGCCACCAGCACCCCCAGACGCTCGGCTTCGGAGGCGTGCCGCTGGAAGTACTGCGTCCCGGCGGCTTTCAGCATCTTCAGTCCCTGACCCACGATCATGAAGAACGCCGGCAGCGTGAACACGATGATCAGGAACGACACGATCGCCACGTAGATGTTCCCGGCCAGGTCGAACCCCGGATGAAACTGCAACAGCAGCAGCACGAACACCACGAACACCGTTGCCGCGGCCACGGCACTGCCGATGTAGGTCTTCTGCGGGAAGATCAGCCGTTCCATCAGGTAGCTGAACGGTATCAAGAGCGTAAAGTAGAAGATCGTGGTGCTGACCACGTCGTAGAGCAGCCGGAAGCGTCCCTGGTAGGCCCGGCTCTCACTGCGCCAGGCCATGGTCGACGCCGCACGGTACTTCGGCTCGTCCAGCGCTTCGAGGGTCTGCTCGGCCCGGGCGATGTAGTGTGTGGCGTTGTCGAAATACGTGTCCGCTTCCTGACTCTTGACGCCGAAGCGCTTGTAGTGTTCCAGCTTCTCCCCGTCGATGCGGTGCATCTGCCTGGCAAGCACCAGGGGGGTCTGTTCGACCTGGTGCTCCTCGCCCTGGGCCAGGGTGATGCCGGTGAGTTCAGCGGGGACCGCCTGAAGGACCTTCTCGGCCAGTTTCGGGTCGCCCGCGACACGGAGCGGCAGTCTGGCGGGGGCGAGCACGTCCGGGTCGCCCTCGAAGAGGTCACGCAGGGAAAGACCCGGAGCGAGTGCCGGGTCGAGACTCCTGACCAGAGAGAACTTCTTCAACGTCCCGCGCGTCAGCAGCACCTCACAGGTGGTCTTCGCCGGCAGAAACACCATCGCCGTCTTCTGATACTGCGTGATGAGGTAGCTCTTGGCGTCGGTCTGACTGGGATAGAGCTTGACCTCGGTCACGGGCATGTAGCACTCTTCCCCGGCGTCCTGGGCCTGCTGGTTGCCCGTCCCCCACTGGATGAACCAGGTGTCCTTGACGTTCTGTCCGATGGAGTAGCGCTTGCGGTCGAGCAGGTCGAAAAGCGTCACCGACCCGCACGGAAACAGGGTCACGCTCTGGTCGATGGACCAGTTCTCCGCCGCACGCACCAGGTACTTGAACTCGTCCGCCCCGTGCCGGCCGAGGTCCGATGCGTAGAGGATCTTCCCGTCGTCGTCCAGGGCGAACGCCATGAAGGTGTAGCGTGTGAACCGGCTCTGATAGAAGACCGTCCTGAAGGCGAACCGGCCGTCGTCGTCCACCCTGGCCAGGTAGCGCACCGCCCGGCACTGAAGCCCACGGTGCTTCTGCTTCTCCGGGGCCAGGGGGTGCCACGACGACACCGTCGTCTGGAACCGTCGTGAGCGGATGTCGAACGGGTACATGTAGACGAAGGTGTTCCCCAGGGGCTCGTCGTACGGGTCGGGAGGCAGTCCGCCCTTGTACCACGCGGTCTTCTCATCGTAGCGCTTCAACTGTCCGGTGAATTCGAGGTACCCGGTCCGGTCGGGTCCCACCCTTTTTGCGGACCCCTTCGGGAAGTAGATCCCGTCGATCTCCACGATGTTGTCGAGGAAGGCGAACAGCAGTTCCAGTTGGGTGGGAAGGTTTGCGTGACGGGCATAGGACCCCTCGAAGGTGTCGAGAGGGGTGTTGTGGTGGTGTCGGTGGAGGTTGGCGGTCTGCCAGGCCGCGGCGTGCCCGGTGGCGGAGATCCACGCCTCACTGGAGACGTAGTGTCGGCCGGAGAGCTGTGCGGGGTTGTGCAGCCTTTCCGGTCCCACGGCCGTGTGGATCCACGGGTGCTCCGGCGCCGCGTCCCCGTGCATCTTGACCCGTCGGCCCGTGTCGCGATGGATGTCCTCCATCCAGTTCTGTCGCGGCTCCGCCGAGAAGCTCCAGATCAGCTTCTCCAGCCAGCGCCAGCTCCCGCGCCACGACCCCCGCTGCGGCCAGCCGTCCGGGACCAGACTCAGCGTGTCCTCCTCGGTCGACAGGTCCAGTCCGAAGGTCACGGGCACCGTTTTCCCGATCTCGTCGAGGTGTTCGGCGACGTAGTTGCGACTGCCGGCGAAGTCCTGCCAGTGTCCCGTGAACGCAACGAACCGCACGTTGTTCCTGGCCGGGTGCTCTTTGAACCACCGTGCCAGCTCCAGCCACGTGCACACCCCCCACAGCTCGTCGCCGCCATAGCTCATCGCCGGGACCATGCTCCGGGCGTCCATGTGGGCCGTCAGGATGAGGGTCTTGGGCGTCTCGGCGGTGCCGGGGACGGTGACTTCGAGGTAGGGCGCCTCGACGGTCTCGAGGGTCTGTCGGGAGACGACGCGTGCGGACTTGCCGCCGGCGCTGGCGGCCCGGCGGATCGCGTCGGCCGCCTTCCCCCACACGTAGACCCGTGTCGCCCTCAGGGGAATCAGGTCGATGTACTTCCGGTCGGTCTCACGGACGTCCGTCTGTACGGGTTCGAGGAAGACGATGGCCGCCGCCCCGCGGCCGACGGCGTCGAGCCACGCCTCGCCCGAGTTGTATTCGAGCACCACGACGGCCCCGCGCACGTCGCGAGCCGTCCACTCGTCCACGGTCCCGTAGCCGAGGTAGACCAGCTTCCCACGGATGCCCCCCGCGGGCGTGGGCGAGGTCTGCACGCAGTTCGGCATCAGCACGTGTGCGTCATGCCGGACGTCCCGACCCGCCCCGTCGGCCTCCTCCACGATCACATGGCAGCTCTTCTCGACCGGGACGGTGACGGTGTACGCCTTTTGCGGGATGTCATCGAAGCCCATGGCTTCGAGCCGGCTGCGGACGTACTGGACCGTGAGGTCGCAGCCGTGCTGACCCGTCTGGCGGGAGCCGAACGCCCCGATCTGACGGGCGTGCCTGAGAACGTTCGGGTAGATCTGTTCACGGACGTGCTTGAAGGTCTGGACGTAGGGGAAGCGGGTGTAGTGCTCCTTGAGTTCGGGAGGACGGTTCCACGCGAGGTCCCAGATTTTCCAGCCGAGGAACCCCACGGCGGCCAGCACAGCCAGGACCACGATGACCGTCTTGAGCTTCAAGGTCCTGCTCCGTTACACCTCGTATCGCATGGCGTCGGCCGGTTCGAGCCGGGCGGCGAAATAGACCGGGTAGATGGAACTCACCACACACAGCACCATCGACAGTCCCAGTGCCCAGCCCATCTGCTCGAGGACGATGGGCAGCGTGAATGCGTCCTTCACCAGGGCCCAGCCGTAGCTGAGGATCGCGTAGACGTAGGTGATGACGAGTCCGAGGAGGCCGCCCAGAAGGCCGCCCACCAGACCCAGGAACATCGCTTCCAGAAGGAAGATCTCGACGATGTGCCAGGACATCGCCCCGAGACACCGGATGGTCCCGATCTCCTTGATCCGCTCGGTCACGCTCATGAGGATCGCGTTGGTGATGCCGGCGATGCTGATCAGCACCGCCACGTAGAACCACCACCGACGCATCTCGGCGACGCCCGCCGTGCCGCCCGCCTTCCGGCCGATCACCGCCATGATGGCGTCCAGGGACAGCAGCACCACCAGGAACGCGATGGCGCTGGAGACGCCCATGATGACGATGACCATCCGACCCATGCGGATCCGGACGCTCCGTGCACTGAAGGCGACTGCCTTGGCGAACGGGAAGTGTATCCTGCCCTGATCCGCCGGCCTCCGGCCGGCCGTGCTGTCCGGAATGTCGGCACGATCATTCGTCAAAGGCGGGTCCTCATCCTCGGACGCGGGGCACCGGCCCCGCACTATTTCTCGCCACGTGCTTCCTTGATGTCGCCGACGGCGACCTGCACCTCTCCCTTGCGCTCGATGCGGTTGATCCGGCCGTCACGAAGCCAGACGATGCGGTCACTCGCCTCGATGATCTTCAGGTCGTGCGTGTTGCAGAGGATGGTGATGCCGAGTTCTCGGTTCATCTTGATGAGGAGTTCGATGATGTTGAGTCCGGTCTGGAGGTCGAGGTTTCCGGTGGGCTCGTCGGCGAGGACGATGGCGGGACCGTTGGCGAAGGCCCGTGCGATGGCCACACGCTGCATCTGTCCGCCGGAAAGCTCCGTGGGCTTGTGGTGAAGCCGGTCGCCGAGTCCCACCATCTCCAGGAGTCCCGCCGCACGCTCGTTCCGATCCTTCATGTCCAGACCCGCGAAGATCATCGGGAGCGTGACGTTCTGAAGGGCCGTCATGATGGGGACGAGGTTGAACGACTGGAAGATGTAGCCGATCTTGCGACAGCGAAGCCAGGCCAGTTCGTAGGCGTCCAGCTTGGAGATGTCGGTCTTGTCGATGTAGACCTGACCGCCGGTGGGTTTCTCGAGTCCGCCGACCACGTTGAAGAGTGTGGTCTTGCCCGAGCCGGACGGTCCCATGATGGAGACGTATTCCCCGCGCCCGACGGCGAGGTCCACCCCGTCGAGGGCCTTGACCACGTTCTCGCCCATGTAGAAGTATTTGCGGACGCCCTCGACCAGGAGTGCGAACTCTTCCTCGTCGACGACGGTGTCGAGGCGGGTTTCTTCCGCTTCGCTCATCGGTCACCCGGACTGTAGTGCAGGGAAGCGATGACGCGGCTTGACTATGAGTTTACCGCCCGTCGGACCGATTACAAGCAAAATGGCCCTGCGCCGTGCCGACTCACGGTTTTCCGGACGCGTCGCCTGCCGGGGGCTCCCCCGGGGGCGTCGTCGTCGGCGCCGTCACGTTGTCCGGCTCCCTCAGCTCGGGGATCACCGTGTCGGGCGGCTGTTTCTCATCACGGATCCTGCGCATCTCCTCCTCGGTGAGGAACCGGTGCAGTCCCCGGCGCAGGTTCAACCCGAAGATCCGCTCCTTTGTGGGGTCTGCGCCCTTGAGGCGGATTTCCCCGCCGACGTCCTCGACGTGCCAGTCGGCGTCGTCCCGGCGCACCATCGCCACGCCGAGTGCCACGAGGAGGTTGTCCCCCTGGTGGTAGTATCCCATCGCGGCGAGGGCGTTGTCGGGCGTGATGCGGTAGCCGTACGGCACGGCGACCATCTGCCGTGCCCGCAGCGGACGGACGACCTCCTGAAGCGGTTCGTAGCCGTCGATCCAGGCCATCGCCGCCTCGTGGACCCCGGAATGGGTCATGTACCGCGTGAAGCTGTGCTTGATGGACAGCCAGCAGGCCCCCACCGCTGCCACCAGGACCACCCCTTTCAGCAGACGTCTCTTGAGTGCCGAGCCGCGCGGGTCGAAGGTCTCCTCGACCACCATCGTCCCCGCCAGACGGTCGCCGAAGCGCATGCGGTCCGGGTCCATGGCGGCCGAGACCATCCCCACCGGCGACAGCCAGATGGTCACGTTCCGCACGATGAGCCTGGCAATGGACGGCGGGGAGCCCGGCCCGGCGGCATCCACCACGCGGATGCCCACGATCCATTTGCCGAGTCCCCGGCCGCCGAAGACGTCCCTCAGGCAGAACGGGAAGAGCCACAACACGAGGTTGCGGATGAGGGAGAAATGCGTCCCGATGCCGCTGCGCGTCATGACCATCTCGGTCTCGATGTCGCCGAAGACCAGAAGGTGCACCGGCCACCACAGCACGAGCCAGAGAAAGGCGTAGTCGATGAGACCGGCGATGATGCGCTTGAGGATCGTGGCGGGACGCCTCGTCGAGAGGAGTGTCATGACGTTCCTTTCCGGACTGCGGGACGGGGAGAAGCCTGCGTTGGACACCGGGGGAGGATTCTACGGGTGGACGTGCTGTATGTCAAGCACGTGAAGGGCGGGCCCCGGCACATTCAGGCTTGCAGGGGCGTCGGAAAGAAGTAGAATATGCTGAAGGGAATGACATGTGGGAGGTCTTCGCATGTTCGACAAGGTACTGCTGCTGTCGGCGTCGGCGGGTGCGGGTCACGTCCGGGCGGCGCAGGC
>DATKVD010000483.1:0-7855 GCA_035530235.1 Planctomycetota bacterium | reverse complement strand
CTCGCCGGGCTCCAGGGCCTCTCCCAGAAGCAGGGGGCCTACACACTGACCGTGACGCCCATCGGTCCGGCCGCTATCAGGGGCCGTGACGCCGCCGGGGCATACTACGGGGCCTGCGCAGTGCTTCAGCTCTTCACAAAGACCGGCCCCGGTAAAGGCGAAATCGCCTGCGTGACGGTGACCGACCACCCCTACCACTTCTACCGCGGCATCCGCTCGACGCTCCCGCGGGGCATCCCGCGCCAGGGCGAAATCACCCACGAGTAC
This sequence comes from Planctomycetota bacterium, assembly GCA_035530235.1. Taxonomy (GTDB): domain Bacteria; phylum Planctomycetota; class DG-23; order DATKVD01; family DATKVD01; genus DATKVD01. Next base: position 7,588 of record DATKVD010000483.1, on the reverse strand, counting down.
TACCGGAACCTGCTCCGCCTCTGGGGCTTCTGCCGGCTCAACCACGTCTGGGTGCAGGGGTGCTCGTGGAACACGCCCCTGCGCCGGCACCCCGAACTCGGGTGGGTCGACGAGCTCACCGTCGACCAGACGAAGGAGATCGTCAACTTCGCCGGGCGGCACTTCCTCAGCATGGACGGCTCGCTCGACTGGCAGTGGCTCTACTACAAGTACAAGCACCTCGCCGAACTCAACGACGGGGAAACGTGGGACGACACGCAGAAGAAGGTGCGGCGGATGAGCCGCGTCAACCCGTGTCCCTCCAACCCCGAGACCTGGAAGCTCATGTACGAGATGATGGAAGACACGATGGCGGTGCTGCCGGGCGACCACTTCCAGGTGTCGCTGGACGAGATGTACCAGGAATACCACGGCTCTCGCTGGGCGGCGTGCCCGCTGTGCAAGGGGAAGGACCCGGTCAAGCTGTGGGCCGAGATGGCGAACAAGCTGGTGGCGAAGGTGCTCGAGAAGGGCAAGGTCCCGATCCTCGGCGGCGGGATGCTCATGTACGAGCACCAGGGGTGGTACCAGGACATCTACAAGGCGATCGACCTGATCGAGAACCGCGACAAGATCGTGATCTACAACTGGTCGGAGGGGCACATCCGTCGGGGCGCGATGCGCATCGAGGGCAAGCGGCTCCAGAACCCCACCTTCAGTGCGACGCCCTTCTTCAAGCAGCACGGCTACAAGGACGTGGTGCATCTCTTCGCCGGGACCAACTGGAACGGCCGTCCCGAGATGCGCGAGGTGAACGGCAAGCTCGACTGCTACGGCGGGTTCGTCTCCTACTACCACGACATGAACTACGCCGTCATGAAGGAGCAGGGGACGATCGCCCGGCTCATCTTCACCGCACAGCACCTGTGGAGCCCGGACGACCCGCCGATGGAGTCGCCCGAGGACCTGAAGATGCAGCGCTACGGGGAGGCCGTCGCCGATGCGATCTGTCACGGCAGGAGCATCATCGAAGCGATCGAGCTGGGGCGGAAGGCCCACGCGGCGCCCGAGGGAACGAAGATCCTGACGGGCGGCGCGATGGGACGTCCGTTCGCGAGCACGGATGCACCGGTGAACCTGATGGGCACCGCCCGCGGCGACCGCACCGAAGGGACCATGACCATCGTGCTTCCCGTCGAGGAGGCGAACCCCGGCGAGGCCTACCTTGTCCTCACCATCAACGACTGGGACCAAACGGGCGAAGGCGAGATCTTCCTCAACGGTCACCCGGTCGAGCTGGCCATATCGAAGCTGTCGAACGGCCGCGACTACACGTTTCCGTCCGTGCGCGTCCCGCCCGACCGGCTGAAGTTCGGACCCGAGCCCAACGTGCTGCGCTTCGTCTACAAGGCCACCGCCGGGTTCATCATCAAGAGAGCGGAGATCATCGTCTGCGACGCCCCGGGGAAGTGAGTCAGCTCGCGTCCGCCAGCTCGATGCCGAAGAGTGTCGCGGCGTTGGTGAGGTAGAACATCTCACGGGTGTCGGCCGGCACGTGCAGGTAGTCCATGATGTCCTCGGAGTTCGCGTGCCACTTCCGCACGGTCGGGTTGTCGGTGGCGAAGCAGAACTTCCGGAACCACTGGAGTGCGAGGTTCTCCTCGGGGTCGTCCCAGTCGGCCCCCGGAAAGGGCGCCAGGTGCCGCTTCAGGTCGCTCACCCAGGTCTTCGTGCCGCCGCCTCCGGAGAAGTCGAAATAGACGTTCTCCATGCTCCTGACGAGCTGGAGCGCCTCCGTGAAGTGGGGATGTCCGAGGTGTGCCCCGATGATCTTGAGCGTGTGGAATCGCCTCGCGACGTGCTCCAGATGCCACGGCCTCATGTACTCAGAGTGGCTCCGTGCATAGGAGGCGGTTCCGGGGATCCCGCCCAGCCAGCCGGTGTGGAAGAGGATGGGCATGCCGAGTTCCTCGGCCCGCTCGTAGATGGGGAAGAAACGCTCGTCGTCGTAGGGCGCACACGGGTCGATGATCTTCAGTCCGGCAAAGCCTTCGTCGTGCCAGCGCGTGACGGCGTCCGCCCCCTCGACCGGCCCCTCCACCCGGATGTGCGCCAGGCCGATGACGTGGTCCGGGTACTTCTCCAGATAGGGGCACAGGTCCTCGTTGGTGAAGGACGCGCGATCTCCCCGCTCGGGGCAGTCGCGCATGCAGGCCACGCACGTCCGGACGGCCCCGTCGCGCCGCCACTCCTCGACGCGGGCGTCGAAATCGCGGTGATGATGGTGATGGGCGTGCACGTTGATGAGCTTCCTCGGCTTCGGCTCAGGCATGGAGGGGTTCTCCTAGGGTTTCCAGTCGGCGGCGGCGCGGACGTGACGGACCACGCCGGGCGTTCCCAGACGTGCGTAGAGGTCCTCGGTCCACCGGTACGACTCGGGGCGATTGCGTACGAAGACGAGTTCGGCCGGCCACAGGAGTCCCGCGACCTGTGCGAGATCGGTCACGCGCAGACACTGGAGCATTTCGACGGCGGGTCCGGTACCGTCGGGCCGGGAGGGTTCGTTCTGACTCGCCGGCGGGTCCTCCAGAAGAACCGCGGCGATCTTCCCGTCCAGGAGCGCCGCGTAAAGCACGACGGCACACATCTCGCCGCGGGCGGCGAGGAAGATACGCCCGTCGTCCAACTCCGGCATCGACCGTGCCGCCTCGATCGCCCGGAGCGTGTCGTAGACCTGCATCGACGCGACCGTGCGTCCCGTCCACGCACACGCCCGACGCACGTGCCGCCGCAAGACGTCACCCCACGAGGTCTCCCCCACCCCGCGCGGCTCGAGGGACAGCTTCGCGATCGACGCGTCCATCGCGCCGACCAGGTCCTCTCCCCACAGCATGGGGTTTCCCTTCTCACAGACACGGATCACGCACGGCACCGGCCCCCTCGCCGCCGCCGGGTCGAGGAAGCGTCTCAAGGGCAGCCGCCAGTCCTCCTCCGGCGTGAAGTCGAAAAACGTCCACTCATACCCGATCTTCAACCGCTCCGTGAGGTCCAACTCGCACGGCGTCCCGGGGAACCGGCCGAACGTGCAGCGGCGCAGGCAGTCCACCACCCGTTTCCGCTCGGCTTCGAGTTCCGAGGGGCTCGTGACCCCAGGCGGCTCGGCGATCGGCACCAGGTCGTCGTGGATGACGGGGGTCCGTGCGTCGGTGGGCGGGCCCGACACGTAGACCCGAAGCGCGTCAAAGCTCTCCTTCTTCGAGTCGTCCAGCTCGATGTCGCCGACCTTCTCGGGTGGCACGTCCTTCCCGGCAAGGTGCTTCAGGAACCACGAGAAGATGCCGGTGCGGGATTTTTCGTGGTAGGAATGCGGGCCCGGGGTCTCGAGGAAGGAGAGGTTTTCGGGCGCGCCCAGGAGGTCGTAGACGCGTCGGAGCTTTCCGACCAGCTCACGGACGGACTCGATGCTGTAGAGGCCGTCGTGGTCGGCCTGTGAAACGAGAAGCGGCCTCGGGGCGATGAGCGCCCCCACGTCGGCCATGTCCCACCCCAGGGCGGTCACGACGTGCATGCAGTCGCAGTGACCGTCGATGCTGCGCTGGCGGATGTGCGCCTCCACGGTGCCGCCGCCGCACACCGGGGCACAGGCACCGATCCGCTCGTCCGCCGCCCCCAGCCAGAAGCTCATCCCGCCGCCGCCCGAGATCCCCGTCACCCCCAGCTTCGTCCCATCCACCTCCTCACGCTCCTCCAGGAGGTCCAAGCCGCGGATGCCCGCCAGGAGTTCCGCCCCCGCCGGATGATACCCCCGGCTGTACCAGTGGAACCACCCCTCGTGATAGGGACCGTGGTGGTATCCTCTCAGCTCGCCCAGCTGCACGCTGTCGACGATGAGACACACGAAGCCGAGCTCGGCGAACCGTCGGGCGTGGAACTGGTAGTGGACCTTCTGTGTGTCGGAATGTCCGCAGGCGTAGAGCACGCCCGGCGCGGGGGCCTTCAGCTTTTTGGGCAGGTAGAGGTTGGCGGTGACGTAGAACCCGGGCCGGGCCTCGTAGTAGAGCTTCTGGACGACGACGTCGTCGCGCTCGAGCACGCCCGTCACGGTCACGGGCACGGCCCCGCGCGCCTCCCGGTCGCCGAGACCTCCCAGGCCCATCATGTCCATGTAGTCGGCCAGCCGACCGGCCCGGGCCGACGTCCACGCCCCGGCGGTCTCCGGAAGCTCGGCACACGAACGTCCGGTAATCCCGGCCGCCGCACGTATCAGGTACTCACGGATGTTGTTCATGCGACCTCTCCTGGAGAACGCACGTGGCACACAAGCGGACGAGCCGTCCGCGAACGACGCCGGATATCATATCCCGTGCCGGGACGAGGACGAGAAAAAAATCAGGCGTCCCCGAATCCGGGGACGCCCGGCGTGCTTTCAAAGGCGTCGACGCACCGGCCGCTGACTTAGAGACCGAATCCTTCCTCCATGCTGCTCGAGACGAGTTCCGGATCGATCGTCGCGATCATCTCGGTCATGTAGTCGGGGAACCTCTCGAGCAGCGGCATGTCGTCGCCGAGTTCCTCAATCAGTCGGGTGTTGTCGTAGACGAGGTTCAGGTTGAGGAAGGGGAGGTAGAGGTGCAGGGCCTCGTACAGGCTGCGGAGTCCCTGGTCGTCGATGGCCTGCTCGTGCTTCTCGTTCCAGTCCTCGGGAGCGACCACGGTGGGGAGGTCCTCACGCGTGGACTTGGCCACGGCCACCTCGTAGGCCTCGTGTCCCAGGACGGCCCACCGCTCCCCGGCCGTCAGGTGGTAGCAGTTGTACTTCAGCTTGTCGCCCCTGGCGATGAGCCGCATCGTGCTCTTCACCACGAAGTCGAGCGTGACGACGTCGGTGCGTGCCTCCATCCTGACGGGCACGTACGGGAGCTGTGCCATGGCGATGAAACTCCAGAGGAAGAGCTTCGCCTGCTTGCGGTCGCGTGTCCCGCGGGCCAGGGTGATGCTCGGCCGCACCACCAGGAGCGGAATCTCGTCTGCGACTTCCCACAGGATCCGCTCCGCTTCCGCCTTCGTGCGCGTGTAGGCGAAGAGGTGACTTCCCTGTCTGGCGAGGGACTCCTCCTCCTTGATCACGGTGTTCGGCAGGTACCCGCAGACCGTCGCCGTGCTGAAGTGGACGAGTTGTTTCAGCTTCCGGGCGCCGCGCACGACGTCGACCATCTGTCGCGTCCCCTCGACGTTGATGGCCTCACAGCTCTGCAGATCCACGAAGGACGTGGACGCCGCACAGTGGATGAGAAGCTCCGCCTCGTTCCGTATCCAGGCGAGGTCCTCTTTTGAGAGCCCCCAGAGTCTGCTGGTGACGTCGCCTTCGACGGCACGCACGTGGGACATCATCGGGTCGGCCCGGTCCCCGCGAACGCCCGCTCGCTTGAGACGTCGCTTCAGACGCTCCAGTCCGTCGCGACCCTCGGCCGGCCTCACCAGACAGACCACTTCCTCCACCTGGGGAAGCTCGAGCATATCGCGCAGGACCGCGCCTCCGATGAGGCCCGTTGCGCCGGTGAGAAACACCTTGCGGTGGGACCATCCCTTCAGGGATGGGTGCACCCCTTCAGACGATGGTTCCTTCATGACGTTGCCTGCCCTCCGTCATTCAGAACTCGGCTCATGCGGCTCCGGAAAGGCCTTGCGCGAACCCTCCCTGAAGACCGCTCTCACTTGCCCCGAAGCCGGGAAACCGGCGTTGTCCTGTGAGCCCCGATGCGTTCCGTGCAAACCGCTGTCAACGGCTCCGGTCGCACACGACGGGCGCGCGCCCCCCTGTCGAGGGGACGACCCCAGCAGGGTAGCACGGCCCGCCGGTCGTGTCAAGGGGGTATCCCCCGAAATACCGGTCGCCGGCCGCCCCCCCGGGTGCAGGGGGTCCCCTCAACACTTGAAGAATCCACCCGGCCGCACGCAACACCTCTTGTCGGGCCTCGGCTCAGAAGCGCATGTGGTTCAAATGCGCCCGGTGGGCCGCCGCCAGGTCCTTCACGGTCTCCACCACGTCGCCGAAGGTGGTGCTGTCCGGATGGGCCAGCACCGCCTGCACGACGAGCTTCGGATCTCCGGAGAGTGCGGCATCGACGGAGAGTTCCGCGTGGTCGAGCTGTGAGCGGACCTTGCCGATCACACACTTCGGGATGGCCCCGACGGGAACGGGGGTGACCCCGTCGCGGCCCACGACCCCGGGGACCTCGACGATGGCGTCGTCCGGGAGGTTCGCGACCGTGCCGTGGTTCGGCACGTTGACGACCTGCATCTCCCGGAGATCGGCGGTGACGGCCTCGATGAACCGGACCGCCTGGTCCCCGTGCTCCAGGTCGCCCACGTGCTTCTCGAGCGTCAACGCCCCCTCCTCGACCTCCGCAAAATACCGGAACGCCTCCTCGAAGTGGTCCATCATCCGTCGTGCCTTGGGCGTGAAGGCGGGATTGGTGAACTCGTCCAGCACGGTGCGCAGGTCCCAGAAGTAGCGGGTGTAGGCCGAGGAGCCCGGCAGGATGCCGAGGACGTCGAACATGCTCACCGCCAGCTTCTCCCTGTCGGTGAGTCGGGCGGGGTCGACCTCGCGGATGAGTCGCGGGACGTCCGGGTAGAGGTCACGTCCGTTGTAGGCACAGGCGAGCGTCCAGGTGCAGTGGTTGACGCCGGCCACGCGGACGTCGATGCCCGCGAAGGCGGACGTCTCGATGTTGAGGAGTTTTTCGAGGAGACGGAGGATGCCGAGGACGCCGTCGCAGAGACCGACCACCTTCACGTTCGACCGTCGACGGACGGCGTCGACGATGAAGTTGGCCGGGTTGGTGTAGTTGACGAGCCAGGCGTCCGCGCACAGCCGCTCCATCTTCGTCGCGACCTCGAGCACCGCGGGGACAGTCCTCAGGGCGAGGAACGTCCCCCCCGCCCCCACCGTCTCCTGTCCGAGCATGTGGTGTTCGAGCGGGAGGGTCTCGTCGGCAAGACGTCCCTCGAGTCCCCCGACGCGGAAGGTGGTGATGACGAAGTGTGCCCCGTCGAGTGCACGCTCAAGCTCGGTGGTGTGCGTGACGTCGACGTCGGCCCCGGCCTCGGACGCCATCTGCTCCCCGAGCCGCGCCATGATCGTCATCCGCTCCTCGGCGATGTCCATCAGCGCCAGGTCCACCGGTCCCAGGGCCCCGCGCCTGCACGCCAGGGCGAGACTCCGGAGCATGAGCGCGGCGTACACGCTGCCGCCGCCGATAATCGAGATCTTCAGACGGTCCATGGGGTCCTGTCCTCCCGTCGAAAGGAACGTTGCCCTCATGCTACGTCGGGCGTGGAGAAACGTCAAGACCGGAGGCCCTCACGCGTGGGGGAAAAATCCATTTGAATTGCCGGCAGGACGTGTCACAATACCGTCAGAGGCGAAGCCTCGGGCGTGCTTCGCCGACGGCCCGCATCACCATCATTCATAGCGAGGGGGTCATGAAAAGGTCCGTAAAGGTGCTTGTTGGCATATTGATCGTTCTGATCCTGGCGGCGGTCGTGATCGGCCTGATGATCGATTCGATCGCCAAGGCGGGCGTGGAGCGGGGCGGGACCTACG
>DATKVD010000482.1:0-11261 GCA_035530235.1 Planctomycetota bacterium | reverse complement strand
GTCAATTTTCGCTTCAAGGCCTTGGTGTCTATGCGCTTAGGGCGTCGGATCTTCATGGCCGGCGAGTCTCCGGAGGGTGTCGAGGTTGATCTTGTCCCACGGGCGGTTGCGGTAGGTGCCCTTGGGGGTCTCGAGGATCTTTGGGACGGCCGCAAAGCGTTTGTCGCGAAGGATATGCGCGAAGGCGGCCTCGCCGAGTTTGCCGCGGCCGATGTGCGTGTGACGGTCGCGGCGGCTGCCCAGCTCGCGCAGGGCGTCGTTGAAGTGAAAGCACAACAGCCGATCGAGCCCGATAACGCGGTCGAAACGCAGAATGGTGGCCGCATACGCCCGTTTCGTGCGGATGTCATACCCCGCGGCGAAGGAATGGCATGTATCGTAACAGACGCCGAGCCTGTCCGCAAAGCCTGACGCTGCAATGACATCGGCGAGATGCTCGAAGCGCCACCCCAGCACCGTTCCCTGCCCGGCGGTGGTTTCGAGGAGGATGCGGACGCTCGGCGCGTGGGCACGTCGGAACGCGCGGTCGATGCCGCGGGCGATCCGCTTGAGACCCGTCTTCTCTCCGGCACCCAGATGTGCCCCCGGGTGCATCACAAGGTAAGGCACGCCAAGCACTTCCGCGCGTTCCAGTTCCCCGGCGGTGGCCTCGAGCGACCGTGCGAGCGTTTTCGGGTCGGTGGACGCCAGGTTCACCAGGTAGCAGTTGTGGGCCACGACCGGCGTAATCCCTGTCGCTTTCAGGGTTTCCGCAAATTTCTGTACGTCCTTCGGGCCAAATTTCCCGGGGTTCCAAGCCATATTCGAGCGCAGGAAGATCTGGATGGTGCGGCAGCCCATCTCGCGGCCGCGCAGCAGCGCCTTGTAAAGGCCCCCCGCAATGGACATGTGTGCGCCGATCAGCATGCGGGAATTCCGCTGAATGATGAAGTTTTCCGGACGGTTTTACGATAAAGGTACCGGACCTTCGGGTCAAACCCAAAGCCCTTGTGTCGAAAGAGATTAGCGCAAAACGGGAGGGGTGGCAAACGGGGAGGTCCGAGCTGCGGCCGACGCCGCCCGAAGACCGTACCCGACGCTCCCGGAGTCGACCTCCCAGGATTCCCCATTGAGGACGAAGCAATGTCACCGGTTCAAACGGTCCTCGTGGCGATGAAGCCGTCGGATCGCCGCGACCGCATTTCCCGGACCCTCGACGGCCTCGGCGTCAAGGTGCTGCTGGACGAAACGTTGAAGGAGGCGCTGGAGAGCCTGCGGTACAAGCGTCCGGACCTCATCATCGCGGGGCTGGAGCTGAGCGACGCCCAGGGAGCGGACGTGGTGGAGCAGCTTCGCGGTGACGTGCGGGGCGCACTTCTGCCGCTGATCGTCGCCGCCGAAGCCGCCATCGACACCGTCGCGAAGGTGCGGCTCTTTGAACTCGACGCGGACGAGGTGCTGGTGGGCGAGGTGTCGGACGAGGAGTTCGCCGCCCGTGTGAAGATGATGCTCCACCGCTATCGCAAGCTGGGGGCGGTGCTGCCGGACGCCGAGAGCATCGACCGCAAGAAGATCACGTTCCTCCAGGCGTGGTCGAAGGACCCGTCGGAGCGTCTCAAGCCGGTGACCTCGGTGGATTCGCCTCTCGGCTACACCTACGACAGGGCCCGGGAGCACTTCGCGTGTGCCCCGGGGGTGGAGGTCGACCATCTCGAGGACCTGGCCACGCGCATGTGTCTCGAGCGGAAGTTCTTCGACCGGATCCACCTGTGTCCGCAGTGCGGTCACCACGCCATCAATTTCAGGGAGATCTCCCCCAGGACGAGGAGTGCGGACACCTCGCGGGTGGACATGCTGCATCACTTCAAGTGCGGTCACGTGGCCCCGGTGCGGGACTTCGTCCACGGACTCGATTACGTCTGTCCCAAGTGCTCGACACAGCTGCGGCACATCGGGACGGACTACGAACGTCTCGGACGGATGTACGTGGACAACGAGACGGGGGAGACGTTCGAGGAGCCGGAGGTCGACTGTGTGTGTCTGGCGTGCGGGTTCGTCACCGACCCGGAGCACCTGGCCCAGCGGAACATCCACACCTACGCCATTGCCGAGCGGGGGCTCCTGGCGGCCGAGACGGGTTACCTGTACGAGGTGTCACTGGACGCCGTGCTGATGGACCACGACCTCCAGATCTACAACCCCAGTTACTTCCAGCGGCAGCTGGTGCTCGAGATCGAGCGTGCCCGACGCTACCGGCACCACCTGGGTGTCGCCCTGCTGCGGCTCGACCAGTACGAGGCCTTCCTCGAGCAGTACGGGGAGTCGTCGAGGCAGTACCTGAGCCAGGTGGCCGAGACCATCAAGGACAACACCCGTTCCTCCGACCTCGCCGCCCGGCACGAGCACAACGCCATCATCATGCTGTTCCCGGAGACCGACCTCGAGGGGACGCGCAACGCGTGTGAGAAGCTCCGCAACGAGATCCTGAAACTCAAGGCCCCGAGACCGGACATCCAGCTCACGGTGTCGTGCGGGGTGACGGCGTATCCGGACATCACCGAGGAGCAGGAGGAGCTGCTGAAGTCGGCGTCGGACTGCTTTGCGAAGGCGCACGCGATGGGAGGGAACATCGTCGTGGTCGCCGGCACCACGGGTCCCGGCACGTCCGTGCCCTGAAACAGGTGAGGTCATGCGGAGAACGCTCGGTCAATGGCTGGCGGCGGTTCTGACGGCGGCGCTCGCGTCGTGTGCCGGACCGTCGGCGCCCCCCGGGCAGACGTACCTGACCGATCTCCCTCCCGTCAGGGGGGAGGTCGCGTCGCAGCCGGTCCACTACCCGTTCAAGGGCGAGACCGACGTCCCGGAGGTCCGACCGGGCCCCTCCACCGTGACGGTGGTGGATGAGGAGCCGGAGACGGTCCCCGCCGCGCCGGCCGTCCCCGATCTCCCGTCGGCCCAAGCACCGACGCCTCCACCGACGCCGACCGAAGCCCAGGGGATCGAACCGTCCGCCGCCGCGGACGTCGAGGCGGCCGCGAAGGCCGCCAGGGCGGCCGAGCTCGACCGCGCGGTCACGCAACGGGCCGCCGAGGCCCGTGTCCCCCAGACCCCCGTGACCCCGACGCGCGCAGTGCGCGTCACACTCCGACAGGCCGTCGATATCGCTCTGACCAGAAACCTCAAGCTCAAGCAGCAGGACGAGGCCATCGCGGAGGCCGAGGCCCGTCTGCGCGAAAAGCAGAACGAATTCGGTCCCCGACTCCAGTTCGACTACACCATCTGGACGTGGCACGGGCTGTTCGTGGACACCTCCGTCGCCGACCCGGACATCTCCGCGGAGGGGACGGGACGCGCCCAGATGACACTGCTCGTTCCCGTCTGGGTGGCCCGTCGGGCGCGCGAGGCCGCCGTCAGGCAGGCCATGCAGGAGGTCAAGGTCCGCAAGCAGGACTACGAACTCAAGCGCACCGAGGTCGTCGCCGACGTCGTCAAGCACTACCTCGCGGTCCTGGAGGCCGACGAGGCGCTCAGTCACACACGGGACATCGTCGAGCTCAACCGTCAGCGTCTGGGGACACTGAAGACGCTTCGCGACCGGGGCCAGATCCTCCGGAACCGTCTCATCCTGGGTCAGAAGTTCCTGGCCTCGGCGGTGGAGGACGTGAGGTTCCGCGAGGCGGACCGGGAAATCGCGGGCAACCGGCTCAGGAAGCACCTGGGCGTGACGGAAGGCGAGCAGCTGGTGCTGGCCCGACCGGCGGCGGTGCGACACCGTGTGCCGACGGCCGACGAGGCCCGCAGTCGCATGCGCACCGACAACCCGCTTCTCAGACGACTCTACCACGAGCGCATGAGTGCCTACTGGACCGGACGCGTCCGGCATTTCGAGGAACCCCGGGCCAACATCGCCGTCCGCTACGGGGCGTCCTTCCCCAGGTATCGCGAGTTCACCGACGACTTCCTGACCGTCGGACTCTCGGTCGACTGGCCCATCGCCAAGATGCGACTCGACCGGGCCAAGCGGGACCAGGCACGACACCGTGTCCGACAGCTCGAACTCGAAGAGGACATCGTCAGTGACGAACTGGACCTCGAACTCATGGAGACGCGCGCCGCTTACCTCAAGACACTCCACCGGGTGGAGGCCAAGCGACTCGCGGTGAGCCTGGCCGAGGAGAACCTCCGACTGTCCAGGGTCTTCCGCAGGCACGGCACCACGGACACCCAGGAGCCGGAGGACGTCTTCCAGGTGGTGGTGAACGGCACCGCCCTGGCCGAGGCCCGGATGGAATACGTGAAGGTGCGATACGAGGCCCTCGGACACCTGGCGCAGCTGTACGCCAGGATGGGTGCGACGGACGAGCTGGTGACGGCACTCTCTCAGGAGCCGGTGCCGGCCGCGCCGGACGCGGAAACCGCCGCGACCGAGGAATAATAGAATGCCGTCGGTCTCTCAGGATAGAGGGTGAATGCCATGCCAATGCGATTGCACAAGAAAGAGGAGCGGCCGCAGCCGGCGGCCGTGACCGCACGTCCACGCGTCAGCAAAACACACGGCTTCCCCCGCTTCGTCCTGTTCGTGATCGTCGTGGCGGGTCTGGTGGTCGGCGGGTGGTACGCCCTGACGTGGAACAAGGTCCAGGTGCGCGGGATCGTGATCGCCGAGCAATCCGAGTTCATCACCGAGGCCCGGTGCCGCATCACCACCGTCAACGTGAAGGTGGGTCAGGCGGTGAAAGCGGGTGAGGTGCTGCTGGTGAGTGACAGCATCGACCCGCGGTCGCAGATCCCGACCTACGAGGCGGCGGTCCAGCAGGCCGAGCTGAGACTGCAACTCGCGTCCCTGGGCGGCGACGTGGGAGAGGTGGACCTGGTCAAGCGGTCGCGACGGCTCGCCGACGCCCGAGAGGCGGTCGACGTCTCCCAGGCCAGACTCGAGGCCGCTCAGAAGTCCGAAGCCGAGTACATGGAACTCGTCAAGGCCATCGCCGCCGACCGCAGGAAGGAAATCGAAACGGCCGCCGTCGGCAAGCAGACCGCCCTCGAAAAACTCAACCAGGCCAGGGCCTCCGAGAAGGAGGTCACCGTCGAGCTCGAACAGGCCAAGCTCAACTACGACAAGGCCAAGACCCTCTTCGCCCTGGACGCCGCAACACTCAACGACCTCCAGATCGCCGAGACCAAGTACAAGTTCGTGATCGCCACCGACGAGAAGGTCAAGTCCTCGACACTCGAGGCCCGGAAGACGCTCGACGGCATCGACCAGGTGCTGAAAGCCGTCACGGAGAAGTACGACGCCGAGCTCGACGCCCAGCGCTCACGACACCAGCGCGCCCAGGCCGAGACCGAGGTCGCACGCGCCTTCCTCAGACACGCCCAGGTGAACCTCACGAGGGCCGAGTCGGAGTACGGCGTGCTCGACCCCGACTTCAAGAAGATGCAGACCGACGAACTCGACCTCCTCAGGCAGCGCGTGCAGGAGGCCAGGGGGAACCTGCGGTACTACAAGGCCCTGGCCGGCACCATCGAGTTCAAGGCCCCGTTCGACGGGGTCGTGGGCGAACTCAACAAGCAGACCGGCGACGTCGCCAAGAGGGACGAGAAGGTCATCTCCGTCTACAACCCGAAGACGGTGGCCGTCGAGGTTTACGTGCCCGAGGACGAGTACCGGCGTCTGGCCGTGGGACAGAAGGTGGAGGTGAAGATGCGTGGGAGCGGGGAGCGCTTCCGGGGGACGCTGGTGAACGTGAACCGGTCTCCGGAGCGGCTGCCGGGACTGCTGAAAGTCCCGACGGCGCCCGAGCGGGCCCACGACCTCTATTACTACTGCCGTGTCGAGGTGCCGCCCGAAGACCAGGAGAAAATCAGTCCCGCCATGCGCGCCAACGTCACCATCTACGTGGACTGACGCCGGAAGAGGCACCGCGTACCTTCTTCCGGCCGAGCGGCATCCTTCACGCGGCCGAAATCCAGGGAACGCCTGATCAATATAACTGCGAAATTCGAAGCACGAAATCCGAAACAAATTCCGATCAGACAATGACCGAAATTCCAAACCCCGCATGTGGACCCGTTTCGGTCATTCCGTCATTTGAATTTTGTGCTTGTTTCGTGCTTCGGATTTCGTGCTTGTCTTGAGTTTCGTGCCCGCCTGAGACCCCGCTACCACCTCGGGGCCTGGTTCCACACCGTCTCGGGCAGGTAGGGGTCGGTGTAGCTCTTGCGGAAGAACTCCTTCACGAAGCTCGTGATCCGCACCCACTTGAAGTACGACTTGTAGACCGGCATGACCACCACGAACCAGAGCAGTCCCCATTCCTCGCTGCGACGCTCCGACACCGAGATCGCCGAGACCAGGAGCAGCACGTTCGTCAGCACGTAGACGATGTAGACCAGTGCGAGGATGAACGGGAGGTATGCCGGGAAAAAGACGAGCATCAGCAGCAGGTAGATCACGTATCCGAAGGGCATGAGGATCTGCATGATGAACTCCTGGAGGAGTTCCAGGAAGTTGGCCCAGCCGAAGCGCTTGACACTCATCGCGTCACGGTGCTTCCGGAAGTAGGTCCTGAGGAACCCGTGCGCCCAGCGTTTCCGCTGGAGGGTGAGTGCCTGGAGGTTGTCGGGCACGTGGGTAAAGGCGACGGCGTCACGAGCGAAGCGGATCTTGTAGCCGGCCTTCCTGAGCTTCGAGGAGAGGTCGGCGTCCTCGGCCAGCTCCGGGTCCCACAGACCCACGCGCTCGAGGGCCGAGCGTCGGTACGCCCCGAACGCCCCCGAAGCCTGAAGCAGTGTCCCGATCATCGACGTCCACGTCTTCCACAGCGTGATGCTTTCCAGGTACTCACACGCCTGACACGCGGTGACCGCGTTGGCGTGACGGTTGGCGACCTTGAGGTTCCCGCTGACCGCACCCACCTCGGGGTCGGCGAACGGCTCGAGCATGCGGTGGATGGTCCCGAGGTCGAAGGTGGTGTCGGCGTCGACCGAGATGATGAACTGTCCCGTCGAGGCCCGCACACCCAGGTTGGTGGCGAAGGGCCGGCCCCCGCGACCCGACGGCGAGTCGTTGCGGATGAGCTTGATCTCCCCACGGTCCGCGAACGGCCTGGCCAGTGCGTACGTGTCGTCGTCCGAGTGGTCGTCGACGACGACGATCTCCTTGTTCTCGTACGGAAGCTCGACGAGCGAGGTGAGGTTGTCGACGATGACGTCCTGCTCGTTGTGGGCGGCGACGACGATGCTGACGGTGGGACGGCTTTCGAGAAAGTCCTGTGTCCGTCGGCCCGGCCTGCCCAGGTACCCCAGCAGGTGCGCCGCCGACGTCACCACCGCCGGGAGGATGTACCGCGGGGTCTCCCCGAACACGAAGAACGGAAAAATGAACAGAAACCACTCGTAGATCTCGCGCTTGTTGACCTCGACCAGCACGAATTCCCAGTAGTCCTTCAGCACGAACAGGAGATCGTTGAGCATGGGCCCCTCCGGCAGGTACAGACCTTCCTCGCCTTTCTAGATATCGAGTGAACCGCCCCGTGGGTGTGAGGAAAACCCCCCGGGCGGGCGCTAAAGTCGCCTCGTGTGCGGCGTCGATACATAGAGGGTCGCGGGGACGGAAAGACGGGGGAGCGGATGCGACGGGTCCTGACGTTACTCCTTGTTGCTATTGGCCTTACATCGGTTCTTGCCGGAGAGGAGCCCCGTCTTCCCACGGTGCCCACCCTCAACTGGAACGCCAATCCGGGCGGCTTTCCGCGGAGTCCGCGGTGGGTTCGCACCGAGGCGGGCTATTATTTTGCGACGCTCGGACCGGCGCCCGTCTCGCTGGTCGACGTCCTCAGGGACGCGCGCACCACGGGCACCTCCACGGTGGTTCTCGGCAACTGGCAGGCCCCGCGAAAGCCCGGGTTCCGGCCGGTCGACCTGAAAGGCGCGATCTGGAACGTGACCGCCGGCACCTCGCTCGAACGCTTCGAGGAGCGTCCGGCCGATGACACCGCTCCGCCTGAACCCATCGCACGCTTCTCGTGGAAAGCGGGCGGCGCGCCCGGCGAATACCTCCAGGTGGACCTCAGTTCCGGGGGCCGGGTCGACCTCAACGACCGACCGCTGGTGATGCTCCAGGTCAGGAGTTCGCGCCCGGGCCGCTTCATGCGGCTCCGACTGCTCGACCTCGACGGCCGAACCTGGATGACCCCGATCGATATCCGGGAAGCCGGGGCATGGGTGAGGGTCGGGCCGTTCGCCCCGGGACTGACCGCGGCCGACGACGCCATCGAGACGGTGCGTGCCCTGCGGTTCGAGCGCACCGCCGACACGTCCGGCGTGGAAGGGGACGTGACGGTGGAGATCGCCGCGGTCCTGGCGACGGCGCCGGTCGAGGAGCTGTCGGACCTCTTCCTGGCGCGGTCGGACCTCGGCGGCGGCCGGAGGCTTGCGGACGTCGTCCACGAGTGCCGACGTCTGGGCGGACGCGTCATCCTCGATGTCGACGCCGGACACATGCCGGGCGACTGCCGGTTCCTCACCGGCGGAAGGCTTCGCAAGTGGGTGGCCCGAACGGGCGACGGCTCCCCCGTCTTCACCGTCGACGAGGAGGGACGGTGCCGCTTCAAGGTTCGGCCGACGTCCGGCTGGATCGACGTGCTGGCGGCCGGACTTGCGGAGAAGCTCATCCGCGGCTGCGACGTCGACGGGGTCTACGTGACCGGACTCGACGCCGTGTCGTCGCCGGAAGACGCGGACGGGACGTCGACGCTTTTGGGACGCCTGCGTCTTACGGTCGGCGCGGAGCGGCATGACGGCGTGCTTTTCGCCGAGCACGCGACGGCGACGGCCCTGAAGCAGGCCGACGTGACGTGTGGACCGACCGTGCATGAACTCAAGGGGTTCCTCTACGCGAGTGCCGGCACCGTGGCCGACGTGCCCGTGCGGGGCGTCACCGACGTGGACGCACTCCACCGTGTCATCGCACTCGGACTCAAGACGACGAACGACGTGAACGATCTGGACAGGACGCTGTCGGTGAAGCCCGGCTCGGCGGCTTCGGCCTGGCGGACGGTGTCGGCGAGCCGCGCGGCGCCGCCGCCGTCCACGCTCGGACGCTACAAGGCCCGTCTCGCGGCGGCCCGCCGCGGCTGTGCACGCTTCTTTGACCACTGGAAGGGCGCACGGTGGCGCGGCAGAATCCTCACCGGGAACCCCGCCTGCGAAATCTACCATTTCTCCGTCGGCCGCGAGCACCTCTTCAACGTCGTCAACGTCGCCGACACCCCCGTCGGCCCCATCACCCTCGACGTCTCGAACGTCTGTGCGCACGCCTTTGTGGACGCGGTCACCGGAGACATCTTCCCCATCGAGGGCGGCGAGCTTTCCCTCACGGTCGAGCCCCACGGGTTCGTCATGCTCCACACGGCACTCACGACGGCCGTTCGAGAGCGCGTTCCCTCCCCCGCCTCGGGCGCCCGCGTCCTCTCCCGCGCCGACGAGTAGCCCCTGACGCCGCATTCGTCATCGCCCATGCTGCACGACGTCGCATCATGTCGCACGATGTCGCACCCATGTCTCACCATGTCGCACAATGTCGCACGATGTTGCACAATGTTGCACTCTGAAACCGTCCAAACTCGACAGTCGAAAGTCGCAAGTCCGGTCCCGACAAGACGTTACATATTTCGCCCCCTCCCCCGCCCCCGAATTCCCGACGCTTTTTCTTCTTCTGTGCTTCTGACTTGCCACTTGCGACTTGCCACTTGCCACGGCCTCTACTATTGGTTGGAGGCAAACGATTTCGGGGGGCACTTCCTAAAATTCCTGAAAGAAGCCCGCTGGCGGCTCGGAAACCGCGAAAAAAGCCCCCAAAGTTTCTCATTTTCCCGTTTTGGGAGGCAAATAAATGAGTGAAGTTGTCTTCTTTTCGCGAGGTCTTCTGGAACCGCAGAGGACCTCTCCTCCCGACGGGTGGGCACTCGGGGCAAGCGGAGAGGGACGAGGAAACGACGGGAAATGGGGTGTGGACACGGCGATGACTGTGAGGGACAATGTCAGAGCGGTTGCCCGCATAAAGCTCGATGGAGGGGGGCGGCGCCGCTTTTCTGGGGGCGCTGGCCGGCTATGGGGTCGGGCGGCCGGTGGAGCGACTGATGTCGGGGAAGGCGAACTGATGAATCAGCGGCGACTACTGAAGCGGAGACCTCTGCTGCTCGCACTTGGCGCGGTCCTGCTTCTTGCCGCAGTCGCTGCAGCTATATGTCTGCCGAACCATCCCTTGCGCAGTATAGACAAAGCGGAGGCCGTTCGGCGCATCGTCGCGTGGATCGTCCAGAACAAGTCGCTCCCGGGCTTCGCAGACGAGTACCCGGATGCCAGGTGGATGACGTCGAAGAAGCGCTTCTTCGTCGTGTGCGATTTCCTGCCGGCCGACACGGCGATCAGCCCCGACCCACGCGTGGTGCGGATCGCCGCGGCGGAATACGACGACCTTTTCAGGAAGCATCGCTACAATGACACCGATTACCTCGTCATCAAGTTGACGGAGGACCTCCGGGACAGTTGCACCCTGGAAGTGTCCAACATGTTCGGTTCGCTTGGCGGTCACGGCTATCAGTTCGTCCTTCACAGGAAACTGTGGGGTATTCGTCTGAGAGGCAAGTTTCTGTGGGTGTCGTAGACCGTCCGGAGCCTAATGACCTACTCGACTCGAGTCAGTGACCGCCAGACTCCCGGACGGGCGACGGCCCGGGACGCTGCGGGTCACGTGGGGGTTCGGCGGCGGGAGTTAACCGAGCCAGTCGGCGGCGTGGGCGATGAGACCCATGGTCCGGTAGATGAGCTTCGCGGCGAGGAACTCACTGATCACGTTTCCCTCGAGCGGCATCACCTCGACGACGTCGAAGGCGACGATCTGCTTCTCGCGGGCGAGGGCGCCCAGGAGTCCGGTCACCTCGTCCCAGGAGAGCCCGCCCGGTTCGGGCGTGCCCGTGCCCGGCACGAACGCCGGGTCGAAGACGTCGATGTCGACGGTGAGGTAGACCCGGTCGGTGAGCGTGGAGAGGATCTCATCGTGCACCGGTGCGAGGCCCGCGCGCCGCAGCTCGTGCGCGAAGTAGGTCGTGACGTTCGGCTCGGTCTCGATCAGCTCGGCCTCCGGCTTCGAGAGGGCGCGTATCCCCACCTGCGTGACGGGGGCGATCTCGAGACACCGCTTCATCACGCAGGCGTGGCTGTAGCGTGAGCCGTCGTATTCCTCGCGCAGGTCGGCGTGTGCGTCGAGCTGCAGGACG
>DATKVD010000481.1:0-6007 GCA_035530235.1 Planctomycetota bacterium | reverse complement strand
CTTCAGCGCCAGGAACCTCATGAGGTCCTTCAGGGACAGCAGTCCCACCAGGCGGTCCTCCTCGACGACCATCAGCCGGCTGAGACGGTTGCGGCTCATCTGTGCGAGGGCCTTGACGGCGTCGGTTTCCGGAGCGATGGTGTTGGCCTTGGAGCATTTCCGGGCGACGTCGCCCACCGTACGCGTGACCCACTCATCGCGCGGGACCTCCTTCACCAGTCGCGTGGTCACGCAGCCCACCAGACGCGTGTCCTCCACCACGGGGAACATCTTGAAGTGGTAGCGGTAGACGTAGTCGTCGACCAGTGCCTCGATGGTGAGTTCCGGGTCCACGGTGATGACGTTTGGGTTCATGAACCGGCTCACGGGCTCGCCCTGGAGTGCCTGTCGGATGAGCACCTGCTGGTAGCCCTGCTTGGCGGCGCCGCGCAGGAAGAGTCCGATGAGAATCCACCACATGCCGCCGATGGCCGGCCCGCCCATCAGGAGGGAAATGAACCCCAGGCCGATGAGCACCGCCCCAAACCCCGCCCCCACCTGCGAGGCGATCCGTGTCGCCCATCTCAGGTTGTCCTTCCACTGCCACAGGATCGACCGGAGCACCCGTCCGCCGTCCAGGGGAAACCCCGGGATCAGGTTGAACCCCACCAGCAGCGCGTTCATGAAGGCAATCCAGCCCAGGACGCCGGTTACCGGTATCGGCCAGCCCAGACGTCCTCCCATGAGCGCCAGTCCGTAGAACACGCCCACCACCAGCACGCTCGACAGCGGCCCCGCAATCGCCATCATGAATTCCGCCTTCGGACTCTCCGGCTCCTTGCTCATCTCCGCCACCCCGCCGAAGATGAAGAGCGTAATCCCCTTCATCGGCAGCCCGTAACGACGCGCCACCAGGGAGTGCGAAAGTTCGTGAAACACGATGGAGCTGAACAGCCCCAGCGCCGCCGCCAGGCCCATGGCCAGGTAGACGAACCACGGGAACTTCTTCCCGTTGGCGTCGGTGTAGGTCTCGGGGAAGATGACCATCGCCAGCGACGAGACCACGAGCACCAGGATAATGAGCCAGCTGAAGTCGATGCGGACGGCGAAGCCGAACATCGTGAAGAGCGTGATGCGTTTGCCGAACATGTGTCGGGTTCCTTTCGTGCCGGGGTCCGCGTGGGGGCGTGTCTCCTGTGCACATGATACCCCACGGCACGCGACGGGTCAAGTGGCGCAGCGTCCCTGCCGTGTTAAAGGCTTGCCATGCGGTTTGGCGTATGCTACAGTGCCCCTGCCGTCCACAGGGCAAGGACGACGACGGCACGGGAGGGCCCCTTGGGCAAAGCCGGCAGTGAGGACAACTCGACGCCGCGGGGCGAGGTGGTGGCCATCCGTGGGAGCGTGGTGGACGCGGTGTTTCCGAAGCCGCTGCCGGGGCTTCGCAGTCAGCTCCTCGCGGGTCCCGAAGGAAACGTGCGCATCGAGGTGCTGAGCCATGTGGACGGCCGGACGGTGCGGGGGATCGC
Organism: Planctomycetota bacterium; assembly: GCA_035530235.1. GTDB lineage: Bacteria > Planctomycetota > DG-23 > DATKVD01 > DATKVD01 > DATKVD01. Next base: position 4,499 of record DATKVD010000481.1, on the reverse strand, counting down.
GCTCACCCCGACGGCGGGACTGTGGCGGGGCGCCCCCGTCCGCGACACCGGCGGCCCCATCACGGTGCCCGTGGGCAAGGAACTCCTCGGACGCATGTTCAACGTGTTCGGGGAGGTCATCGACGGCAAGGAGGAGGTCGAGGGGACGGAACGGCGGTCCATCCACCGTGAGCCGGTGCCGCTCTCCAGGCAGTCCACCACGCGTGAGATCTTCGAGACGGGGATCAAGGCGGTGGACGTGCTGGCGCCCCTGGAACGCGGGGGCAAGGCGGGACTCCTGGGCGGCGCGGGGGTCGGCAAGACGGTCCTCATCATGGAGATGATCCACAACGTGGTGGGTCGGCACGAGGGGGTGAGTCTCTTCTGCGGCATCGGCGAGCGGAACCGCGAGGCCGAGGAACTCTACCGGGAAATCGAGCAGGCCGGGGTGCTCGAAAGCACCGTGATGGTGTTCGGTCAGATGAACGAGCAGCCCGGGGCACGCTTCCGCGTGGGACACGCCGCCCTCACCATGGCCGAGTATTTCCGTGACGACGCCCGGCAGGACGTCCTGTTGCTCATCGACAACATCTTCCGCTTCGTGCAGTCGGGCTCCGAGGTCTCGGGACTGATGGGACAGCTTCCCAGTCGTCTGGGCTACCAGCCGACCCTGGGGTCGGAACTCGCCGCGCTCGAGGAGCGCATCTGCAACACCCTCACCGGGGCCATCACGTCCATCCAGGCGGTCTATGTGCCGGCCGACGATTTCACCGACCCGGCGGTGGTCCACACGTTCGGTCACCTCTCGGCGAGCATCGTGCTGTCGCGCGACCGTGCCAGCCAGGGACTCTACCCCGCCATCAACCCGCTGCGCTCCGAGTCGAAGATGCTCACGCCGGTGGTGGTGAGCCGGAAGCATTACGACGTCGCACGCGAGGTCCGCCGGACCCTCCAGGAATACGAGGAGCTCAAGGACATCATCGCCATGCTCGGCCTCGAGGAACTCTCCCAGGAGGACCAGCGCATCGTCAACCGGGCCCGACGACTCGAACGGTTCCTCACCCAGCCCTTCTTCGTCACCGAGCAGTTCACCGGACACGCCGGGAAGCTCGTGACGCTGGACGACGCACTGGACGGGTGTGAGCGCATCCTGAACGACGAGTTCGCCGACCTCCCCGAGAGCGCGTTCTACATGATCGGCACCGTCGACGAGGCGAAGAAGTAGTGCGCCCCCCTTGTGGGGCGCTTGCTGAGATTCAGACGAGGCGGGCCACAAGGGCCCGCACTACCTGCGAGCTGCGGAAGGTCATGAAACTCAAGGTCCTGCTGCCGACGGAAGTGCTGGTGGACGAGGAGGTGCGGAAGGTGAGCGTCGAAGCCGCCGACGGGGCGCTGACGCTGCTCCCGCGTCACATCGACATGACCACCGCACTGGTGCCCGGGGTGCTCGCCTTCGAGACCCCGGACGGACGCGAGGAATTCGCGGCGGTGGCGGACGGCGTGCTGGCGAAGTGTGAGGACGAGGTTCTGGTGTCGGTGCGAAAGGGCGTGCGCGGCACCGAACTGGGGGAACTGCGGCGGCGGGTCGAGGAGGAGTTCCGCAAGCGCGACGAGCACGAGGAATCGGCCCGCATCGCACTGAACAAGATCGAAGCCACCTTCGTGCACCGGTTTATCGAGCTGGAACATGGGAAAAAGGAATGACCCGGTCCGGGAGGGCGACGCCGGCTGGGAGCGCTTCGGCGACCAGATCGGAAAGAAGGAAGTGCGCAAGATCAAGGGCCGTGCCGACCGGAAAAAGAGCCCCCTCTTCTGGGTCGGCATGTTCGGACTGGTCGGGTGGGCGGTGTCGATGCCGACCGCGCTCGGCATCTGGCTGGGCATCAAGCTCGACCAGTGGTATCCGGGGCCGTATTCGTGGACGCTCACCGGTGTCGTGGTGGGACTCGCCGTCGGGTGCGTGACGGCGTGGGTCTGGGTCAAACGCGAAATCACCAGGGAGGACTAGAGGCGTGTGGCTCTGGGTGGGGAAATCCGTGCTCGCGGTCGTCGTCGGAGTGGGGCTGGGGCTCTTCTATTTCGGCGGGCTCTGGTGGACGGTCCGACGCGTGATGACCTCGTCCCGGCCGAACGTTCTGATCCTTGTAAGCTTCTTCGGACGCGCCGCCCTGACGCTTGCGGTGCTCTTCCTCATCCTGCAGATGCACTGGGCACTGGCGGTCGGGAGCGTGGCGGCGATGATCCTCACGCGGGTGGTGCTGGTCGTGAAGCTCGGTCGACTGCCCGAAATCACCGGCAAGCGCAAGAACGGAAGTGCGAATGGGTCCTGAGAAATTCAGCCCGGACCAGTGGGTGTTCCTCCAGTGGGGCTCCTTCCAGCTCAACGCCACCATCGTCTTCACGTGGGTCGTGATGGCGGTGCTCGTCGTGGGGTCATGGCTGGTGACGCGCAAGCTGTCCTCCGGAAAGACGATGAGCCGCTGGCAGAACCTGCTGGAAGTGGTCGTGCTTTTCCTCCGTCGGGAAATCCGCTCGCTTTCCAACCAGGACCCCGACCCCTACCTCCCGTTCGTCGGAACGCTCTTCATCTTCATCGCGACCTCCAGCATCCTGTCCATCGTGCCCGGTTTCGCCGTGCCGACCGCTTCGATCATGACGACGCTGGCACTTGCCGGGTGCGTGCTGATCGGTGTCCCGGTCTACGGCATCCGCAACCTCGGGTTCGGCACCTACCTCAGGAACTACGTCAGGCCGACCCCTCTCATGCTCCCGTTCAACATCCTCGGGGAAATCACGAGAACCGCGGCGCTCGCCATACGACTCTTCGGAAACATGCTCAGCGGCGTCAAGATCGTCAGCACGCTCTCACTCGTCGCCCCGCTCGGGCCCGCCGTTATCATGAACGCATTCGGACTGCTGGTCGGAATGATCCAGGCCTACATCTTCGCGCTGCTTGCCATGGTCTACATTGCTTCGGGCATGCAGCGTGAACGGCGGATCAGGCAGAAGATCGAGCAAGTGGAACGTTCCAGAGCGTCCAAACCCCCCGACTCGGAAAGGAGTGGACAATGACGGACGTCAGCGTAATCGGCATGTGGTCGATCATCATTGCCGGAGTCACGATCGCCGTCGGGTCGATTGGTCCGGCACTGGGCGAAGCCCGGGCACTGGCCGAAGCCCTTTCGGGCATCGCCCGACAGCCGGACGAAGCCGCCACCCTCACCCGCACGCTCTTCGTCGGGATGGCGATGGTCGAGTCCACCGCGATCTACTGTCTTCTCGTGTCGCTCATCCTCATCTTCGCCAATCCGTTCTGGAAGCACGTCATCGACGTCGCGGCCAAAGCCGCCAATGCGGGGGGATAAACCGTGCCGAGCTGGCTCTGGACCTGGATTTTTCAGATCGCCAATTTCGTGATCCTGGTCTTCCTCCTGAAACGCTTCCTCTACGGGCCCATCCTGCGCGCGATCGACCGTCGGGACGGCAAGATCGCCTCGCACTTCGAAGCGGCCGAGGAGAAGGAGAAGGAAGCGGCGGAGAAAGCCGAGGCGCTCGAGCGTGAGACGCGGGAGTTCCGGGAGCAGCGCGACGGACTCCTTCGCGACGCCCAGGCCGAGGCCGACAAGCGCCGCCGGGAACTCACCCACGAAGCACGCGAGGACGTCGAGGACCTCTCACGGCTCTGGCGGGAGGAGCTCAAGCGTGAGAAGGACGCGTTCCTCGCCCTCATGCAGGCCCGCGCCACCGAGCAGGTGTGCGCCGTCGCCAGACGGGCGCTCGAAGACCTCGCCGACGCCGAACTCGACCGCCGGATGGCCGTCGTCCTCGTCGGAAAACTCGCCGAACTGCCCGACGACACACGCACCGCCTTCGCCGAGGCCGTGAAAGCCGCCGACGGCAAGGTCGTCGTCGCCAGCGCCTACGAGATGCAGGAGGCGGAGGGCAAGAAAGTCGCCGCCGCCGTCAGGCAGCACCTTGCCTCCGACGTCGAGGTCGCGTTCGAGACCGCCCCCGAACTGGCGTGCGGCGTCGAGCTGCGTGCCGGCGGACATGAGATCTCGTGGACCATCGCCACCTACGTCCTGGAACTCCAGGAGGAGCTGGCCCGGCTGATCGACGAGAAACTGGAGGCCGAGAGACAGCGCCTCGAGGCCGAAGCCGCCCGAGAAAAGGCCGCCAGGGAGAAGGCGGAGAGGGAAACGGCGGACGCCGAGGAGCAGGCGGGGAAGGAAAAGCAGGCGGCCGAAGCCCCGCCGGCGGACGAGAAAGAGAAGACCGCGAAGCCACAGGAAGAGGACAAGCCCGAGTAGTCGCACCGAAGGGGAGTGACCCTACGTGTCAGGACCGAAGATCGTGATCGTGGGCGGGGGCTCGGTCGGCTGGGTCCCGCAGATCGTCAAGGACATGCTGCTCACCGAGTCGCTCCGCGGGGCGGCGTTCGTCCTGTACGACGTCAACCGGAAGGCGAGCGACCTGACGAAGGCGTTTCTCGACAAGCTCGCGGCGAAGGCCGGGATCCG
>DATKVD010000480.1:0-5939 GCA_035530235.1 Planctomycetota bacterium | reverse complement strand
GTCGTGCTACGACCTCGATGGAAACAGGAAATGGCTTACGATGCCGGGCGTAAGGGATACCAGCCCGGACCGCAGTGTTTCGCCGATCCTCGCCGACGGCAGGATGGTCATATACAACGGTGCTCCCCGCAAAGGGGAGGGCGAACTGATCGCGTTCGACGTGCAGAGCGGTGCGATCGCCTGGCGCGTCCCCATGAAGAGAAACGCGATGTCGTCGCCGGTCGCCGTGAAGATCGGTGGGGAGAGCTTCGCCTATCATGAGGGGTACCTGGTCCGCGCCAGGGACGGGAAGGTCGTGTTGGACAACAGTGCTCTGAAGGTCACTATCCCCACGCCCGTTGTTGAGAATGGCGTCGTGTACGGCATCTCGAACGGCGGGAAGGTCATCCAGGCGAAGCTGCCGGCCGATCCCGCCAACGTGGTCATGGCGAACGAGGGCAGCATCGGGCTCGGGGGCAGGACGGGGATTGCCGGAGAGCCCTTTGTCTCCTCCCCGCTCTACCATCAGGGCCTCCTGTATGTGCTCGACCAGTCCGGCTGTCTCCATGTGATCGATGCCGAGGCGCAGAAGATCGTCTACGAGCGGGACCTGGGATTGGGCAAGGGATGGCCGTTCGAGTTCTACCACGCCCCCGACTGGTGTTATCCCATCGCCTTCGCCAGTCCGATGCTCGCAGGGAAGCACATCTACGTCTTCGGCCTGAACGGCACCGCGGTGGTCTTCGAGCCCGGCCGGGAGTACCGCGAAATCGCGAGGAACAAGATCGAGGACGCTTTGCTTGCAAGAGACGTCGGCAGCAATTGGAGCAGTCATAACCGGGCGGGGGGACAGGAGATCCCCGAGCATTTCGCCAGCTCCCCCGTTGCCGAAGGCGGGCGCATCTATCTGCGAGGCGGCAAATACCTGTATTGCCTGGGAGAGAAATAGCCGGTTGACCCGGTCGTGAAGGCCAGCGCACAGGGAGGTCGAGGATGCGGAAGGGAAAGATGTGGTCAATGGTCGGGGTCACCTGTGCCCTGTTGATCGTTCAGGGCCTCGCGTGCGCCGGTGAGCGGGACGTCGGCCCTTCGACGGGCTCAGGGCCCCGAGCGGAGTCGAGGGGCTGGCGGGGGAACTGGACCGGCGCATTTCCCGACGCCGATCCGCCTGTCAAGTGGAGCAAGATCAGCAAGCCGATGAAGGGCCTCTGCTGCCGGGCGGAGAAGCCCACCGACGACAAGCCTGCCGGCGTGTCCGCGTACTGCGGCTCGCTGACCGAGTGGCTGGTCCTCGGACCGTTCCCGGCGGATGAGGACGTCCAGAAGGCCATCGACGACGAATTCGTGAAGGCCGAAGCGACCTGCGAGCCGAACGCGGGCGACGCCGCCGGGGGAGTCCGGTGGAAGAAGGTCGAGATCGCAGGCAGCATGGTCGATTTCGCCTCGGTCTATTCCAACGACATGCCCGAGGGCACGCCCATGAAGTGGCGTGCCAAGCACCTGAGCCCGGAATTCGGGAAACCGTTCGTCGCCTACGCCCACACCTACGTCCATTCACCGATGGAGGCGACGTTCCGGTTCCGTGTCAAGGCCCTCGACATGGCGAAGGTGTACGTGAACGGCGAGCTTTGCCTCCTCTTTGACCCCAAGAAGACGGATAGGGAGTTCACCGTCCAACTGAACCGGGGATGGAACCGCGTGCTGCTGAAGGCGCGCAACGACGTCGTGGACGTGAAGCGGGGATATTATCAGGGACTCCTGGGGTATTCCTCGTGGTATGTCGACATCGGTCTCATTGCGGCACGTCCCTACGAGACCGACTCGGAGGGCATCGCCTGGGCGACGCTCCTGCCCAGCTACCACATCGCCTGTCCCCTGGTCGTCGGCGACCGTGTCTTCGTGATGTCGAAGCCCGGCGACGTGGTCTGCCTGCGCAGGAGCGACGGGAAGGTCCTGTGGATACGCTCGACGACATACTACGACGTGCTGAGCGACAAGGACAAGCGGGACAACCCGGCGTTTGAGAAGGTGGCGCCGCTCGTCGCCGAGCTCGAGAAGATCGACGCCGCATACGTCAAAGAGGGCAGCCTGACCGAGGACGTGATGGACACGCGACGGGGGCTGCACCAGCAGATCACCCGGTTGATGGGCCAGGCGGACAAGAAATACTCCGGGGAGTGCGGGCATTACGTCGCCGCCAACATGCCCACGCCCGTCAGCGACGGCAGGCACGTCTACGTCTGGTCGGAGCTCGGGATTGCGGCATGCTTCGACCTTGACGGGAACAGGAAATGGATCACGATGCCGGGCATCAGGGCAAACGCCGTCGGCCGATATGCTTCGCCCGCTCTTGCCGACGGCAAGATGGTCCTGTTCGAAGGCCGGGGCCAGCACGTCGAGGACGGACTGATTGCGCTCGACGTGCGCAGCGGCCGCGTCGTCTGGAGCCTGCCGGATAAGAAACCCGAGCCGTTCTCGTCACTGGTTCCCGTGAAGATCGCCGGGGACGAGTACGTCCTCTACGGGAGGTACCTCGTGCGCGGGAGAGACGGGAAGATCATGCTGGAGAACGGCAAGGACCTGGTGTGCCACGTGCCCACGCCCCTCATCGAGAAGGGGACGATGTACGGGATCACGTGCAGCCCGGGGGACATCATCAAGGCGAAGCTGCCGACAGGTCCCGCCGACATGGTCATGGTCAACGAGGGCAAGGTCAAAGGGCTCGGCTCCGCCCGGACCAAGATCGGGGAGTCTTTCATCGGCTCTCCGCTCTGTCACGAGGGCCTCTTGTACGTGGTCGACCAGACGGGACGTCTTTACGTCATCGATGCCGAGGCACAGGAGATCGTCTACGAGCGCGACCTGGGGTTGGGAAAGGTGTGGCCCTACGACTTCTACCACGCCCCCAACTGGGAGAGATCCGTCACCCTGGCCAGTCCGATCCTGGCGGGCCGGTACGTCTACGTCTTCGGAATGAGCGGCACCACGGTGGTCTTTGAACACGGCCGGGAATACCACGAGGTGGCGAGGAACAAGATCGAAGACTGTCTGCTCTCAAGGGAGAGCCGGTGGTTCAGGCAAAGAGAGATGCCGGAGCCTTTCGCAAGCTCCCCCGTCGCCGAAGGCGAGCACATCTATGTCCGGGGCGGCAACTATCTGTATTGCATCGGCAAGACGCATGAGCAGTGAAAGACCGATTTCCCATTGGCCCAGTAAGATGTAATGCAGCCCTATATAGTGATCGATGGAATAAAGATGATGCAGCGTAAGCGGCGAGTATTCACCCTAATCGAACTTTTAGGGGGCCACGATGAAGAGCAGAAGGACACAAGTATCAGCTGTGTTGAGCGTGGCCATTCTTTTTTCGATCCTTGCTGTGTCGCCGGAACTTCTCGCCGAGGAGAGCGGGAAGAAGCCAACGCTCGTTGGATGGCGTGGCAACTGGACTGGCAAGTTCCCGGAGGCCAACCCGCCGGTCAAGTGGAGCAAGATCAGCAAACAGATGAAGGGCCTGCGCTGCCAGGCGGAGAAGCCGGAAAATGACAAGCCCGGTGGAGTATCTGTTTATACCGGCTCGCTGACCGAGTGGCTGGTGCTGGGGCCGTTTCTGGCGGCTGAGGACAAGAAGGAGGCGATTGACGAGGAATTCATCAAGGATGAAGCGAGTTGCGAGCCGAGGAATGGGGAAGTCGTCAAGGGCGTTCGCTGGAAGAAGGTCGAGGTGGCAGGCAGCTTGGTGAATTTCGCTTCGATCCTCGCCAGGGACATGCCGGATGGCACCCCGACGTTCAGGACGATAAATTCCAGCAAGGAATCAACCCCATATTTCGGAAAGCCGTTCGTCGCCTACGCCCAGACCTGGGTCTATTCACCCATGGCTACGACGCTTCGGTTCCGTATTCGCTCCTGTTTGGCAGCGAAGGTCTATATAAACGGCGAGCTCATCCAGGGTTTGAAATTCAGTGCTTTCAATCGCAGCGAAACTGCGGGGGAGTTCTCGGCCAAACTGAACAAGGGATGGAACCGCGTGCTGTGCAAGGTGCGCAATTACGTCATGAATAAAGAAGTGTGGAGGATGCGATCCTGGTACTTCGACCTGGGCCTCAGGGCCATTCAGCCCTATGAGACCGAATCGGAAGGCATCGCCTGGGCGGCCCTGCTGCCTAGCTATCACGTGGCATGTCCTTTCATCGTCGGCGATAAGATCTTCGTGATGTCAAAGCCCGGCGACCTGATATGCCTGCGCAAACGCGATGGCAGGGCCTTGTGGATAGGTTCCACGACATACTATAACCTGCTCAGCGACAAGGACAAGCGGGACAACCCGGATCTCGCGAAGGCTGCCGCGGAGGTTGAGCCGCTGGTCGAGAAGATCAAAGAGATCCATGCTGCGTACGTCAAGCAGGGCAAGCTGAGCGTGGAGAGCATGAACGAGCGGATAAGACTGCACGATCAGATTACCAAGTTGATGGGCAAGGCAGACAAGAAATACTCCGGACGGCCCGGGCATCATGCCGATGGCACCATGCCCACGCCAGTCAGCGACGGCAAGCACATTTATGTCTGGTCGGAACTCGGAATTGCGACCTGTTACGACCTCGATGGCAAGCGGAAGTGGCTTGCCATGCCGGGTGTCAGGAGTCATGAGAGCGGCGACCGTACTTCTTCGCCGACCATTGCCGACGGCAAGATGGTCGTATACGATGGTTCTCCCCGCGGCCTGGGTCACCCGGAACGCCAGAAGGGCGCACCCACGGGCAAATTGGTTGCGTTCGACGCGCGCAGCGGCGCTGTCGCCTGGAGTACGCCTATTGGGGGAAACCCGGTGTCGTCACTGGTTCCCGTGCGGATCGGGGGCGACGACTTCGTATACGTTTGTGGATATCTGGTACGTGGCAGAGACGGGAAGATCATGATCGCCAGTAAGCGTTGGCAGGGCGAAGGGATCCCCACGCCGGTTATTGAGAATGGGACGATATACGGAATCGCAGTTGAAACAAAATTGCCTACCGATCCTGGGAACATGGTCATGGGTAAAAGTAAGGGCGTAGGGGTCACAGGGGCGGGAGTCTCAGAATCATGGATTGCGTCTCCATTATACCATGAGGGCCTGCTGTATGTAGTTGACCCGCGCGGAACTCTCTCGGTTATCGATCTCGAGGCGCAGAAGCTGGTCTACCAGCGGTATCTGGGAGCAGGAAAGGACTGGCCGTACAAGTTCTACTATGCCCACGACTGGGGATGGGGTGTCGTCTACGCCAGCCCGATCCTGGCGGGCAAGCAAATCTACGTCTTCGCAATGAACGGCACCACGGTGGTCTTTAAGCCTGGCCGGAAATACGAGGAAGTGGCGAGGAACAAGATCGAGGACTATTTACTTGCATCGGATGGCGGATATCACATGAAGGGAGCAAAGATGCTCGAGCATTTCGCAAGCTCCCCCGTCGCCGAAGGCGAGCATATCTACGTCCGGGGCGGGAATTACCTGTACTGTCTGGGGAAGGCCCCGGGGAGGGGAAGATGAAGCAAGTTCTTCCGGCGGTGTTGGCGGTGGCGGTCGCGTGCGTGTTGCTTGCGACGGGGGTGTTCGGCGAAGTGGTCGGCTGGCGCGGGAACTGGACGGGACGCTTCCCCGAGGCGACTCCCGTCACGGAGTGGCACCGGATCCCGAGCGGGGTCACCGCCGGGCTGGCCTTCCAGGCCGGGAAGCCCCGGGACGACGCAAAGGGCGGAAAGCCGGTCCATTGGGGACAGCCTTCCGAGTGGCTCGTCATCGCCCCGTTCAGCGTCGGCGACGCCGTCGCCGACTTCGACAAGGAGCAGATCCCGGGCGAGGCGAACCTCCGGCCCGACCTCGGCGACACGGTGGGCGACAGGGAGTGGAAGCTCCTGAAGGTCCCGCCGCTCACGGGCACGGAACTGGACTGGGTCGCCGTCCTGACGAAGGACGGCGAGCGGAA
>DATKVD010000479.1:0-2661 GCA_035530235.1 Planctomycetota bacterium | reverse complement strand
GGACCACCTCACTCTGTCGTGCGTTGTCACCGTAGCTGCTGGTCCAGCCGGCCGTCGGGTCGTAGGTGATGTTGTAGTAATAGGAGTGGACGAGGGGTCGGAACTGCCATGAATCGACGTGACACTTGGGACAGACCTGGGTGGGAACGCCCGCGCCCTGCCACTGGTATCCACACCCGGGGGCGGTGCACACGCATTCAGACCAGCCCCACTCGTAGTTACCCCCGGACGCCCTGAACGTGTTCAGGAAATAGCGGATCGGGCCACTCCCGCCCATCTCGTGCTGAAGCTCCCACAGGTCGGGAATGCGCTCGATCTCGTTCACTTCGCTTTCCAGCCACATGCACGTCCCGTTGTCCTGGATGTCGAACTCGACGGAGAAGTCCTTCCGGACGTTCGTGGCCAACGCCCTGGCCCGCATGACCATCCACTGGATGTTGCTGATGGCGGAGGTCCACCGTCGCCCCTTCATGACGGCCATGAAGTTGGGCAGGGCCAGTCCCATCACCAGGAGAATGATCCCGATCACCGTCAGAAGCTCAATCAGCGTGAAACCCCTTCTCGCACGCTTGGCGTCCATGACCTGCCTCCAGAGCCAGGAAAGGTCCCGGCATACCGCGGGCCCACGACCCACTCATATTATACGCCGCCGGAATGGGGCGTCAAGCGGGTGTCTGGGGCCACGGTGGGGAGCGGACCGTGCCCGTGCCCTCCGGGCGGTCTCCGGGGCCTCCGGCGGCTTTTTGGGTTGATTTCGAGGGGGTCGTGAGGTAGACCACATCCGGTGGATTCCTGGGGAGGAGAAGCCATGCGCGTCGCCTGTCACGACTACAACTGGATTCCCTATGCCCATCGGCAGGGGGAAACCCTTGACCTGGAGCACGTCCTCGCCGAGATGGTCGAGGCCGGGTACGATGCCGTGGAGTTTTCCAGGCATCCCATGGAGATGGACGACCCGGAGCGGACCCGAAAGCTCCTGGCACACTTCGGGCTCAAGCTCGTGGGGATGAGCATGACGTTCAAGGGGAACCCCGGAGAGCTGGAGACGCTGACGGAGAAGATGCGGGTGCTCGTCTCGTGGGAGGGCGAGCGGGTGGTGTTATTCGACGGCATCGACTGGGACGCCCCGACCGCGGTCGAGGCGGCCGGCCCCTACCACGGGACCGTGGAACTGGCCGAGGGCGTCGCCGAATTCGCCGCCTCACTCGGACTCGACACCGTCATACACAACCACCTCGGGACCAACCTGGAGACGCCCGAACAGATGGACACCGTGCTGCCTCAGTTGCAGCACTGCGGACTCTGTCTCGATACGGGACACCTGATCGCGGCGGGGGGCAATCCCGTCGTCTTCACCCACCGGTATGCCGGCGTCCTGCGTCATGTCCATTTCAAGGACTGCCGGTTCAATCCGGACGGGAGCTTCGACGACTTCGTGGAACTCGGCACCGGGAACAGCCCCTGTCGCATGGAAGACGTCCTTGGCGCCTTCCGGGAGGTGGGCTACGAGGGGTGGCTCTGCCTGGAACAGGACCGCACGGGGACCACGCCGATCGAGAGTGCCCGGGCCAACCGTGAGTTCCTCAGGAGGAACGGTCTCTGACCGCAGCGACCCATGGGATGCCGGCCTCCCGCCGCGGCCCGGACCGCGGGGATCCCCGGGCACATTGCGCGTCCATCTGCCGAAAGACGGCCAACCGGCGCCAAAAGGCATCAAGACCGCATCCAGAGGACGTCGATGTATCGGTGTGTGGCGAAATACGCCAGAAATGCAGCCCGGTGAGAAAAGACCTGTAAAAAGTGACGTAACCTTTGACGCCGCGCCAGAAACCGGGTAGATAAAAGGTGACCAGTGGGGCCACGGGGGCGTACACTGGCTGTGCAAGCTTCGGGCCGGGCGCGTGGCCCCGGCCGGTGAGACGTGCCGCATCGGATGGAATATATTTCTAATTCATCGTGAAGTGGTCCCGGTACTTGGCGGAGGAATCATGACCGGTCAGATCATCCTGAGTTGTCCGTTCTGTCATCACAGGGCGGAGTATCAAGACGCGCCGCCCGGGTCGACGGTGCGCTGTCACGAGTGCAGCAGCATTTTCCGTGTGCCGGCCATGAAGCAGCGTGCCCCCGGCACGGTGGTCAAGGGAGAGCAGATCCGCAGCCGCCGCAAGGCCAAGGTGCTGGTATGGCTCGTGGTGCTGGCGGTGCTGGCGGGGGGCGGCTGGTGTGCCTGGCAGAAATGGTTCAGCGAGAAACCGAGCGTGCACGACCGGTGGGCTGACGTCAAAGAGATCTGGCCGGAGGACACCCCGCAAGGCGCACTCCAGCGCTTCCTCCTGTCGTGGAAGGAGGGAAACCTGGAATGGCTGATGGAGTACACCCGACCGTCCGACCAGCCCGATCCCGGTGACGCCGAGTTCGCCGACCGGCTCCAATCGATGTTCGCGAACATCCGGCTGGTCTCGTACGAACCCCCCCAGGAGAAGCCGCACAACGCTTTCGTCATGATGTACCGCGTGCACGTGGTGGGGGTCGACACGCGCACGGGCGTCGAGCAGAAGGGCAGCATGTCGCCCAGGGTGGTGCTGGAGAAGACGCCCAAGGGGAAGCAGAAGTGGGGGGTGGACCTCCTCTCCGCCACCCCCAGGTGGGACTGAGCGCACG
>DATKVD010000478.1:0-10278 GCA_035530235.1 Planctomycetota bacterium | reverse complement strand
CCCGGCTAAAGCCCTTCGCCCCTCCGGGGCTGACGGACCCGACAGCACGCCGCTGGTCAGTTGTGTTTCGATCATCGGCGGGCCTCCATGACCGGGGCCGCCTGGAGGATCTCGCAGAGCTTCTCGGCCGCGGCGATCGTGCCGCTCTCGTCGCTCCCGCCCACGAGGATGGCATCGCGGGTCGAGTGTCGCGGGTCGAGCACCGCACTGTTCACGCTGTCCACCACCTGGACGATGCCGCGGCCCGCGCCCGGATACGCCGCCGTCACCTTCTCCAGCACCTTGTCGTAGGCGAAGGTGCCCGGCTTTCCGAGGTGCGCGATGATGGGATTCACGGCTTCCGAGCCCAGACACACGAGGTGCGTGTCGCCCTCGACGAGCTGGTTGACGAAGGTGTCGACGAGGTATTTCTCGGCCGAGGGGCTGGGGTCGCCGCTGTCGTGCTGGATGAGGACGTCGTGCTTGACGGTCTTCGTCTCGAGGTCGGCGGGGTTGACGACGGTCGCCTCGACGCCGGCGGCTTTGAGGACTTGGGCGATGCGCTCGGCGGCCGCCCGGACGGCGGGCGTCGCGCCCGCGGGCAGCACGATCCGGACCGGAATGATGGTGACCGTCAGCTTCTCCGCACGCTGCTTGAACTTCCGCTCCTGGAGGAGGATGCCTCGCAGCTCGTAGTCGGGGGCGTCGACCCAGACGTTGAGGTCGCTCTTCCGCACGGCGAGCACGCGCCCGGCACGACGCTGCACCTCCAGATCGACCCCCTTCGTCGCGAGTTCTTCCGTCGTCACGTCCCGCGCCACGTACCACGAATGCCGGTAGTCGGGGTCGGGGACGAGGTGCTCCGACCCGAACTCGTCTTTCCGCGTCTTCGGACGCTCACCCGTCACGTCCACCACGTCCCAGCGTCCGGGTGTGAGGAAGTGCATCTTCAGCGTGAGTTTCTGGTCCTCCTGGCAGGTCGTCGAGACGCCCACAAGGAAGACGTCCTTTCCCACGAGCACGTCGGCGTCCACCTTCTCGGGTTCCTTGTCCGCCGCAATCGAAACCGTCGGCTGCACCTTGCCCGCCGCGAACGCCTCACGCAGGACTTTGCGGCAGGCGTCCGGGTCGGATTTCGACAGCGCGTTGAAGTCGATGTACCAGGTCCTGCCGTCCTTCCCGCGGATTGCGGCGGGGCTCCCGGCGGAGCCCGCGAGCACCTTGGCGTCCGCCGTCACGTTCCACCGGCCGGACGTCCGGCTGAACCCCGCCACGCGGTCGAGTCCGAACACCGGGAACGTGTCGAGTTCCTTGAGATCGCGTGCGTCGCCCGTCGCGGCGTTGTCCAGAAACACGATAACGCCGCCCTTCGCCGTGAAGTCGGCGAGCTTCTTCGCCTGGTCGGGGGTGAGCGCCCAGCTCCACGGACCGAGGATGACCACCTTGTAGTCGAACGCACGATCGAAGATCGCCTCGCGGATGACGTCGTGGGGGACCTGGAGTCCCTTGAGGAAGCGGTCGAGGTCCCAGTGATCGCCGAGGGTCGTGTAGGCGGTCGGATGCCGGCCGATGGGGATGAAGCTCTGTCGGGTCATGACGGCGGCGACGTCGCTCCTCGGGGGACGTGCGGGCAGGAAGAGCGGTCCCAGACGATAGGCGAGCTGGTGCGCGCGGGAGAGTTCCAGCGCCCCCGGACACACGCAGAGGTCCGCGCCGTCGTAGGCCTCTTCGTCGAAGAAGACGAGTTCCCCGGTCCACCGCCGGATGCGGCCCTTGCCCGCCAGTCCGCGCATCACCCGTGTGCGGTGAAACACGTGACTGGCACAGTCGTTATACTCCTCCCACCAGTTGGACTTGACGCCGTCGAAGATCTTGCGCAGGACGAAGGCGTACCCCGAGGTGCGTGCGGCGGCGCCGGTGTAGCGTCGCTGCTCGGGCGGGGGCTTCCGCTGACCGAGCCGCTTGACGCCCGGGTAGTAGTAGGCCCACTTGCAGCCGCAGTCGCCCTGCCCGGCCTCGAGTGCGTGACCCGTGTGCTCGCAGCCGGCTCGGCCCACGTTCGGCGCGATCTCCACCCGCAGCACCTCCGCCGCCGGAACACGGTCCCAGCTGTTGTCCTCCACACCCGTCCCCTGACCCTTGCCGCCGTGCGTGGCGTGGAACGGCTCCAGCTTCTTCAACACGTCGTGCGTCTCGAGCACCTGCTTCGTCATCGCGTCGCTGATGAACCGGTAGAAGTTGGCGTAGTTGGCGGTGGTCTCCGGACGCTTGGGCGGGACGATCTCGTCCCACGTCTTGCAGGCGGTCCCCCACTCGGCGTTGAGCGCGTCGAGGTCCTTGTATTTCTCTTCGAGCCACCGGTGATACTCGGCGACGGACTTGGCGTCGTGACCGTAGGTCACGCCCATGTGGGGCATCTCGTCCCAGATCTCGTACCCGATGAGCGCCGGGTGGTCCTTGATGTGCTGCGAGATCATGACGTAGGCCTCACGGGTGAGTTCACGGGAGAGTTCACTGTTGAGGGGTGCGCGTCCGAGGGAGTTCCCGCGGGAATCCTCCATGGTGGCGCTCTCGTGCTGGAGGTACCGCGGCATGAAGTTGAGGAAGTCCTGCGCGGTGGCGAGTCGCACCAGGAACCCGCCCTTGTAGGAGTCGTTCATCCGGCCGATGTCCGTGAACGGGTAGTCGTCATAGTAACTGCGCTGCTGCCAGCGTGACTGCATGAAGTGCGCCGAGCTGAGCATCCGTCGGCTCTGGACGCCGATGGTGTTGGCGAAGCAGTAGTACGGGTAATGGGTCAGGTCGTTCGGCCAGCCGCTCTGGACGCCGGGAAAGTTGTGCACGCTGACCTGGAAGAGCGGCTTGTCGTTCACCACCAGGCACCCGTCACGCACGACCGACTCCGTCCGCTCGCCGCTCACGAACACCACGGTCTTCAGGTGCTCGTAGTGCTCGCGCTCGATCGCCTCCTCACGCTCGGTGAGGGCGTCGGTCTCCTTGGCGGGCATGACGACGAGGTAGCTGAGGTTCCAGGAGGCGAAGGTGTTCCAGGGCCAGGGATGGGTCATGGCCCAGTTGCGGTCGATCCAGATGCGGAGGTTGAGCTGTCCGTCGCGCACCTGGACGTCCTCGATCTTGCGACGGATGAGCGAGCGGGCGAAGACCCGCTGCATCCGCGTCACGCCTTCCGCCGCCACGTGCCACGGACTCAGCCGCCAGTGCCCGTGCTTGTTGTCGCCCATCCCCACCAGCACCGTGTAGTCGCCGTTCGGGAGGTCGACGAGGAACTCGGTGGAGAGGTCGTCGTCGATGAAGATGGCCCCGCGCGTCTCCAGACATTCCTGACGGATGCGCGGGTCGTAGTAGAACCCGTAGACCCGAGTGCCGCGGACGTGGTCACGGTCCAGCAGCGTGTCCAGCTCCTTGATGGCGACGCCCCACGCCTGGTTGTAGCGGCTGGGCATCGACCGACGGTTGTTGTAGGAGCCCAAGAGCGGCAGACCCAGCTCCGCGATCTTCATCACCTCGCCCATGCTGTGAAACGGCGAGATCTCGTTCACCTTCGCCTCGGAGTAACCGAGGATCTCCTGGAGACGTGCCTGGAGTTCGGGGTTCCGCACCGCGAGGTGCGTCCGCCAGCCGTAGCCCTTGTCCTTCGTGTAGAAGTCGGTCTCGGTGACGCCGGTCCACCCGGGGGTCACCTGGTCGACTTCACCCGCGGCCCCGAAGTCGAACAGCCACACCTTCGGTGCTTGTGGGGGCGTCTCCTGCGCCGGCGTGATCGGGCCCGCGCCCGCGACGACCGCGAACAGGACGCATATGCCGAGGACGTTCTTGAGAGCACGTTCCGTCATCAGATTCCCCTGTAGTGCGGGTCCTTGTGGCCCGCCCGGCGCCCCACGAGGGGGCGCACTACACCTGTCGTACGAGACGCATCACCGCCGGGTACCGCCGGACGATCACGTCGAGCAGGAAACACACGAGCGCCGTGAGCAGCATGGCCGGCTGGACGCCGACGTGCCGCACGACCGGCTCACGGGCCCCGGCGAACAGTTCCCCGGGCTTCGGGTCGACCCGGCCGTCCCCGGCGGCGGCGAGGGCCGTCACGCGTCTCAGCCGCTCGGTCTCGCCGAGCGGCGCCGGAGCGGTGCGCGGGACGCTCAGCACGGCACACGTGCGGCCGGCGTCGTCGGCGACGCGCACCAGGTAAGGCGGCACGGGCGCCGCGGACAGCTTCCCGTCATAGACGCCCGGCTCGCGCTCCGACAGCGCCGCCGTTACCGAATCCGGCACGACATTCTGCCACGTGTGGACCTCCGCCGTCAAGACGAGACCGGTGACGGGCGAGCCCCAGGCGTCCACCGCCTCGAAGCGGATCCGTCGACCGAACGCCGCGGGCAGCAGTCTCACGCCGGAGGTCGCCCCCGGCGCCGCACGGGCCACCGACGTCACGATCTGTTTCCACAGCCGTGCGTAGCCCTCGGGCCACTTCTCCAGCCAGTCCGCACTCCAGCGCGGCGACGCGTCCGACGCGAACGCCGCCGCACGTCCCGTCCCGTAGTGCCAGAGCGCAAGCAGCGGCTCGTCCTTGTGACTCACCGAGAGCACCTCGAGCGCACTCTCCTTCGTGCGCACACGGTTGAACCCCAGCAGCTTCGGACACGTCGTCATATCGATGCCCGAGAGCACCTCGTCGTCCGAGGCCACCTTCACCGGTGAGGGCACCTCGACGGTGAGGATCTCCTTCATCCGGTTCGATTCCTCGAGGAGCACCTGCGGGATGCGGTCGGCCGTCGCGACGTGATACGTCTTCCCCTTGCCCCACGCGGCGACGGACGCGAGCAGCTCACGGTGACAGTCGTCACCCACGCCCACGGTGCTCACGGTCACACGGTCCTTCACCATCGCCTCGACGAGTGTCTGGTAGTTGAGGTTGGGCACGCTGCTTCGGCCGTCGGAGAGCAGCACGATGTGCTTGTAGGTGGCCTTGAGGGGTTTGAGTGCTTCATGCGCCTTGGACAGGGCCCGGTAGAAGTTGGTGGTGCCGAAGGCGCCCAGGGTGCTGATGGTGTCGGTGACGAGCTTTCGGTCGGCGATCTTCCGAAGTTCGATGATGTCGTGGGGCTGCGAGTCGAAGCTGACAAGTCCGAAGAGGTCGTGGGCGGTGAGGGGCGTGGCGGCGGCGATCGACACCTCGCGCATCAGGTCCACCTTGTGGACGGCCTTGGAGACGGCGTCGCCCATGCTCCAGGACTTGTCAAACACAATCATAAGGGCATATGTTGGGGGCTCGCGGAGCGGATCCATGTGTACGGGAAGCGCGCGTTCGAGCGCCGAGCGGTAGTACCCGCCGCAGCCGAAACTCTCCGCTCCACCCACCATCACCAGTCCGCCGCCCGAAAAAACATACCGCCTCAGCGCCTCCTGGTGTGTCGCATTCAGTCGCATCGACGGCACGTTGACCAACATCACTACGTCATAAATGTCCCATGAGGGTACGTTCATGGACAGCTCATCGGCAGGTAATGTCTCGACGTGCATCCCTGCCGTCCGGAGCGTGCGCGAGAGGTGTTCGACGGGGGTCTCGGCCCCGGAAACCATGAGCACGCGGACCGGCGGGGCCGCCCGGACCGGCAGCCGGCACGCCGGCACGACGGCGGACGACGTCCCGGCCGGACCGGGACGAATCGTATATAAATATATTCCTTCCCGAGGGAGTTCATCGTCGAGCGTGACGTTCCGGCGGCCCCTCAGCGCACCCAGGACGGCGGGCCTCAGCACGCGCGGGACGTCCGGCGGCGAACACGCCGCCTCCAGCACGAGACCGTCGGCCGCGCCCACGTCCGAAGACCGCCCTTCGAGCGTGAGCCGCAGCTCGAACGGCACGCCGGCACGGACGTCGCTCGCCGGAGCGGCGGAGACGATCGCCACGGCGGGCGGCCCGGCCGTCAGACCGGTCACGACGTCGACGGGGATGTTCTGCTCGCGGAGTCGTCGCGCCGCGGCGAGGGCCGCGTCGTCGATCTCCGTCTCGAGTCCGACCAGCACGACGCGTCCCTGCACGTCCGCCGGAATCCACGACGGCACGCGCCCAAGCACGTCGTCCAGCACAACGGGGTCGGCGAGTTTCCGGACGTCCGCACGACGCCCGCGCTTCCCGACGGCGGCGGCCGCGACGCTATCGGCAAACGCATCGGCCGACGTCGCGCCCGACGCCGGCGTCAGCACCACCACGTGCGAGCCCGTCCGCATGCGGCTCCGCTGCCACGTCACGCCCGAGACGGCGGCAAGGAGTGCGAGGATGGCGAGGATGCGGAGCGTCAGGTGGAGCGGTCCGCGGACGCGTCCGAGTCCGGCGAACGATCGCATCGCCGCCAGCGCCGCCGCCGCCACCGCCGCCAGCCCCACGAACACCCACGGGTTGAAGAACTCAAAACTCATCTCTCTCTTCCACAACTGTTACGCCGGACCCGAACGCCTCTACCTCGCCCTGTCCCTCCCCCTGAGAGGCGGAGAAAAAGGGTCCAGGACCCTTTTTCGGGCCCCGTGCCTTCCGTATCTCTTTTCCAAGTAAGACGTTACGGCGAAAAAAAAGGGTCCTGGACCCTTTTTTTTACTCGAGCACACGGCGGTGGTAGAGGACGGCCTCGAGGGCGAGCAGCGCCGCCGCCGCGATGATCATTGCGGTCCACAGGTACGCCGGCGGCATGCCCCCTGCCGTCTCACCGGCGGATTGGTCCACGGTCAGTCTGGGCCGGAGGTCGGACTCCCCGGCGTCGCACAGGTTCGCCGCGGAGGCCGGCTCGGGAACCAGGGTAGTCCGGCCCCCTTGTGGGCCGGCCGTCGTCAGGCCGACGGGCGCCCCACGAGGGGGACTCACTACAGAAGCGTTGTCCCGCAGCGGTGCGAGATAGTCGACGATGTTCCGGACGAGGATGGGGAAGGTTCGGGTGCGCACGAGGGGCTGCGTCTCGGGGTCGAAGGTCAGCACCACGACCCGTCGGCCCTCGTGCTCTCCGGCGAGCACCAGCGGTCCCTCCGGGCCCTCGACGACCGTCTCGGCCCACGCCGGCGTCGCCACGCCGACGGCCGTCCGCACCAGGCCCGGACGCCACGCCACGTCCGCCAGCAGCGGATGTCCCACGTCCCACGTCACCGCACCCGTCCGCGCCGCAGCGCCCGTCAGCGTGACCAGAGGCGTGCTCGCCGTCGGATTCACCAGGAGGACGCTCTCCGGTCCCAAGTCGGCGGGCAGCGTCTTCGTGAAGAGGGTCACCTCGCCGGCAAGTCCCGCACGGTAGTCCGCGGGCGTGGTGATGAAGGTCTGGACGGAGGCGTCGGCGCGGAGTGCCGCCAGGAGATGCACCGGCGGTTCATCCGCGACGAGGATCGCGCGTCGACGTTGGGCCGGTTCGAGGACCGTCGAGGCACGGTCGTCGAGTGAGAAGCGGTCGCCCGGCGTCATCTCGAGGTCGAACGAGGCCGACGCCGCCTCAGGGAGAGTCCACGCGGCCGCCGTCACCGTCTCCGCCGCGAGGTCCACCGTCTTCGGATCGAGCGGCGTCCCGTCACGACGAAGGACAAGCACCACGGGACGCGCGTCGGTCGAGAAATTGCCGATGCGTGCGTGGACGAGGATTCTTTTCTCGGGCACCTCGACGCGTCGGACCCCGAACCCCACGATGCCGACGTTCGGCACGGCGCCGCCGAAGCGGTGCCACGTGACGTCGAGCTTCGTCTCGGGCGTCTCGAACGCCCCGTCGGTGAAGACGTGCACCCGTGTATCGGCACGGCCGAAGGCCCGCTCGACCCAGGCGAGCGTGTCCGTCATGGCCCCCGGGGCATCGGACACGCCGAGACGTCGAAGGGCCTCGGAGACGGTCACGGGATCGTCGGTCGGGCGGACGACGAGCCTCGGCCCGTCGGCGGTCGTCACCAGCACCGTCGTCGTGCCGGCCGGCAGCTCTTCGACAAAGGCCGACGCGTGTCCCCGGGCACGCTCGAAGCGCGACGTCGCCCCTTCGACCACCTGCATGCCTGCCGAGGTGTCGAGGACGACGACCACGCGTCCGGTCCCGGCGGCCCCCGCGCCCCCGCCGATGATGAGTCGTCCGAACGCACCCACGATGAGCAGCAGCACCGCGACGCTCAGGAGGATCGACCCGATGACCCGCACGAGGTTGCGACGTCCCGTCAGGCCCTGACGCTCCGCCACACGTCGCCACACCAGGATGCTCGCCAGGGAGAGCCGACGACGCGGCAGCGGGAGGAGGTACAGCACCACCGGGATCACCAGTGAGAGCAGCAGCCACGCGGCCTGGGGTCGGAGAAAATGCATGACGTCTCAGTTCTGAGGGTCGGCCGGGATCACGGCGACTTCTTCAGCTGTCGGAGTCCCTCGAAGTATTTGCTGACGACGGCGCGGAGTCCGGGCGGCACGTCCTGCGTGACGACGGGTGTGGGCGCGACGACGGGTGAGGTCGTGGTGACCGTTCGCGCGTCGACGAGCGGCGGCTGCGGGACCCCCGAGGTCCGCATGATGGCTTCCGAGAGGACGATGCGCGTGGCGCCCGAGTCGCCGGGCGGCGTCAGTGACCGCATCGAGATGATCTTGAATTCCACCCTAGCGTCCACGGGGACCCGTCGGGGCTTGATGCGCGTGTCCTGACTGGGCCCCGTGGCCCCGCCGGAAGACCGCTGACGGTTCGCGTCACTGTCGGGCGGACGCTTCGAGGCGTCCCCGTGGGCCTTGATGAGCACCTCCAGGTTGATGTCGTCGTCGGAGCGGTCCTGGTCCCGACCCTCCTTCCTGCGCTCCTGCGCCTCCTTCACCATCTCACGGATCATGTCGATGTCCGGCTCGGTCATGGTCACACGGTCCTCGTCACCCGAGGTGCCGTCACGACCGAGCCCCGAATCGTCCAGTTCCGTCTCGTCGAGGTAGGCGGCCTGCTGAAGCAGTCGGTCGGCCTGGGAGGTCTCGGCCGCCCCCAGCGCCGCCATCGCCTCCCGCTCCGCCTCACTGAACGCCGACGTCGCCGTCTCCTCGGTCAGGGTCGTGTCCTCCACCGCCACCAGTGCGTCGTCCGGGGTCTCGGGCGTGGACGTCTCCGTCTTCTTCCCGTCGTCCCGGGTGCCGACGTCACGTCCGGCGGTGTCGACGGGTCTGGCTTCCTCGCGGGCGTCGTCCGGAAGACCTCGGACGACGTGCACGCCGAGGACGAGGAGGCCCCCCACGACGGCCGCGACGGCCAGTCTCGTCACCGACGGACGAAGCGCAACGCCCACGGCCCCACGGGAGGTCACGTCGGGAAGGAACCGCTCGGCGTCGAGGATGGCGGCACGTTCGAACGCCGTGCACTCGGCGTGCTTGAGAAAACTCAGGGCACTCGCCAGACGGTCCTTCAGACCCAGCGCGTCGTCGAGACGCTTGGCCTCGGCGACGTCGTCGACGGGACGAAACGTCCCGACGAGCACCGCGATGGAAACCGCAAGCGACGCGAGGAGTGCGATGACGAGTGCCGACGTCCATGAGACGAGTTCGAGCTGCACGCCGACGACGAGCAGTGCGGCGAGGACCGCGGCGGGACCGGCGAGCCGGAGACCGAGCGTGCCGACTTCCGCGCGCCGCCGACGACGCCCGTGCGCACGCACCACTTCGGTCAACTCCCCCGCCAGGTCCGTCACGAGACTTCCCCCACAGTTCGGGACCGCGCGTCTCCGTGGAAAACATCCCGTCCACGACAGACAGGAGGTCAGACATTCCTGTCTGACGCTCACCAATGACAGGCAGGAATGCCTGTCCTCCTGTCTCTTCCACCGTGCGGGACGCTCCCTTGCCTCACGCGGTTATTAGTGCCGCCCCGACGGGTGCGTATTTCGGCCAAACGCCGCGCAGGGCAACGCCGCGCCGGCCACGAGCGACATCCTCCCCCACCTCTGGGGCGAGGGCAAACACTTTCGGCGTTTTTTTCGCCGCGAACCCCTCTGACGGGCTGGAAACGTGGAAAATAAATCTATTTTGCACTCTGGGGAGGCAAATAAAGGACGGAACTCGTCCGAATTTTCCGGGGGACGTTACTCCAGTTCCCGCGCGACCTCGAGGAGCGCGGCGATCTTGGGCTCCTCGGACAGGTCTCCCATGCCGAACATGATGTATTGCGTCTCGAAGGAGGCGAAGTAGCGGTATTTCTCGACGAGTTCGTCGGCCGACAGGTCGCGCACCACCGAGGGCCAGATGCGGAGGCCCCAGGGCACGGGGCACGCCCGCGCGAGGACCTCGGGCGGCAGGTGGGGGTC
>DATKVD010000477.1:0-4957 GCA_035530235.1 Planctomycetota bacterium | reverse complement strand
GTCCTCGTCCACCGACTTGACGGCACACTCGTAGTGGACGAGCGGACGGTCGGGACGTTTCTCGTCGGGGTCGAAGGCCCTCCTTCGCACGCGCAGGAGTGCCCCCTTCACGCGGATGAGCTTCGCACGGTACTGCTTCGGGTCGGCCAGGAGTTCGAGCTGTCTCACCTGGAGAGGTGCTTCGGGAGTTCCCTTCCGCGCGAGGTCCCAGGCCATGGCGACCACGTGGTGATAGGCGTCGCGCTCGACCCACCGGACGTAGTGTCCGTCGAGGACGTTGTCGAAGAGGTCGCCTGCGGTCCCGGGCGCCTTGACGGTCGTGTTGTCGGGTGTGGTCGTCGGCGCCCCGGCAGGGACGGCCGCCGTCCCGTAGGTCGCGGTGTGGACGACGGCATTGTCGGAAGCGCTGGAGCGTCGGGGCCCCATGCCGGTATAGAGGACCCGGATCTCGATGCCATTGTCGCCGGTGTTCACGCGGGCCTGGATCGGAGCGGTGTCGGATGGGGCTTCGGCGGGGGGCGGGGGCTCGGGCTCGCGCTCGTGCGAAACCGACCGCAAGGCCCCCCAGCGAACCGCGATGAGCATCACGAGCACCACGGTCAGGATGACCGACATGAGGACGAGCCGCATGCCGGGACCGCCGCCGGGCGACGACGCGAACGTCCGGGAGAGCTTCGACATGACCGCCTCCGAGGGGCGCGACGCCGCGAAGAACACAACCCACACCACCCATCTCATTCTATGGCCCCGCAAGAGCTTGCGTCAACGAATTTTGGAAAAAGACTTGACGCGTACCCCCCCAAAACAATAGAATTAGACGGGGATTGGGCTGTCGCGAGCTGTCCAGGGGACCGTCCCGTGTCAGGCCGGACGGTTTGCCCGTCATTGGAGCGAGCCCGTCCCCGCGTGTTTGTTTGACGGTGCCCCATGAGAGCCATGTGGACAATCTGGGGGGGCCTTCTGGTCGTGGTGCTGGCCGGCACGACCCACGCCGGCCACGACCTGACGTACGTCGAGGGGCTCATCGAACGCGGCTATTTCGAGCTGGCCATCGAGCACCTCGACGAGATGCGTGCCCGTGCGAACGTCACGGAGGAGGACAAGACACTCATCCCCCTCAAGCTGGGACGCATCAAGAACGCGCTCGCCGTGCGTGAGACGGACCCCGAAGCCAAGGAACGCCTCCTCGCCGAAGCCTCCAGGTACCTCGAAGAATTCGCCGCCAAGAACCCCAAGCACGAGAAGATCCTCGACGTCAGTCTCGAGCAGGTGGACATCGTGAGCAGTCGGGCCCAGGCCTTCGAGATGCGCTACCGTGTCGAGACCGACGCCGCCAAGAAGGACGCCATCCGCAAGCAGACGGAGGACCTCTACAAGAAGGGCCTGGACGCGGCCAAGGTCATCGTCGACGAGTCCACCGAAAAGGTGAAGGAGCTGAAGCCGAAGGCGCCGAGAAGCAAGCAGTACATGGACGAGTTCTGGGTCTACTACGGGGCCCAGGTCCGTGGGATGTTCCTGATGGGACACACCGAGTACCTGTGGGCCCAGCTTTACGACCCCAAGCACGCCGACCGCAAGAAGCACCTCGACGCCGCCCTCAAGCACTTCGAGGACACCGTCAAGCAGCGTCCCAAGACCAACGTCACCTTCGACGGCTACGTCCGTCAGGGGATGTGTCTCAGGGAGCTGGCGCCCTTCGAGCCGGACGCCAAGAAGCGTGACAAGCTGATGCGTGACGCCTTGAGTTCGTTCATGTCGGCACTGACCGTCCAGAGGACCCCGCAGACCGTGGCCACGCGGGCCGAGGCCCACTACCAGAAGGCGGTGACGGCGTATGAGATCGGGGACGACGAGGCGGCCGCGGCGTCGGCCGACGGATACCTGAGTGAGCACCCGCTGGGGAAGAACTCCTACCGCGGGCAGGAGGCACTCCTGCTGAAGGCCCGCAGTCTCGGGAGACTCGCCAAGACCCAGCTCGACCGGAACGAACCCCAGTGGCAGGAGACCTACAACGAGGCCCTGCGGGCCGTCAAGGAGGTCCTCCCCGACTACCCGTCCATCCGTGAGGAGGCCGACAAGCTGGTGCAGGCGTGGGGTCCGATGTTCCCGATACGACGTGAGGTGGTCATCTCTCCGCTCATCGCGGCCGCCCAGGCCAAGAAGCTCTACGCGGACCGGAAGTTCGACGAGGCCGTCGAGAAGTACCGGGAGGTCATCACGCTTTCGGGCGACCGGGAGGAATATGTCGACTTCGCCCAGGAGGCCTGGAAGACCATCGGGAAGATCTACTACGACACCCGTCGGCTCTACATGTCGGGGATCGCCTGGCGGGAACTGCTGGTGCGCTTTCCCGACACCTTCCAGGGGGCGGAGATCGGCTGGGTCCGGACGCGCGTCTTCGCCTACCTCTACAGTGAGTCCCCCCAGCAGGACGAGTTCGACCTCAACGAGTACCTCGACAGTCTGACGTTCTTCGTCGAGAAGTTTCCCAAGGACCCGCGGGTGTTCGAGGCGTCCACCGAGAGTGCCAAGGTTTACGCCATCCGCGGCGAGGTGGTGAAGTCGGCCGAGATCTGGAGCAAGACCGACCCGGAGAACCCGCGCTACGCCGAGGCCATGACCAATGCCGGGGAACTCTATCGGCAGGCGTTCATCCAGCTCGCCGAGAAGGGCCAGGGCAGCAGTGCGAAGGCGAAGGAGTACCTGTCGCTCGCGGCGGAACGGCTTCGGGCGGCCGCCGACGCGAAGCTGCCCGAGGACGCCAAGGAGAACTACGGTGCCCAGGCCCTGGCACGACTGACCGAGATCCTGACCGACGAGGCCGTGCCCCAGCCCGAGAGTGCCGCGAAGGTCCCGACGCTGGTCACCGAGTTCCGCACGCGCTTTCCCGCCGAGACCGGACTGATGCCCGGGGTGCTCCTCGCCGGCGCCCGGGCCTATGCCGCCCTCGAGAAGCCCTACGAGGCCGAGAAACTGGCCCTCGATATCGAGAAGGACTACCCGGGCGGGTACGCCTACGAGACGGTCAAGCAGCTCATGGTCGTCGTCTTCCAAAAGACGGACCCGGCACGGTCGAACGAGTGGCAGAAGAAGCAGCTGACCGAGAACTTCACCGACGCCCCCGAGAAGCTCCTGGTCAACCTGGGCAACGGGGCGTGGCAGCAGAAGAACTACACCCTGGCCGCACGGTGCTTCGTGGAGCTGGTGAGACGGTATCTCCGCGGCGACGCCGTCAAGCGTCGTGAATACGAGGAGAAGCTGGCCGCGGTCTATTTCGAGGACGGCAAGTACGCCGAGGCCTCGCCGATGTACGGGACGTTCCTTGCCGACGCCCGCAGACGCTTTGCCGCGTCGAACACCGTGGAGGACCGCAACGTGCTGCTCCTGGCACTGCGTCGGCTCGCCGAGTGCGAGGAGATGGGCGGCGACGCCAACAAGGGCATCGAGCTGTGGAACGAGTTCTCCGGCACGGTCTTCACACCCGCACCGGAGAAGGAATGGTTCGAGGCCCGATACCACCTGGCGAACTGCTACTACCGGCTGAAGCAATACAACGCCGCCAAGTCCGTCATCAAGCGTGTGGAGGTGCTTTACGGCACGTTCGGCGACGACGAGGAACTGAAGCGGAAGGTCGAGGAACTCAAGAAGAACCTGGGACCCTAGTCTTGATGAGGAAGACGACATGATCAGGCACGTGACCGCAGCGGCACTCGTGACGGTGCTGCTGGCCGTCGGACTTCACGCACAGGACG
Source organism: Planctomycetota bacterium (assembly GCA_035530235.1). Classification (GTDB taxonomy): domain Bacteria; phylum Planctomycetota; class DG-23; order DATKVD01; family DATKVD01; genus DATKVD01. The sequence continues at coordinate 1,205 of DATKVD010000477.1, read as the reverse complement.
AGCCCCCCGCCGAGCCCGCGCCGCGCGACACCCTCCGGATGGCCGACGGAAAGATCCTCCCCAACGTCCTCGTCATCTCCGAGACCCCCACCGAGGTGAAGATCGACACCAACGGCGACTCGAAACCGGACCGGACGCTCGACCAGAACGAGGTGACGGCGATCCAGTATGGCGGGGCCCCCACGTCCTACCGTGAGGCGGTGGCGTTCTACAAGGTGAAACAGTACGACAAGGCTTTGGAGAAGTTCCGGGAGGCGACGTCGACGCCGAAGGTGCGCAAGTGGGTGACGGACTACTCGGCGTACTACACGGCGATGTGTCTGGCGGGGCAGTCGGTGACGGACCCGACCCAGCAGGGCCGGGCCATCGCCGCCTTTGAGACCCTCCTGAACGACGCCGACAACCGCTGGCGGGATGACGCCCGCTACCGACTGGGAGAGATCTACCTGGCCGCCGGGGACAAGCCGAAGGCACTCACCGCCTTCCGTGAACTCGAGTCGGGGGCCTACAAGGACGAGATGAAGCTGACCGCCTCGGTGGGACTCGGGGCACTCATGATGGCCGACGACAAGGCGAGTGAGGCCCTTCAGCGCTACGACAAGGTGGTCACCGGTGCCAAGGGACGCTTCCGTGACCTCTACGAGACGGCGACGGTGGGCAAGGCCGAGGCCCTGACGGCCCTGAAGCGGTACGACGAGGCGAGAACGTTCCTGGGCGGCGTCGTGGAGAGTGCCACCGGCGACGACCTGCTGGCCAAGGCGCGTCTCGCCCTCGGTGACTGCTACTATGCGGATGCACAGAACGACAAGGACGAGACCGCCGCCCGACAGAAATACAAGGCCGCCCTCAAGAACTACCTGTGGAACATCGTGGTCTTCTACAACCAGAGGGCCGAATACGCCAAGGCGTTGCTCTATGCCGGTCGCTGCTGGGAGAAGCTCGGTCAGGACACCCGGGCACAGGAACTCTATCGTGAACTGCGCAGCAAGTTCGGCTCCACCCGGTGGGTCGGCATGATCGGGAAATAGCCCCGCACGTTGCAGTGACGGGTATGAATCCGGACGGGAAGAAAACGTGTGACGTTTGAGACCAGGAGGAGGAGAGACCCGATGAAGCGAAAGGGTGTTTGGCTCGCGGGAGTAACGTTGGTGCTTGTCATGGGTGGGTCGCTGGTGTTTTCGCAGGAGGCCCCGGAGGTCACCGGG
>DATKVD010000476.1:0-3364 GCA_035530235.1 Planctomycetota bacterium | reverse complement strand
CCACAAGGCCTATTCCCCGGGCGACGACCTGCGCTACCTCGACTGGAACGTCCTCGGACGTCTCGACGAGCTGTTCCTCAAGACCTTCGAGATGGAAGAGGACCTGTACGTCTACCTGCTGGTCGATTCGAGTCGGAGCATGGCCTACGGGGCCCCCCCGAAGATCGAGATGGCCAAGGTGGTGGCGGCGTGTCTGGCCTACATCGGCCTGGCCAAGCAGGACATCGTGAAGCTGTCGTTTTTTGCGGACGACCTGGTGGCCGGGTCGGACCTGTTCAAGGGACGTGAGCGCATCTTCCGGGTGTTCGATTTCCTGAACGAGCACGACCTGTCGGGCGGCACCAACTTCGAGGACTCCCTCACCGCCTTCGTGCGCTACAACCGACGTCACGGCATCGCCATCGTCATCTCGGATTTCCTGGACCCCGCCGGCATCGAGGACGGCATCAAGACACTCATCCACCACAAGTTCGCCATCTACGGACTCCACGTGGTCGACCCCACCGAGGAGAACCCCGAACTCGTCGGCGACCTCAACCTGGTGGACAGTGAGACCGAGGACGTGCTGCCCCTCAGCGTCCGGAGAAGCACCCTCGACACCTACCGGGAGTTCTTCGACAAGCACTGTGCACACATCCGACGGTTCCTCAACAGCTACGACGGTCATTACATCAAGGTGCCCACGACAACCGGGCTCGAAGACCTGATCCTGAAGGTATTCCGAAGAGAGGGGCTCCTTACATGACGTTTGTCCATCCGCTGGCCTGGGGCCTGGCGGCACTGCTGGTGGTGCCGGTGGTGCTATATCTGCTGCCGATGCCCCGTCGGCGCGTGATCTTCCCGAGTCTCCTCCTGTGGCAGCGGATGCTCAAGGACCGTCCGTCGTCGCAGAGCTGGCGCTGGCTCCGGACGCTCCTGTCCTTCCTCCTGCAGGCGGCGATCCTGGTGATGCTGATCCTCGCGGTGGGCAAGCCCGTGTTCAGTCCGGCCGAAGGGACGCGCGACGTGGCGGTCATCGTGCTGGACGTGAGTGCCAGCATGAAGACGCCGGTGTCGGCCGGGAGCGAGGAGACGCGCTTCGACCGTGCCCGTCGGCTCGCCCGCAGCATCGTGGGCGGCATGCCGTCGGGAAACCGTGTGGCGCTCATCACGGCCGGACGTTCCCCGGCCGTCGTCAGCGGTCTGACGGACGAGCGGACGGCGGTGCTCCGCAGTCTGGACGCACTCGTCTGCACGGACGGTCCGACCGGACTCGCCGACGCGATCGACCTGGCGGTTGAACTGGCACGCGGCGAGGGCGGTGCCGACGTCTACCTGCTCTCCGACGGTCGCGCCGACGTCTCCGCCGTCACCCTCGGCGACGTGAAACTCCATTACTACCGCATCGGCGAGGGCCTGCCCAACGTCGGTCTCGTGGACTTCCAGGCACGACGGGGCTTCGACTTTCCCGACGAATACCAGGCCCTTGCCCGTGTGCAGAGCACGTTCGACGTCGAGCGGCCGGTGAAGCTGTCCCTCGTGGTGGACGACAACGTGGTGGAGAGTCGCCCGCTCACCCTCCCGCCCAGGGGGACCCTCAATGAGAGCTTCACCGGGAAGGTCCGCGGCACCGGCACGCTCAGGGCCGTGCTGGAAAGCGGCGACGTCTTCGCCGCCGACGACGCGGCTTACGCACTCCTGGGGACGTCCGAGAAGCTCCAGGTGGTGCTGGTGACCGACGTCCCCGACCGGTTTCTCGAATCGGCGTTGACGGCGAACCGTGCCATCGTGCCGTTCGTGGCGACACTCCAGCAGTACCTCGACACACGTCCACAGCCGGACGTCCTGATCTTCAACGGGGTGCTCCCGCCCGAACTCCCCGACGGAAACCTGCTCATCATCAACCCCGACACCGGCTCGTCACTCTTTCAGCTTTCCGGGGAGATGCCGTCCCCCGTGGTGGCCGACTGGGTGCGCACGCACCCCGTTCTGGCGGGTGTCACGCTCAAGGACGTCTACATCCCGACGGCACGGGTGCTCAAGCCCGTGGTGCCGGCCGAGGTGCTGGCCCACGCGGAAGGCGGACCGCTCATCTTCGCCGCCCAGAGGACCCGTGGACGCGTCGTCGTGCTCGCCTTCGACGTCGGACGGTCGTCCATCACTTTCCGGGTCGCCTTCCCCGTGCTCGTCGCCGACGCCTTCCAGTGGATGACCGACCAGGGCACCATCGAGAACCGTGAGCTGCCGGCCGGGGACGAGGCCCGGCTCCGGTTCGACGACGTCTCCGGGACGATCGAGGTGACGTGTCCCGACGGACGGACGATGTCCATCGAGGCGGGTGCGGATGGGTTCGTCGTTCCCGTCCCGCAGGTCGGCATTTACGAGGCGAACCGTGCCGGACGGAAGATGACCTTCGCCGCGAACCTGGGCGACACCGTCGAATCGGACCTGGCCGTGAGCGCCGAGATGACTTTCGCCGACACCGTCGTACAGGGACGCGACTGGACGGGCGGAGGGGTCGGGGAGTTCTGGTTCGCCGCCGCCGTCATCGCACTCGGACTCCTTACACTCGACTGGTATCTCTATCACCACCGCTTCGTGGTGTAGCGCGGGGGGCGTGCCTGCCCCGGCTTGTCGGGGTGCCCCGCGAGAAAACCGGACGGCCGCGGCCCACAGGTGACCGCGCTACAACATGCATCGCTCGAACGGAAGGTTACGGACACCATGCGTTTCAGCATCCTGACACCCCTGGCGTTTCTCCTGCTCCTGACGGTGCCCTACGTGCTGTGGGTGGCCAGGCGGAGCTTCGCCGACCTGACGCGCAGACGTGCGAAGGTGCTGAGTCTGGTGCGGACCGCGGTGGCGGTCCTCGTGGCGGTGGCACTGGTGCGCATCATCCTCACGTCCGAGAAGACCGACCTCCCGGTGAGCAGTGTTTTCTGTCTCGACGTCTCGGACAGCATCTCGGAGGCGACGAGGGCGAGTGCCGAGACGTTCATCGCGGAAGCCCTGAAAACGAAGCAGGCGGAGGACCGGGCCGGCATCGTGACGTTCGCCGCGACGTCGAGACTGGCGGCGCCGCTGAGCACGGAGGCGAAGCCCGTGCGGACGGACGAGCGGTCCGACGGCAGTGAGACCGACCTGGCCTCGGCGATCCGTCTGGCACTGGCGGCACTCCCACGGGACACCGAGAAGCGCATCGTGCTCCTGACGGACGGTCACGAGACGCATGGCGAGGCCCGGCGGGTGGCGGCGGAAGCCGCACGGCTCGGCGTCCGCATCGACACCCTCGGACTGTCGTCCGGCGCCGGTCCCGACGTCGCCGTCGAGGCCGTTAACCTCCCGGCGTTCGTCCGACAGTCACAGCCGTTCGAGGTGGACGTGG
>DATKVD010000475.1:0-3505 GCA_035530235.1 Planctomycetota bacterium | reverse complement strand
GGGGAGTTCGACGACCCCGCCGCGGGGGGCCTGGGAATTCTAGCACGCATCACCGCCTACGCCAACAAGCCCTACGTGAAGCTCGACTACACGCTCATCCAGCGGGCCGCGGCGCCGGTGCTGGAGCTGAAGGGATGGAAGTTGGGGCTGGTGCCGGCCGGGAAATTCGAGCGCTACACCATCGGCGGCGACGGGCAGGACCACTTCGGCGACCTCGACGGGAAGACGGTCGGGCTCTACCAGGACGGCGAACTCACCCCATCGGACGGGTCGCTCCGGGTGGTGGCGACGCGGATGAAATACACGGGCGTGGGCGAGGGCAAGCGCGCCCCCGGCTGGGCACGCGCGCGGACGCAGACGGGCGAGGTGCTCGCGGCGGTCCGGCACTTCTGGCAGCAGTATCCGAAGGCGATCGAGATTGCGCCGGGGCGGATGGACCTGTGGCTTCAGTCGCCGCGGAGCGCGAACACGTTCAAGCCCCTGGTGGCGGGGTGGGCGAAGACGCACGAGATGCTCATCCACTTTGACGCCCGAGCGGACGCCGAGGCCGACGCGGTGCGCGCGGCGTTCCAGAAGGGCGTGCGCGCGACCGTCCCCGCCGAACGCTACCGGAAGTGCGGCATCTTCGGCGACTATTCACTCCCCTCTCCCGCCAGCCGCGACCACGACTTCGTCACCACCACCTTCCTCGACTACACCCGCTTCCCGCACGTGGTGCACTTTGCGTTCCAGGGGTCGGGGCGGTGGTGGATGGAGGGGAACCTGACCTTCGGCAGCCGGATGGTGTGGAACTACTACCTGAACAACACGCGTGACTCGGCGGGACGGCTCTTCATGCACTCGCTGCGGCTGGTGGAGAGCTATCCGGCGCACGCACGGTATGCGTTCGACCTGGCCGAAGCCCAGGCCCGGTGCTCGATGGACCTGCACGTGATGCACGCCGACCACACGGAGGGCGCGTTCGCGGGATGGGGTGCGGGGATGGTCTACGGACATTCGAGCTACCCCGGCGCGAAGCGCGTGCTGAAGACGTTCGGCGCCCACCGGCGATACACCCACTACAGCGGGCCGTTCGAGCCGACGCGCACCGGCTCGCGATGGGGACCGATGATCCACCCCGCCGGGCTCATGGAGTATTACCTGCTCACGGGAGACCTCCGCGCGAAGGAGGTGCTCACCGAGATCGCCGACTGGGCGGTCGCCTTCCAGAAAAACGGCGGCCGCGACTACACGAATTACGTCCAGGCCGCCGACGGACCCACGGGGCTCTACCTGTGGACGCTCATGAGCGCCTATGAGGCGACCGGCCGGGCGGAATACCTCGACGCCCTCTACGCGGCCGCCGCGGAGCTGCGGGTGACCTGCGAGAAGAACAAGGGCAGCCTCGTCGGCCGGTGGAAGGACGCCACCGGCAAGGGGGTGCTGCTCTCGTGTCTCATCCGGCTCCTGTGGTTCGACGAACGGTTCGACCGCCTGGACCGTGCGGAGGTGACGCGGTGGATCGTGGACACGCTGGAGGTCTTTCACAAGGAAGTGCGTCGTCGCGAGGACGGGAGCGCGCGGCTCGCCCTTCGCTGTGCCGGCTCGAACCGGCTGATGCTGCACGGCTTCGCGTGGGTGGCGGCGCTTCCGGACGCCCCCGACTGGGCGAAGGACGACTTCCGCGACCTCGTCACGCTGCCCGCCTATCACACCACGCACCCGGACGAGGAGCGCTTCGAGTCCATCCGTCCCGGCTCGCGTGACGGTGTCATCAACGTATGCAGCACCATCGAGGAAGGGACGGAGATGTGGCTCTGGAACTCGGCCGAGACGATGGCGCTGGCGGAGAAGGTGTTCGGCGAGGCGGCCCTGCCGAAAGCCGACGACCCGATGAACGCGTTCTACGCCGAGTACCAGCGGGCGTGCCGCGACGACCCCGACAGCCTCATCGCACTCGCCCCCGAGGCCCCCGAAGCCGACGAGATGGGCGACTTCCCCCGCATCCCCACCTGCCGCGTCGCCTATGCGAAGACGCCGCCCGTCATCGACGGCGACCCCGACGATGCGTGCTGGCGTGACGCCGAGCCGATGAGGGACTTCACGCTCCAGAACCGTGCCGGGCCCTCGAAGCTCAACACCACCGTCAAGCTCGCCCACGACCGCGAGCACCTCTACGTGGTCATGATTGCCCCGGACCTCAAGCCCCCGGCACGCACCGACAAGCGCGACGGACGACAGTGGCAGGAGGACGGCATCGAGCTTTTCCTCGACACGAACTTCGACCGCACGAGCTACTGGAAGATCGCGCTGAACCTCGAGGGCGAGCCCGCCGACGATTTCTGGGTCCAGCCGTTCCTCGCGGTGAGCGACTGGGACCCCCGGATGACCCTCGGCCGAAAGCCCGGCGTCATCGAGATCGCGATCCCGTTCAAGGAGTTCGCGTGCCGGTGGAGCGCCCCGCACGTCGCGACGCCGGAGGGCAAATGGTCGGCGAACGTCTGTCGGATGGGCGACGGCTCGAGCTGGGTCGGCCACAACATGGCGCTCACCGCCCACCTGCCTCAGGGCTTCGGCGTCCTCACCTTCGATGCCCCCGCCGACGAGTGAACCGACCCCCCCGCCACCCCTCAATTCAGACCGGCACATGCTTGCTATTCCCTTCTTGATATGCCAAAATGCTTCCGTCGCAAACGGTCCGTGATGTGCTGTTCCTCTGCGGCCGCGCGACCCACGCGAGGAGGAGCCTGCGGTGCCACAGGACGCCAGACAAGATGACGACGACCTGTCGTCGACGAAACCGTTCGTTCCGGGGGACGAAAGCGCCGCCGCGGGAACGCCCGGCCACGGCGTTCCGGATGCCTATCCCGACCTGGACGTCAAGGGGGAGATCGGTCACGGCGGGATGGGGACGGTGTTTCTCGCGCGGGAGAAGAGCGCGAACCGCGACGTCGCGCTGAAGGTGCTCGCGGCCGATAGAGACCGCCGCGACCGGAAAGACCGCACGCGCTTCCTCGAGGAGGCCCACGTCACCGCCCAGCTTCAGCACCCGGGCATCGTGCCGGTCTACCGCATCGGCGAGGGCGCCCAGGGACGTCCCTACTACACCATGCGGCCGATCGAGGGCCGGACGCTCCGCGCCATCCTCGATGATCTCCGGCAAGACGATCCCTCCGCGCGCGACCGCTTCGGTCTGAGACGCCTCGTGCAGGTCTTCCAGTCGGTCTGCCAGGCGGTGCGGTTCGCCCACGACCGGGGCGTCATCCACCGCGATCTCAAGCCCTCGAACGTGGTCGTGGGAGAATACGGCGAGGTGCTGGTGATCGACTGGGGCCTGGCGAAGGCCGTTTCCCCGAAGGGCGACGAAGCCCCCGCCAGAGAAACCGGAGACCAGGCCGCAGACCGGGGCGTCTGGGAGTTGTACGAACGCCGGGTCGTGAGCCTGCGTGAAGACGACGTTGTCACACTGCAGGCGACCGTCGCCGGATCGGTCATGGGCACACCCGCCTACATGTCGCCTGAGCAG
>DATKVD010000474.1:0-6833 GCA_035530235.1 Planctomycetota bacterium | reverse complement strand
TCCCGGGATCCAGATCTGCTGCGCCGTGATCACCTCGAACCCCTCGCCGAACTCGAACGCCACGGGGGTTTTCGTGTAGAAGATGAGGCCCTTGTAGGCCGTGAGATAGCGCCAGGTCTTGGAGTACCACCGGGGGCCGGTGGAGACGACGAGGGGGTGCTCCGACCTCGAGAGGATGGTCTCGAAATCCTCGGGCTCCACGTGAATGATGGCCCCCGAGGCCTTGATGGCGTTGGCGATGGCCGCGGCTGCTGCACCTGCCGCGACGGCTCCTCCACTCATGGATACGTCCTCCTTTCGATCCCGCACCTTCCATACTGCATTCATATCCAACCACTGAGGACCCAGAGGAACACCAGACGCTGAGATCCTGAGACGCTAAGACGCTGAGTCAGAAACAGAAGAAGTGCGGCCGAGTCGTTGTTTTCACTTAGCGTCTCAGCGACTCAGCGTCTTTCTGTCTTACTGGCCCGGCTCCTGGCGTTCCTGGCGTCGGCGTTCGAGTTCCTTCTCGATCTCGTCGAGTTCCAGTGCCTCGGGCCGGTAGTCGGTCTCGGCGGGCGCTTCGGGCTCGGCGGGCAGGTCGAAGGAGACCTCGTCGGCGGGCGGGGGCGCGGGGGCCGCGGGGGCCGGGGGCTCGACGGGTGGGGGCTCCGCCGCGATTTCCGTCACGTCCCGGCTGGGGACCTTCGGGAACTCGGCTTCCGACACGATCGCCTCGATCGCGGCACGCCGGTGGATGAACTCGTCCCCACGGAACGTCTCACCCAGGTAGATCTTCCGTGCGATCGGGTCGTTGACGAGCTGGTCCGAGGTGCCGCTGGTGAGCACCGCGCCCTCGTTGATGATGTACGACCGGTCGCAGATGGACAGCGTCTCACGGACGGAGTGGTCGGTGAGGAGGATGCCGATGCCGCGCTCACGGAGTCCGAGGATGATCTGCTGGATATCGAGGACGGCGATGGGGTCGACGCCGCTGAACGGCTCGTCGAGGAGCAGGAGCGACGGCGTGCAGACGAGTGCACGGGTGATCTCGAGCCGCCGACGCTCGCCGCCCGAAAGCGTGTAGGCCTTGTGCCGGGCCAGACGCACCAGGTCCAGTTCCTCGAGGGCCTGGGCCACCCGTGTCTTCCGCTCCCTGCGCGACAGGTTCATCGATTCGAGCACCGCCATGATGTTCTGCTCGACGGTGAGCTTCTGGAAGACCGACGGCTCCTGCGAGAGATAGCCCATGCCGCGACGGGCCCGCTTGTACATGGGAAGTCCGGTGATGTCCTCGGCACCGAACACCACGCGTCCGTCGGTGGGGGCGATCATCCCCACGGTCATGCGGAAGGTGGTGGTCTTGCCGGCACCGTTCGGTCCCAGGAGTCCCACGATCTCCTTGGCGTTGACGGCGTAGCCGACGTGGTCGACGACGGCGCGCTTGGAGTAGACCTTGGTCAGGTTTTCCACTTCCAGAAGCGGCACGATGCACTCCCGGACAAGGAAATCGAAGACGCTAAGATCGACCAACAGAATGAGTTGTTGCCGTTGACAACAAGCCCCGTGAGGGGCGTCAGTCAATAGCCGGGGGCGCGAGCCCCCGGTGCACGAGCAAAGAAAGCCGCTCAGCCCCGAAGGGGCGACAGGAGCATGCCGTGACCTCCTATCGCCCCGTTGGGGCTTGGGCAAATATCAGAACTCCCACCGGGGGCTCGCGCCCCCGGCTAAATCCCTTCGCCCCTGCCGGGGCTGCCGGAATTCATCCGCCTCAGGCGGAGGGAAGCCGCCCCATTTCGTTAGACGCTCTGAGGCGCTGAGACACTGAGTCAGAAGCAGCAGAAGAAGAAACAGAGACGAGCCGTTGCTTTCACTCAGCGTCTCAGCGACTTCGCGTCTCAGCGTCTGATCTTCTAATGGATCAACCGTGTCCGCAGCGGGTGCCACCAGATCACGAGTCCCTTGCCGATGAGGTTTTCCGCCGGGACCAGTCCCCAGTAGCGGCTGTCGTAACTCTCGGGACTGTTGTCGCCCATGGCGAAGCAGTACCCCTGAGGGATCTGCGTCGGTCCGACGTAATGGTTGCCGCCGCTCGCCCTCTGCCCGGGATAGGTGTAATAGACGTCACGGTCGATCCGGAGGTCCGCCAGTTCCAGACGTCCGCCCGCCGCGCCGATGCTCACCCCGCTCTTCCTGTACCCGGCGACGGCTTCGTTGGGGGCCGGGTCCCGGCCCTCCCTCAGCAGCCGGCTGTACTCGCGTCCGCGTGCGGCCAGTTCACGATACGCGTCATATCCCTCGGCACGCCACAGGTCATATTCTACCAACGTCTCGCCGTCGATGACAAGCACCAGCATGTAGTCGAGCCGGTAGAAGCTGACGTGGTGCGTGCGGTCCGTCGACCAGTGCTTCAGCTCTGCCCCGCCGACCAGACGCTCTTCGGTCGTGTCGCCGACGGGCACCTCGTGGATCACCTGGGCCCGGCCCTTGTCGAAGTCGAGCGTCACGTGGTCCACCTCGTCGTCACGCGGCAGCGCCACCCTCAGCCTGCCCGTGGCCCCGGGGGTCACGTCGAACGTCACGCGGACGTCGGTGACGACGTTGAGTCCGGCGCCGCGGTCGATGTAGGGGGCCCGTGCCACGCCCAGGTCGTGATCGTAGGCGTAGGTGTCACGGATCGTCCCGTCCCCGACGCCGGGTCTGCCGGCGTAGGTCGCCCAGACGAAGTCGGCGCCCGGACGGTCCGCCGCCAGACGTCTCCCCTCCAGACGCCAGCCCGTCCCGGTCATCCGCCAGGGCTGGCCCCGCCGCCACGGACGACGGCCGTCGTAGACCGGCATCCAGAGACGCGACTGGGCGGCCGCGGGTTTCCTCTGGACCTGTCCGTCCACCACGACGTCGCCGCGCAGGATCTCCAGCGTCTCGCCCGGCAGACCCGTCAGACGCTTGATGTAGGTGGTCTTGGGCGGACCGGGACCGCCCGCCGCGGCGTTCGGGTTGACGAAGACGAACGGGTCCCAGCGTCGGGCGGGCTCGAACCGGTAGAGCACCTTGTTGACGAGGATGCGGTCGCCCCCGGCGTAGTCCGGCACCGGCATGCCGGGGGAATAGGACTGAAGTCCGGGGGCCCGCTCGCCGCAGTTGGGACACAACGTCCGCTCGGGCACCACGGGGGCGTCCGGGTTGAACCCCACCGTGTACTTCGTGTCGCAGTTCGGACACGTCACGTTGAAGTGGTTCCCGTGGAGTGAGAGTGCCATGGAGCCGGTGGGGATGACGAAGGCCTCGACGACGAAGGTGCGGATGATGAGTGCGAGGACGACGGCGACGACGAGACTCTCGATGTTGTCGACGAGCCAGGGGTTGCGTCGTTTCCGGGGGCCGTCCGGGTGCTTGTCGTCCTGCCCGGCGGTCTTCTTCTTCCCGTTCGACCCGGTCATTTCGTCTCCTCGTCACCGGCGCCCAGCACCGCCAGGAACGCCTTCTGCGGTATCGACACGCGTCCCACCTGCTTCATCCGTTTCTTCCCTTCCTTCTGTTTTTCGAGGAGCTTGCGCTTGCGGGTGACGTCCCCGCCGTAGCATTTCGCCGTCACGTTCTTGCGCAGGGGTGCGATGGTCTCGCGGGCGATGACGTTCGCGCCGATGGCCGCCTGGATGGGCACCTCGAACAGGTGCCGGTCGATCTCCTTGCGGAGCTTCCGCACGAGCGCGCGGCCCTTCGGGTAGGCCTTGTCACGGTGGACGATGCTCGAAAGCGCGTCCACCGGCTGTCCCGCCACCAGGATGTCCAGCTTGACCAGGTCCGCCGGCTCATACCCCAGGAGCTCGTAGTCCATGGTGCCGTAGCCCCGGGTGAGGGACTTGAGCCGGTCGTAGAAATCGAAGACGATCTCGCCGAAGGGGAGGTCGTAGACGAGGACGACGCGGGTGGGACTGAGGTATTCGGTGCGGATGTATTTGCCGCGACGGTTCTCGCAGAGGGTCATGAGGGGTCCGATGGCGGTGGAGGGCAGCACGAAGCTGACGCGGACGATGGGTTCACGGAACTCCTCGATGTCGCCGGCGGACGGGACCTTGGAGGGGTTGCGCACCCGCAGGACGTCCCCGGAGGTCGTCCGGATCTCGTACGTCACGCTCGGCGCCGTCTGCACCAGCTCCACCGACCCCTCCCGCTCCAGACGCTCCTGGACGATCTCCATGTGCAGCAGTCCCAGGAACCCGCAGCGGAAGCCGAACGCGAGGGCGTCGGAGGTCTCCGGCTCGAACGTGAACGAGCAGTCGTTGAGGGCCAGTTTTTCCAGTGCGCGTCTCAGGTCCGAGATGTCGTAGCGGTCGGCCGGGAAGAACCCGCAGAAGACCATGGGCTGGGGGTCGCGGTAGCCGGTGAGCGGCTGGACGTTCGGGGCGTCGGCCAGGGTCACGGTGTCGCCGATCTTCACGTCGGCGAGCACCTTGATGTTGGCGATGACGTATCCCACCTCACCGGCGCCCAGCTCGTCGAGGGCCGTCATCCGCGGACGCAGACACCCGATCTCGGTCACCTCGTACTCCGTGTGCGTCTGGAGCATGCGGATGCGGTCGCCGCGTCTGAGCCGACCGTCCACCATCCGCACGTACGTGATCACCCCGCGGAACTCGTCGAACACCGAGTCGAAGATGAGCGCCCGTGCGGGACGGTCCGGCCGACCCGAAGGCGGCGGCACACGCGTCACGATCGCCTCGAGCACCGCCTGCACCCCTTCACCCGTCTTCGCACTGCACGTGAGCACCTCGTCCGCCTCCACCCCCAGCAGGTGCTCCATCTCCTCGATCACCTCGTCCGGGCGGGCGTTCGGCAGGTCGATCTTGCTGAGCACCGGTACGATGACGAGGTTGTGGTTCATGGCCTGATAGGCGTTGGCGAGGGTCTGTGCCTCGACCCCCTGGGAGGCGTCGACCAGGAGCACGACCCCTTCGCACGCCGCCAGGCTTCGCGACACCTCGTAGCTGAAGTCCACGTGTCCGGGGGTGTCGATGAGGTTGAGCGCGTAGTCCTGCCCGCCGACGGTGCAGTGGATGTTGACGGCGGAGGACTTGATGGTGATCCCGCGCTCACGTTCGAGGTCCATGTCGTCGAGGATCTGCTCACGGAACTCCCGCTGCGTGATCGTCCCGGTCATGAGCAGCAGCCGGTCGGCGAGCGTGGACTTGCCGTGATCGATGTGGGCTATGATGCAGAAGTTTCTGATCCGCTCAATGCGCATCCGGCGGCTCCAATGAACCCGGCGTCCTCACCCAGTCGGGCAAACACGATCTGAAGGTCCTCACGGAAGCGCGGCAGTGCCCGCTCCGAAACCACGCGCTTCACCGGGTCCATCAGCATCGACCCGGCGCCCGTCAGACCTCCCGTCAGCACCACCATCTCCGGGTTCAGGAAATGCAGCACCGACACGATCCCCACCCCCAGGTAGAACCCCGTCTCCTCCATGATCTTGCGACACAGTCCGTCGCCCTTGAGGGCCTCCTCGTAGATCATCTTCGAGGTGACCCCCTCGGGACGCTCCTGCACCATGCGTTCGAGGTTCGACGACTTCCCGGACCTCACCGCCTCGATGAAGCGTCTGACGGTGCTGGCGGCGGAGGCGTAGGCTTCGAGACAGCCGATGTTGCCGCAGGCACACTTGCGGCCGTCGTAATCGATGGTGACGTGACCGATCTCGGCGGCGGAGTCCCTGAACCCGTGCCACAGTTTTCCGTCGATGACGATGCCGCCGCCGATGCCCGTCCCCAGCGTCAGCATCACCATCGAGGCGACCTCTTTGCCGGCCCCGGCCCAGTATTCCCCCCAGGCGGCGGCGTTGGCGTCGTTCTCCAGGACCGTCGGGACCCCGAACCGCTTGCGGACCAGGTCCCGAAGCGCCACGTTCTCCCAGTCGGGCAGGTTCGACGCCTTCACCACCACGCCGTTCTCGATGTCGAGCACGCCGGGGGTGGCGATGCCGATGGCCCGGACGGCGTCCGCTTCCATCCCGGCACGACTGAGGGTTTCCTCGGCGGCACGGTAGATGGCGTCCAGGACGTCGTGTCGGGTCTTGGGGCGGCCGAGGGGCACGGCGTGCTTGGTGATGACCTTGCCGACGTCGTCGGTGACGCCGACGTTGATGTTGGTGCCGCCGAGGTCGATGCCCACAAGATAGTCACTCATGCCGTCGTCTCCTCATTCCCGTGATGTCCGGCACGGGGGGTTCCGTCACGGACCGCCCGGGGCGGCCGGCTTGGGACGGTTGGCCGTCACCCACGTGCGCCACTTGCGGATGGCGTCGGCGTTCTCGGCAAGTGACGCCTCCGGCCGGTAGCCGAAATTCTGTTTGGTGAGTTCACGCAGCAGTTCCGCCGACGCCCGACGGACCGTCTCGTCCACCCGGTCGAGCGCGGCCACCAGGAAGGACCAGGTCTCGTCGCCGCGCTCCCGGAGTGCGGTGCGGGCGGCGGTCTGTGTCTTCACGTCGACGGAGGCCAGGTCCCGGATCAGGTCCCGGATCTCCCCGGCACGACGGTCCCGCTCGGCCTGTGCCTGCTCGACGGACTTCCTTCGGACCGTGTCCAGTCGGCTCTTCACGTCCGCCGGGACCTTCGGCTCCTTCTCCACGATCTCATCCACCGCCGCGGTCACCTCGCCGGCTTCCCCGTCCTCCAGCATCGTCTCCAGGAGTGCAATACGCTCGTCCCAGTACCCCTTCGCCTCCCGTCGGGCGGCCAGGGCGCGATACACGCGCAGCGCCTCGGCGTGCTTCCGCAGCCGGGTGAGGGCCAGGGCACGTTTCTCCGCCAGACCCACGTCGTCGGGCAGCGTCCGCATCAGCTCCTCCA
>DATKVD010000473.1:0-4004 GCA_035530235.1 Planctomycetota bacterium | reverse complement strand
GAAATACCGCTCACCGTAGCCGGCGAGCCGCGTGAACTTGCTGTCGGCCAGGAGGATGCCGGTGTAGCCGCACCGCTTGATGCGCTCCATCAGCGGCATCAGCTCATCCACGTTCTTCCGGACCAGCAGGTTGGTCGAGACGTAGACCCACTTGTGGCGGAGCGTCACCTCGGCGGGGACGGGGGAGGCAAGCTGTGAGAGGACACACACGGAAATAAGGACCGCGAAGACTCTCTTCATAGCCGGACTCCTTGCCGTAAAGGCGACCTGAGAATGTCATGCTGAGTCCCGATCTATCGGGACGAAGCATCTGGCTCCACTGTCTGAAGTGTTCCGATTCTGGCGTCGAAGTCGATCCTTCCTCTGCGTTGGAGGCCAGATTCTTCGTCGCCCCCGCGGGGCGGGGACTCCTCAGAATGACAACTGCTTCATTGGTTGCTTTGACCGTCCCGAAGCTTTCAGCACAAAGCCCGGCGATAACGGGTTTCGGGCATCCTCACCCCCACCAGCCGTGATGGGGGTGCTCCCGCTTCAGGCGTTCGACCGTTGCGAGGTCCGCCTGAAACGGCAGTTCGGGCGCCTCGGGCTCCTCGAGCGCGTGGGTCCTCGCGAACGGCGTCTCCTTGAGCTTCAGGTTGTAGGCCTTCACGAGGAGCGTCTCGAGGTTGACGACGTCCTGGACGTTGTAGGCGAGCATGGTCTCCAGCGCCCGCTCGTTGCCGTTCTCCATGTAATCGTGCCAGAGGAGCACCGCGAACGCCCCGTCGACGCCTTCGAGGTCCCCGCGGTCGAGGCCCAGCTGGTGCTCGCACCCCTTGAGCCCGCCGCGATAGCCCAGGCTCCGCAGGACGTGCATCAGGTCGATGTGCGACTGACGCATCGGCAGACGCATGTACCGTCGGATGAACGGGACGTCGAACGACTTGCCGTTATAGGTGACGATGAGGCGGTAGGGGGCGACGGCGTCCGGGAACTCGTCCAGGTTCTCTCCCTTGACGAAGGTGCGGACGGTTTCGCCGTCGTAGAGGGCGATGGAGGTGATATAGTCGCCGGGCAGGCCGAGCCCGGTCGTCTCGATGTCGAGGTAGGCGATGCGGTGACGGAAATGCGGAAAGAGCCGCCAGTGCTCCCTCGCCGGGAGCCCCGCGGTGAAGTAGTCGGGGTCGTCGCGTTCGAGATGCCGGGCCGATTCGTCGAGGTGACGCCGGACGATCTCGCGCTTCGCCGCCGAAAGGGGCACGTCGTCCGCCGCGGCGAAGGCGTCCCAGCTCTTCACCCCCGCGGTCCAGAGCTTTCGCTCCGTCCCGGGACCAACGGTCGGAATGTGGCAGAACGTGTTGGTGAGCATGACCCTACGCCCCAAAAAGGTACGCGGTACCTTTTATTTTGCGGTTTTCAGCCGATTGTGGGCCGTTTACGGCATCTAAAAAGGTACCGCGTACCTTTTTTCTCCCGATGCAATGAAGGGCTCCTGCGGCGCTACTCCAACTCAACGGTCAACCGCGGACGCATGTCGCCGCGGCGGATGGTGTAGCCGGGGGCGATCTTGTCGTTGTGAATGTGAATGCGGGAGTGGTCGTTCTTCGACTGCGACTCGGGCGCGATACACAGGCTCAGAGACTTCTCCCCGGCGGCCAGTGTCCTCCGTGCGTACTCGGTGACCTCGATCTCGCGCCAGGCCGGGGCACGGTTCCGCCCCTCCTTTCTGAAGTCAGGGCTGCTGCTGTAAAACCAGTCGGCTTTCGAGGGGGGATTATCCGTCGTCGGCAGCGGACCAAAGTCGAACCCGGCCGACCCCACGGGCTTGTCCTCGAAGGGAAACTTCAGCGGCTGATTCACCCAGGTGATCTCACGGTCGTTCCACGTGTTCGGGCCGGCGTAGGCGTTGACCGTGAAGGGCGGGTTCTGCACGTCGCAGAAGATGCGGAACTTCGCGCTCTTGATCTTCCTGCCGGCCAGTTCGGACACGTCAAACTTGAAGTATCCCCGCACGTGCCGGTACTGCCCGTAGAATGCTCCCCACGCCCAGTTGCCGCGGCTGTCGCCGGGGGTCTCTTTCCCGATCTCCACCTTGTCCGCGACTTCAAAGTCAGCAGACGGCTTGCCATCGGGACCGATCGGTCTCACGAAGCAGCCCCAGCGCTCGTCTTCCTTCGTGATGCCGGCGGCCAGCGTCCCGGTCTTCGGCACGTCGGCATCGACCCACTTGCCCTTGCCGTCGGAGTATTCCTTGTCGGTGCCCTCGAACTTCTTCCAGGCGAAGACGTACTCGTCGACGAGTTTCTCGCCGGCCAGGTCGGACTGCGTCACCACCTTGCACTCCAGCGCCTCGCCGGCCTTGGGGGCGTCGGGTATCACGTCCACGACCGGCTTGGTGACCTTGTAGAGGTAGCCGCAGAGCATCATGGCGAGTTTCGGGTTGCCGCCCCACTGCCCGCCCTGGTGCCTTTGGTTGTATTCCCCTTGGTCGGCCACGCCCCAGGAAAGCTTGAAGTAGCTGGTCTCCTTACCCTTTATGGTCGTCTTGAGCGGCGCCCCGCGGGCCACGACGTACGCCACGGCGCTGTACTCGGAGACAATAAGATCGAGTGCCTTGCCGCTCTTCTGCGCAGTGGACGACGTGTCCTGTGACCAGACCAGACCGGTCGAGGCCAGGATGAGGAGCACGGCGAGCGGGTGATTCAGCTTGATGAGCATGATGGGTCCCGTTTCGTGTTACGGAAAGAGTCCCGGGACCATGAGTCCGGCGGTTTCGTCGAGGCCGAACATCACGTTCATGTTCTGGAGGGCGTTGGAGGTCTGGCCCTTCATCAGGTTGTCGATGTGACTGACGACGAGGAGCTGTCCGGTGGCCGGGTCGCAGTTGACCCAGAGCTTGCAGAGGTTGGTCCCGCGGACGTCGGCGTTGGACGCGGTCCCTTCCGGTCCGACGACGCGCACGAAGGGCTCACCCGCATAGGCGTCCCGGTAGAGCTTCACCAGCTTGGCGGCGTCCACCCAGCCCTTGTCGAGCCGGCCGTAGCAGCAGGTCATGATCCCGCGGCAGACCGGCACCACCTGTGTCGTCAGGGTGACGTTGACCTTCTTCCCGGCGGCCGCCGACAGCTCGTGCTCGATCTCGTAGGTGTGCTGGTGCTTCGCGACCTTGTAGGCCTTCATGTTGTCGTACATGAGGGGATAGTGAAACGCCGGTGCGGGTTTCTTCCCGGCGCCCGAGATCCCGGTCTTGGCGTCGGCGATGAGCGACGAGACGTCGACCACGCCTGCTTTCACCGCCGGGTAGAGTCCGAGTGTGGCCGAGACGGCGAAGCACCCGGGGTTCCCGACGACCGAGGCCTTCGCGATCGCGTCGCGGTGGAGCTCCGCCAGCCCGTAGACGCACTTGGCGAGCAGCTCCGGCGCGAGATGCCCGGTCTCCTTGCCGATGCGCCCGGCGTAGCCGGCGTACACCTTCGCCTCGGCGAAGCGGAAGTCGCCGGAGTAGTCGACCACCTTGACGCCCGCCTTGACGAACGCGGGGGCGACCTTCATCCCCACGCGGTCGGGCGTCGCGAAGAAGACCACGTCCTCCCCGTCGCCGGGGGTGTCGTCCTCCGGCGACGCGATCTCCATGTCGCAGTGCCCTTCGAGGTGCGGCCAGACCCGGCTGATGGGACTTCCGACGTTCTCGACGTCGACGAGCTTCACCAGCTCGGCTTCGGGATGCCGAAGCACCAGGTCGATCATCCCCGTCCCGCCGAACCCCCCGGCGCCCACGATCTTCACCTTGACCATGTCGTACCTTCCCTCGTGAATGATGATGCGAGTCGCGAATTAACGCCGGAATTATACCAGCAACGCCCGATTTCCACAAGGGTGGAAAATCAGGACACTCCTCTGGCCGGTGGGGACTGTCCCAGTTTACCGGCGGCGCGCAGCGCCGCGGTAGAACGGGACTGTCCCCTTTGCGCATGGGGACGCTAGCATACCTTGCCCCTCAAGGTATCCGGCATGGGGCGACCCAG
>DATKVD010000472.1:0-20160 GCA_035530235.1 Planctomycetota bacterium | reverse complement strand
ACGGCGTCGTGGTGAAGGTGAACGACCTGTCGCAGGTCAGTCGTCTGGGAGCGACCAGCAAGTTCCCGCGTGGGGTGATCGCCTACAAGTACGGTGCCGAGCAGGCCACCACCGTCATCGAGGACATCGACGTGCAGGTGGGTCGCACGGGGGTGTTGACCCCGGTAGCCCACCTGACACCCGTGCAGCTGGCCGGAACGACGGTGAAGCGTGCGTCCCTCCACAACGAGGACGAGATCAACCGGAAGGACGTGCGCATCGGGGACACCGTCGTGATCGAGAAGGCGGGTGAAATCATCCCGCAGGTCGTCTCGGTGGTGGTGGAGAAGCGGACCGGCAAGGAGAGGAAGTTCCGCATGCCCGGGACGTGTCCGGTGTGCGCCGCGGCGGTGGTGCGACTGGGCGAGGAGGTCTACCGACGGTGCAGCAACATGTCGTGTCCGGCACAGCTCAAGGGTCGGCTCAAGTATTTCGCGAGCCGCGACGCCATGGACATCGAGGGATTGGGGCCCGCCGTCATCGACCAGCTCGTCGAGAAGGGCATGGTCCGTGACGTGGCCGACCTCTACCGTCTGGAACTCGGGTCTCTCGTGGGACTGGAGCGGATGGCGGAGAAGTCGTCACAGAACCTGCTGGACGCCGTCGATGCGTCGAAGACGCGCGGACTCACCCGGCTCCTGACCGCACTCGGGATTCCCAACGTCGGCACGACCGCCGCCGAGACACTCGGGCGGAACTACGCGACGCTCGACGCACTGGCGGCGGCCTCGGTCGAGGAACTCCAGGAGATCCAGGACGTCGGTCCCGTCATGGCCGAGAGCATTGTGAGTTTCTTCACAGCCGACGAAAACCGCAGGGGGATCGAGAAACTGCGCGACGTCGGCGTCAAGATGACGGCCGAGAGACCCCGACGTCCTGCCGCCGGGCCCGACCTCTCCGGAAAGACCTTCGTCGTCACCGGGACGCTCCAGGGCTTCAGTCGCAAGGAAGCCGAGGACCTCATCAAGGCCCTGGGGGGAAAGGCGACGGGGTCGGTTTCCGCAAAGACGGACTACCTCGTGGCGGGGGAGAGTCCCGGCTCGAAGCTCCAGAAGGCGCGTGACCTGGGCGTTCGCATCATCGACGAGGCCGAGTTCAAGAAGCTCACCGGACGGTAGCCGCCCGATGGTGCGGTTCCCCCGCTTCACGCTGACAGCCTGGTATCCCGCGCGAATCGGCCCCGGAGCCCCCGGGATTGCCGTGACGGTCCCCCCGACTCTGCGTCGGCTCCGAGGGCCCTCACCGGCCGGTCTCAGCAAATTGTCCAGAAAGGGCGGCCAAGACTGTCGAAGGAGGGTATGTAGAGACGATGAAAACGGCGTAGACCGCGGTTTTTATGAAAACAGGGCCGGGCGGGTCGGAAAGGGGCGATTGGCGGTTATTTCACTTGATGCGCATTTAGTGACGTGCTACACTAAAGGGTCTGGATAGCTTGGCGGCAAGCAGCAGATTACCCGTGCACGCTCTCGACCCTGGGGGATTGGCGAGATATCCGGAGAGTACAGTGACGGATGACGTTGTCAGGGATTGCCGGAAGCTCTACGAGTTGATGCGTCGGTTCTGGGCGGCCTTCGGCTACCAGATGGCCAGTGTGCTTGCACGGGACGGCATCAATATTCCCCAGTACATGGCGATGGTGGCTCTGGACGAACTGGGCGGTGCAACGATGGGGGAGCTGTCGAAGAAGCTGCATGTGACCATGGGCGCCTCGACCAACATTGTCGACAAGCTCGTGAACGGGGGGTATGTTTCGCGTCGTCGCAGCACGAGCGACCGTCGGGTCGTGAACGTCGTGCTCGAGAAGAAGGGCCGCAAGGCGATTCGGGATGTGGAAGAACGGGCCATGGAGTTCATGGCGCACGTGCTGGCCCGTGAGGAGCCCGAGGTGAGACGACAGTTCCTCGAGAACTACGAGAGGATGGTTCGTATCGCCGAGGCCGAGGAAACCACCGTCGCATTGACGGAAGAAGACGTTCAGGGGGTTGCAGACTAGCCGCACGTGTCGCCAGCCGGGGGGCGGCGGCACCCTCGCCGAACGACGTTCCAGTGTTGACCGTGGGGCGTCCCGGGAGAGATGCCGGGGCCTGCCGGACGATTATCGGGACGGATGCCGGTGATCGGGCCGGGGGCTCTCATCGGGCTACGGGACGGCCGGCGGATCTCCGCCACGAGTGTTCACATCAGACAGGAAGTATACTGAGAGACCGGTTCCGGGGCCGGCGTGTGTCGCTGCGGTGCCCGGGGGGGCGCCGTAATGCCGGCCGGTCGGCAGGCCCGTTTGGAGCATTGAGGAGAGACACGTGCACGAGGACCTGATGAGGGACGCCGAGGAGGCGCTGCGACTCAACCGGACCATACGACTGCTCCAGCCCCGCTTCTTCAAGGTGGCGTACGCCAGGCAGAAGGTCAGTCTTCCGCAATACAGCGTTCTGGCGGTGCTCCAGGAGCACGGGGAATCCACCATGGGGCAGCTCGCCGAGTCCCTGGGCATCACCATGGGCGCCGTCACCAGCCTCGTCGACAGGCTCATCCACCTCGGTTACGTCGAGCGGGAGCGCAGCACCGAGGACCGAAGGGTTGTGAAGGTCAGGCTGACGTCTGCGGGTGGGGACATGCTTCAGTACCTCCTCGATCACGGCAAGCAACTTGCCGCAGACATGCTGGAGGACGTGAGCCCGGAAGACCGTCGCGTCTTCCTCCGCGTTCAGCAGAATATGGTGGAGAAGTTTGCCGAGGTCATCAAGCGGCTGGAGAAGGACGGACCGTAAGGCTTGCGTCCCCCTTCCGGAGGTCGGCGGGAAGGTCACCGACAGGCCCTGCACGGTCTCGGAGGACGTCGGCTGAGGCGGGGGCCACCCGGCGGGAAAATTTCCGAACTCTCCCACTTGCATCTTCTTCTCCAGCACTGTAATATTGCGGTTGAAGCAATGCATGACTGCACTAAGCGGCTTCACCTAAGTCCTCTAATGTACGAGCGTGGTTGGGGCTCCCGTCCCACCACGCCAAACCCGGCAAACAGGCGGCGCACGCAGGAGCCCCGCCGCCCAGACACTTTCAGAAACTTAGGCAGGACCGCTTAGGGCGGTTTTCCGTGACGTCATTTGAGGGGCACACCGATGGGTCAGGATGTCCTTGCGGATTGCGAGAGGCTGTATTCGCTGATGCGGCGCTTCTGGCTGGGTGTCAACCCGAGGCTGAAGGACGCCCTGCTTCAGGGGCAGATCAACATGGCGCAGTACAACGCCCTCGTGGCACTGCAGAAACTGGGCGAAGGCACCATGGGAGACCTGGCCGGACTGCTTCAGGTGACGATGGGTGCCGCCACGAACCTCGTGGACAAACTCGTGGACTCGGGCTGTGCCGAGCGTCGACGGGACGAGTCGGACCGGCGCGTCGTCAAGGTCCGAATCACGCCGAAGGGCCGCACGGTCCTCGATGACCGGGCCCAGGGCTTCCTGGACTACGCCGTGGGTATCCTGAGCCAGGTCTCCCCCGAGGAGCGCGAGGTCTTCCTCTCCATCTACGACAAGATCGTGGACCTCACCGAGGCGGAAGCCCGAGGTGAGGGGGCGTCGTCGTCGGACGTCGACGACTAGGCCCGTCTCAGTCGCGTCCGGACGAGGACGTCGTTGAACCGGCGTCCGGGGCGGCCGGTTCTTCTCCCTCCCTTTCGGCACCGGCACGTGCCGGGCTGTGCCGTCCCTCCGTCTGCGGTCCGACGCACCTCCTCCCCGACCGAAACGCACGGGAAAAGTCTTTGACATATGCAGGCTGCGAGGGCATAATAGACCCGGTGGACAGGTCGGGGCCTTGGGGTCGGGGAGACAGTCATGGAAGCGGACGTTCTCAGGGACTCGGAAGCGTTTCTGGTCCAGCTCCGTCGGATGAGACTGGAGATCGTGGGTTGGGCGATCCGACGGCTCGGTCCGACGGGGGTCAACTTCCCGCAGTATGCACTCCTGGCGGTGCTCGATGAGATGGGCGAGGCGACGATGACTGCTCTCGCCGGGCGTCTGGGCACCACGCTGGGGGCGGCGACCAATCTGGTGGACAGACTGGTCCGCTCCGGACACGTCGAGCGAGAGCGCAGCACCACCGACCGTCGCGTCGTGAACGTCAGGTGCACCGCCAAGGGACGTGAACTGCTCGGGGAGGTGACCACCGACACGGCGGCATTCCTCGGCGGCTTGTTCGGACAGGTTCCACCCGAGGACCGCAGGACCGTCATCGAGGTCTGCCGGAAGATCGTCGCGCTGATGGACGCCGGCGGCGGTGCCTGAGGGACCGCACCGGTGTGGGGTGCGACCGGCGACGCGGGGTGAGGACGAGACCTACGCTTTCACGGGAGGACGACATGGACGACGCCATCATGCGGGACAGCCGGAAGTGCGTGGACCTGGTGTGTCGCTGCTGCGGGTATCTGTGTCGGCTGATGAACCGCATCCTCGCCAGGACGGGCGTCAACGTCCCCCTGTGCACTGCCATGAGTGTGCTCAAGGAGCGCGGCGAGATGATGATGGGTGAGCTGGCGAGGGAACTGGACGTGAGCATGGGTGCCGGCACGAACCTGGTCGACAGACTCCTCGAGCTGGGCTACGTGGAACGGATGCGCAGTGAAAGTGACCGTCGGGTCGTGAAAGTTCGGATGACCCCCGAGGGTCTCGCAGCCCGTGAGCGCGACATCGAGACGCTGACGAGGTTCTGGTACGGCATCGTCGAGCAGCTGACGCCCGAGGAACGTGCGGGTTTCTTCGCAACGTACGACAAGATCCTCGCCGCCGCCGACAACGCCCCCGCACAGGAAAGCTGACGTCGAATCCGCGCCGGGGGCGGCCCCCACGACCGACGGACTTCCTTCACGCAGGACGGCGGCGTTTGAGAATCCCGTTATTGGGGCTTGCGGACACGCCCATTGCGTGCTACAGTAGGACACGTCTTCCGCACCGTGGGCCGGTGCGGGGTCGGGAAGTGACTGGCCAGGTAGGTAACGTTCTTGCCGGGAGACGATGATGAGCGAGGAACTGGTGCATGATGGTCGTCGGTGCGCGACGTTGATGTGCCGCAGTTGCTCACGGTTGTGTCGCGTGATGAACGGCATCCTTGCCAAGACGGGCGTGAACATGGCCCAGTGTCACGCCATGTCGGTGCTCGCGGAAAAGGGCGAGATGACGATGGGTGTGCTCGCCAGGGCACTGGGTGTGACCATGGGAGCGACCACCAACCTGATGGACAAGCTGGTGGAGGCGGAGCTGGTGTCGCGCGAACGCGACGAGTCGGACCGCCGCGTCGTCAAGGTCAAGCTCACCCCCGCGGGGGTGGATACCCTCGAGGGGGACATGGTCAGTCTCTCCGAGTTCTGGGCGATGGTCTTCGAACAGATCGACGGACGCGACCGGACGGGATTCTTCGAGATCTACGAGCAGATCCTTCGTCTGGCCGAGTCCGCCGGACGCAAGAAGTGACCGGTGTTCCCGTCATGGATTACCTCTTCCTCCGGGACGTTCAGGTCTATCGTGAGCTGGTCCTCTCCCACATGCTCGAGGCCCGTCGGTCGCTCTGGATCGCCACCGCCAACCTCAAGGACATGCACGTCGAACACCGCTCGGGCTACCGCTCGGTGCTCAGGGCGTTCCGTGAGATGGTCGAGCGCGGCGTGGACGTGCGCATCCTGCACGCGGGCATTCCCGGGGAGCGCTATCGCCGCAGTCTGAAGGACGCCGGACTCATCGGTGTGCGCGACTTCACCATGCGTCGCTGCGTGCGCGTCCACTTCAAGTGCGTCCTCGTGGACGACGACTGGGTCTTCCTGGGCAGTCCCAACCTCACCGGCGCCGGCATGGGCGCCAAATCGGAAAACCGGAGGAACTTCGAGGCCGGCGTCCTTACGCGCGACGGCGCACTCCGCCGGCACGTCCGGACCCTCTTCCTCGACGTGTGGGACGGCCGGATGTGCGAGACGTGCGGCCGCAAGCGCTCCTGCCCCGTCCCCCTCGAAGAGCCCGACTTCTGAATCGGACCACCTCACTCCTTTATTTGCCTCCCCACGGCGAAAAATAAAAAAATTTTCCCCCTTCCTGAGCCGCCAGACGGGTTTTCGGCGGGAGGACTTGCGTGATCAGTCAATTTTTGTTTGCCCTCGCCTGACTAGTGGGGGGACGCACGGCGGGGGGGGCGTCTGGAGACCTCTTGTCCCGCTTCTCGGGACCCGGACCCCGACAAGTCGGGGGCCGGGCCACCCGGATGGGAGCCGGATTTCCGAAGGGGGTGGCCCGGTCTCCGACGAAGTCGGAGCCCGGGTCGTGCAACGCACGACAGGAGGCAAGAGCGGCCTCGGTGTGCCCTCACGGCGGGGCGCCGGCGTGGGCGGCTATCTGCCCGAGCCGAGCGTGTTGAGCATCCCGCCCGCGAGGAGGACGCGGCGTTCGGTCTCGTTGAGTTCGCAGTTGAGACGGACGTCGACGGACCGGGTGAGGTTCCGGAGGACGATTGCGCGGCCGGTCTCGACGCACCCGCGGAGGTCGATCACTTCGACCTCGTCGCCGCCGTCGAGACGGTCGTAGTCGGCCTCGTCGGCGAAGGTGGCCGCCACGATGCCGAAATTGATGAGGTTGGTTCGATGGATGCGCTCGATGGACTTCGCGACGACGAGTTTGACGCCGAGGTGCATGGGACAGATGGCGGCGTGCTCGCGACTGGACCCCTGACCGTAGGACGCGCCGGCGACGATGACGTTGTCGACGCCCTTGTCCCGGTTGTCGGCGGCACGTGCGGCGAACGACGGGTCCACCGTCTCGAAGACGAACCCGGCGTACTTCGGCACGTTCGAGCGGTATTTCATCCGCACGCCCGCGGGTATGATGTGGTCGGTGGTGATCTTGTCCTCGACCTTGATGGCGACGACGCCCGTGAGGCGGTCCTTCAGCGGTCCCGAGCGCGGCGCCTCGCCGATATTCGGCCCGCGACGGACCTCGACCTTCGACCGGTCGTCGGGCGGCGCGATGATCATCCGGTCGTCGACCGCGAAGCGCTCGGGCGTCTCGACGATGGGGGGCTTTCCGAGGGAACGCGGGTCGGTGATCTCACCGGTCAGCGCGGCGGCCGCCGCGACCTGCGGACTCACCAGATACACGTTCGCCGACTGCGTCCCGCTCCGGCCCAGGAAGTTGCGGTTCGACGTCCGGAGGCTCGTCGCGTCGGTGCGCGGGGCGTGCCCGAGACCGATGCAGAACCCGCAGGCACACTCGGCGATGCGCGCCCCGGCGTCAATCAGCGCCGAGAGCCCGCCCGAGGCCGAAATCATCCGCAGCACCTGTCGCGACCCGGGCGCCACCACCAGACTCACCCCCGCGTGCACCAGCTTGCCCTTCAGCATCGCCGCCACGGTCATCAACTCCGCGTACGACGAGTTGGTGCAGCTCCCGATACACACCTGGTCCACGGGCGTGCCGGCCAGCTCGGCGACCGTCCGGACGTTGCCGGGGGAGTGGGGCGTCGCGATGAGGGGCTCGAGCGTCGAGAGGTCGAGGTCCATCGTCCGGTCGTAGTCGGCGCCCTCGTCGGCGGCGAGTGCCGTCCAGACGTCCTCTCTGGCCTGGGCGGCCAGGAATTTCCGCGTGATCTCGTCCGAGGGAAAGATGGACGTGGTGACGCCCAGCTCGGCGCCCATGTTGGTGATGGTCGCGCGTTCGGGCACGCTCAGACCCGTCACCCCCGGACCGGCGTACTCGACCACGGTGCCCACGTTGCCCTTGGTGGAGAGCCGCCGGAGCATCTCGAGGACGACGTCCTTTGCCGTGACCCACGGCGGCAGCTCGCCCGTGAGCTTCACGCACAGGACCTTCGGCGCCTCGAGCGTGAAGGTGCCCCGGGCCATCGCGACGGCGACGTCCAGTCCCCCCGCGCCGATGGCCAGCATCCCCATTCCGCCCGCCGTCGGGGTGTGCGAATCGGCGCCCAGCAGCGTCTTCCCGGGCGCCGCGAAACGCTCCAGGTGCACCTGGTGGCAGATGCCGTTCCCCGCGCGCGAGTAGGTGATCCCGTACTTCGCCGCCACCGTCCGCAGGTACTCGTGGTCGTCGGCGTTCTCGAAGCCCATCTGGAGCGTGTTGTGGTCCACGTAGCTGACCGACAGCTCGGTCGCGAGCTTCTTCGGCGCAATCGCCTCCAGCTCCAGGCAGGCCATCGTCCCGGTCGCGTCCTGGGTGAGCGTCTGATCCGTGCGGATGGTGAGCGCTTCGCCGGGGGTGAGGCTGCCGTCGACGCGGTGTGCTTTCAGGATCTTCCGGGCGACGCCGAGCTTCATGACATCTCCTGTAAATCATCCGTGCGTCGGCACTTATAGCACGTTCGCCCCCGCGAGTCAACGCAATTACGCGTGCCGGAATCCGCTTCACTTGACCGACCGGATGCTCTAGAATGGACCCGGCGACCGCACGGTGCTTCTGGAGGCATCACGGTGTCCGCGATGGAACCGAGGGAATTCAGGCGGCATCCGTTCATCCTGGTCATTGAGCTTGTTACGGCGCTGTTTGCGATCTCAGCGGCCCTGTGGTCGCTGAGCCAGGGGAGGACGTCATCCGGCGTACTCATGACGGTTGTGTTCATCATCGCACTGGGCAACTTCCTGTGGGGCCTCCTCACCCCGGCGATTCGAGTCACCGACCGCGAGCTGATCTGCTATCCGGGGTTCCTGGGCAGGCCGACGTCGTTTGACCTGAGTGAGATCCGCTCGGTGGCCCGCGCCTCACTCGGCGACGTGGTGCTCGTCCTGGCGGATGACAGGAAGGTGAAGGTCCCCGGCGCGTCGTTCTTGAGCGATTGGAGCCGCGCCGCACTCATGGGGCTCCTGAAGCGCGCCATTGCCGAAAATGAAGCACGCCGCTCGGAACGCAGCATCTGACCGACAACGGTTGCCGGAGTGAACGGGCACGACGCGACGTTACCGATGGAGGGAATACGGATGAGTGCGGAGGAACCCAGAGAATTCAAGTTCGGGATGACCGGACATCGAAAGGTGCTGCTCGTCTTTTACCTGCTGGCGGGCCTATCGAATGCGGTGGCGGGGGTGCTTCATCTGGTCCTGGGACAGGCGTGGGGGATGATATGGCTTCTGGCCGCCTGCATATGGGGACTGGGGACGTTCCTGCTGGTGCACGCCACGCGGATGCCCTATGTGCGCATCGCCGCCGACGAGTTCGTCTTCTTCCGCGGCCCCATGCGCGCGCCGCGATTCATCCGGTGGGACAGTGTCCGGTCGATGCGCGTCGACGACAAAAAGGTCGCAATGACGCTCGACTCGGGCGAGGCGCTGAAGATCCACCTGTCGGCCGTGGTGGAACCCGAGCGGCAGGAGCTGCTGGACGAGCTGCGTCGGCACGTCGGTTCACACATCGAGGGCGATTGAATGACGCTTCACATCGACGTCACACGGACGGGCGGACGTATCTCGCCCCTGTGGTTCGGACATAACCTGGAGCACACGCGGAGCTGCGTGTGGCGGGGACTCTCGGCACAGCTCATCCGCAACCGCAAGTTCGCCGGCAAGCCCGCACGCACCGGCGTCGCGATGGACTGGTACCCCATCGGTCCCGACCGCAACTGGTTCTGGGCCGATTCGGAATCCGGCGGCTACACCGTGCATTACGACCCGGAGGACGTCCGCCGCACCGGCGAGCTGGTCTGCCAGAGGATGGAATGCTTCGTCCAGGGAGACGTGTGCGGGATCGGTCAACGCGAGGTGCCGCTCTCCGAGGGCCGGGAGTACGAGGGCCGCGTGGTGATGCGAACCGAGCAGGCGTTGTCGGTGCGGGTGCGCGTCGCGGGCGCTGATGCATCGAGGACCCTCTTCGAGGAGCGCTTCGACGTCGCCCCGGACGACTGGCGGACGTGTGCGTTCCGGTTCAGGATGCCCGCGACCGACGTGCACGCTCGCCTCGAGATTGCCTTCGAGGGGCCCGGACGGCTCGCCGTCGGTGCGGTCTCTCTCCTCCCGGGCGATCACTTCCACGGCATGCGTCGCGACGTCGTCCGGCTCCTGAAGGAGATGTCGGTGCCGATACTGCGGTGGCCCGGGGGCAACTTCGCCGGCGATTACCGCTGGAAGGACGGACTGCTGGACGTGGACCGACGCGGGCCCCTCGCCGCCTTCATGGAGATCGAGACGCTGCCGCACACCCGCGGCGTCGACAACCACGAGATCGGCACCGACGAATTTCTCGCGCTCTGTCGCGAGCTGGGCGCCGAGCCCTTCATCTCCATCAACCTCGCGTGGGACGGTCCGGAGGGCGCGGCCGCCTGGGTCGAATACTGTAACGGCGCCGCTTCCACCCCCTGGGGAAAGCTGCGTGCCGGGCGCGGGCACGTCGAGCCCTACAACGTCACCTACTGGTCGCTGGGCAACGAACTGGGCTACGCACACATGGAAGGTCCCAACAGTCCCGTCGCGTACGCCGAGAAGGCCGGGGCGTGTGCCAAGGCCATGCACGCCGTCGACCCGTCGCTGCGGCTCACGATGGCGGGCTTCTGGAGAAACGACGCGTGGTTCGACGACGCGCTCCCCGTGCTCGCCCCGCAGATCGACTGCTTCGCCCATCACTGGTACACGCGGAACGCCAAGCACTACGCCGGCGAGGACGGCAAACGGGAGTTCCGCCGCATCCTGAAGCGTGTCGACGAGGACCTCGAGGACCTGCGGAAATACCGCGCACACGCCGACGCCGTCACCGCCGGCAGACACGTCGGCATCTCCTTCGACGAGTGGAACGTCTGGTACGCCTGGTATCGCACGCCCGACGTGATCGACGGCGTGCACGCCGCCTGCATGCTCAACATGTTCTGTCGCAGCGCCGAGGCCGTCGACATGCGCATCGGGTGCTTCTTCGAGCCGGTGAACGAAGGCGCCATCGTCGTTGAGCCCGACGGCGCACGACTGACCCCCGTCGGCAAGGTCTTTGTCCTCTGGAAGGCGCACCAGGGCAACACGCTGATCCCTCTGAACGCGGCGGCGGCGCCGGACGTAGACGCGGCGGCGTCGCGCGACCAGGACTCGGGCGAGGTGGTGGTGACGCTGGTCAACCGCAGCCCGGACGAGACGCGACAAGCCGTGCTCGACTTCGCGAACGTCGGCGGCCTCACCGTGACCGAAGGCGTCCTTCTGTGCGCCGAGAATTTCCTGCCCGCATCCGACTTCACCGAGGAAACGCTCGACGCGGCGGTCGGGGAGGGCGGCACGCTCGCCGTCTCGTTGCCGAAGCACAGCGTGGCGAGGATTCGAGTGGACTGCGGTCCCCGGGATTGACAACCGACAGGCAAAGAGGAGATCACGCATGAAGCTCTACCTGGTTCAGCATGGTGAGGCCGAGGCCGTGAAGGTGAACCCGGACCGTCCGCTGACGGCGAAGGGACGTGCGGACGTGGAGAAGGTGGCGGTCTTCGCGGCGCCGGTCATCCGTGACCTCGGCGTCATCTGGCACAGCGGGAGGACGCGTGCCCGCCAGACCGCCGAGATCCTCGCGAAGCACTTCAGACCGTGCCACGGTCTCGTCGAGCACGAGGGCCTCGCCCCCGGCGACCCCGTGGATGCCATCGTCCCCGAACTCCAGTCCTCCGAGGAGGACATCATGATCGTCGGCCACCTCCCCTTCCTTCAGAACCTGGCCGGGTTGCTCTTCCTCGACAACGAGGACGTCGAGACCATCGCCTTCCGCAACGGCGGCATCGTCTGTGCCGAGCAGGACGAGACCTTCGAACTCAACTGGCGCATCGCCTGGATCATTACGCCCGACATCCTGCCGTAGGGACCGTCCGGGCGGCGCCCTTCCCGGCCGGGGGTTTGACTTGCCTCGAAGCCGACGACACGCTAAACTGGACACTCGCCTGGACACGCAGCCCGGAAACCGCAGGGAAAGACAGGCTGAAGGCCGAAGGCTGAAGGTACGGCAAGAAGAAGAAACAACGACACTGCAACCGCGAATGAACGCGAATGAACGCGAATGCAACAACGACTTTCGAGTTTTGAGTTTCGAGTTGTGAGTTGTGGGTGAGGTCGTTGCTGATGAAACTGGTTGAATCCATTGTCGAGCTGTATCGTCGGATGTCGTGTGAGCTGCCGGTGGATGTAACCGCAGCGCTCGAGGCGGCGTGCGCGCGCGAGAAGGCGGGCACGCCCGCACGCGACGCCATCGAGGCCATCATCGAGAACGGCCGCCTGGCACGTGAGAACGGCCGGCCGATCTGCCAGGACACCGGGTGTCCGGTGTTCTACGTGGTGCGGCCTCGCGCGCCGAGCGAGGCGGAGATCCGCGAGGCGGCCCTCCGGCCACAGCGCGAGGTGGGATGGCAGCCGGTCAAGCGCGCGCATCTGAAATCACCGGGGGAAACCGACATCCGCGACGCCATCCTCGAGGCGACCCGACGCGCGACCGAACTCGGTTACCTGCGTCCCAACGCCGTGGACCCCGTCACCGACGTCAACTCCGGCGACAACACCGGCGAGGGCTTCCCCATCATCCACATCGAGGAAGGAACCACGGGGGCGCTCGTCATCGACGCGATGCTGAAGGGCGGCGGGAGTGAGAACGTGGGGGCACGGTACTCGCTGCCCGATGCGTCCTTGGGTGCGGGGCGCGACCTCGACGGCATGCGTCGGTGCGTGCTGGACGCGGTGCACCGTGCGCAGGGGAGGGGATGTCCGCCCTACGTCGTCGGCGTCGCGGTCGGCGGCGCGCGCGACGCCACCGCTGCGCTCGCCAAGAAGCAGCTCCTCCGAACGCTCGACGACCGCTCGCCCAACGCGGCCCTCGCCGAACTCGAAGCGGAACTCCTCGAGCAGACGAACCGTCTCGGCATCGGTCCCGCCGGGCTCGGCGGCAGGACCACCGTGCTCGGCGTCAAGATCGCCCGTCAACACCGGCACTGTGCGTGCTACTTCGTCGAGGTGTCGTTCGGGTGCTGGGCGATGCGCCGCGCGAGACTCGCCCTCGACGAATACGGAGCGACCCATGCGTGAGGTGAAACTGACGACGCCGCTCTCCGAGAAGGACGTCCGCGCGCTCGAGGTGGGCGATCGTGTTCTGCTGTCGGGACAGGTGGTGACCGCGCGCGACCGCGCACATCGCTACCTCGTCGAGGAAGCCGTGCCCGGGAAGCTGCCGTTCGACCTGGCCGGCGGCGTGGTCTATCACTGCGGCCCGGTGACGCGCCGGCGCGACGACGGCACCTGGGAGCTGATCGCCGCCGGGCCGACCACCAGCGCGCGCATGAACGCGTACGTCGGGGCACTCGTGGAGCGGTTCGGCGTGCGCGCGATCATCGGCAAGGGCGGCATGGCCGCCGGGCTTCTGAAGACCTTCGGCGAGTGCGGCGCGGTGTACCTCTCGGCGGTCGGCGGCGCGGCACAATCCCTCGCCGCCGCCGTCGAACGCATCGACGGATGCCATAAGGTGGATGAGTTCGGCGCCCCCGAAGGCCTGTGGCTCCTGGGCGTCCGGGACTTCCCCACGGTCGTCACCATGGACGCGCACGGCCGCTCCCTCCATGACGAGGTCGAGGCGACGTCCGGGCGACAACTTCGGACATTTCTGGACACCGCGTGACCCTCGGCGGACATTTGGACGACAGAAGGTGACATCGAAATGACAAATGAGGACGCCGAGGCGACGGAAAACGACACGATGGGACCCTTCGCGGCGCTCGCCGAGCCCATCGACGTCGCCGGGGTGACGGTCCGGAACCGCGTCGTCTTTCCCGCCATGGCCACCGGCTTCGCCTCCCCGGAGGGGTTCTTCACCGAGCGTGCCATCTCGTATTACCTGGCGCGTGCGCGCGGCGGCGTGGGACTGATCATCGTCGAGCCCGTGGTGGTCGCTCCAGAAGGTAGACATATTTCGAATGCACCGCTTCTCGACGACGACAAGTTCGTACAGATGCACGCCCGGCTGTGTGAGGTGCTTCACGCCGAGGGGGTGACGCTGTTCGTCCAGCTGATGCACGCCGGACGGAAGACGGGCTCACGCATCACCGGCGCGCAGCCGGTCGGGCCGTCGGCCGAGGCCGACCCCGACTTCGGTGAAATCCCCGTGGAACTGACCGACGCGCAGATCGGGAAACTGGTCGAGGCGTACGTGTCGGCCGCCGCACGTGCACGCCGGGCCGGATACGACGGCGTCGAACTCCTGGCCTCGGGCGGGTTCCTGCTGCACCAGTTCCTGAGCAGCGAGTCGAATCACCGTGAGGACGGGTACGGTGGGGAACTCGCCGGTCGTGCACGGGTGCTCACCGACGTGATCTCGGGCATCCGGTCGGCCGACGCGGCGCTCCCGGTTTCGGTGCGGGTGGGGCCGGGCAGACGGGGACACTACCACCTCCCGCTCGAGGAACTCCTGGAGGTCGTGAAGCTCTCGACGGCGGCCGGTGCGTCCTGCATCAACGTGGCGCTCGGCGCCGAGATGCTGCCGCGCACCGACCGTGTGCCCATCGCCGCTCCGGGTCAGGTCAAACGTCCGGTCGAGCCGGCCGTCAAGGACGCCGTGGACGTCCCGGTCATCGGCGGCGGAAACCTCTTCGACCTCGCCGAGGCCGGGAAGCTCGTCCGGGAACGACGTGCGGACATGATCGCGCTGGGCCGTCCGCTCATCACCGACCCGAAGCTTCCGGCAAAGCTTTTCGAGAACCGGCTCGGGGAGATCCGTCCCTGCATCCGGTGCAACGTGTGTCTGGGCGGTCCGGCCAACTTCAGCATGACCTGTCCCGCCAACCCGATGGTCGGTCGTGAGCAGCTCTTCTGGCTGGCACGACGCGGCGCCGGACATCACGTGGTGGTCGTCGGCGCCGGACTCGCCGGACTCTGGAGTGCACTCGTCGCCGCCGAGCTCGGATACACCGTCGAGCTCTTCGAACCCGGGAGCGTCCTCGGCAACCTCCTCGCCCTTCGCTCGCGCATCCCCGGACAGACCGAAAACTACCGCATCGTCGACTTCCTCTCCCGTGAGCTGCATACCCTCGGCGTCAAGGTGCACCTCCGTCGGAAGCCCACCGTCCGCGACATCCTCGAGCAGCGGCCGTCCGCCGTCTTCGTGGCGCACATCGGTGAACTCCGTGAGCCCGACATCGACGGACTCAGCAACATCCATGCCATCGATCCCGTCTCGGTGTTGAGTTCCGAGCCCACGATGGGCGAGAAGATCGTGCTTCTGGGCGGCGGGCTGATGGGTGCCGAACTGGCCTATTACCTGGCCAAGCGTGCCAAGCGCGTGGCACTCCTGGAGGAGCGCACCCGCGTCGCCTCCGACACCCATCCCGAACTCCGTCAGCGGCTCATCGCCGCCCTCAAGGAGTTGGACTGTCCCGTCTACGTCGGCGTCCACGACCTCCAGGTCAACATCTACGGCGAACTCACCGCCCACCACGAGGGCCGCACCCTCAAGCTCCTCGTCGACACCATCATCCTCACCGGGAACTACGAGCCGTGCGACACCTCCTACGGCGCACTCGAAGGGAAGGTGAAGGAGATGCACCTCATCGGCGACGCCTACGAGACCGCCGAGCTCACGCGTCTCGTCTACGAAGCCACCGGCCGGCTCGTCGATCTCGTCGACCGGCTGTGAAGTGCACGGGGCGTCGGGGGGCTGCGTGGACGGCCACCATGGCCGTCGGCGGGGTTAGCGTCATCCCGCCTTGGTCGATTCGTAGCGCGGCGGCTCGGCCGCCAGGCCCAGGAGGGCGTTCAGAGCGTTGCGCGCGGCCGCGTGCGTGTAAGACCGCCGTGCGGCAATCTTCCCGCGATCATCCAGCAGGAAAAAGAACGGCGTCACGTCGACGCCGTAAGCCGCGTTGACCTCACCACCCCGGTCCCACACGATCGGCATGGTAACCCCGTGCTTGCCATATACCTCCTTCAGCTTGGCCTTCTGCTCGCGGCTGTTGACGATGACCGTCGCCACGCCATGTTTGTTGAAGTCCGTCGCGAGGGCCCTCATGCCGGGCAGCGCCTCCACGGTGAAGGGGCAGGATGTCCGGGCGAAGATGAGGAGGGTGGCGCGACGACCGCGCAGGTCCGCGAGCGTGACGGTGCGGCCCGTCAGGGTCTCTGCGCCGAAGGCCGGCGCAGGCTCGCCCACGCCGAGCAGGAGCGGTGTGTACGACTTCCTGGGCCGGCCCGGCCGCTCGGCCAGGATCTCGCTCACCATCGTCCGAATCCCGGCCTCGTCGCAGCCGCCCGTGTAGCGCAGCTCCCCGTCGCGGTCGAACACGTAGAGCGTCGGGTAGAAGAAGAAATCCAGTTGTTGGGCCAGGTGCCGGCCTTCGTCGAGCCTACGGGGATACGGATGCTTCCATGGGCCGAGTTTCAGGTGCTCGTTCGGCAGCGGAACGTCGACACGGATGATCGAGACGGTCTCGCCCTTGTGCGGGGCGTAGGCGTCCAGAACGGCCGTGGCCCTGGCCGTGCCGGGACAGTCCTCGCGTCCCAACAGAAGCAGAAGGAGTCTCCCACGATGGTCTGCAAGGAACGCGGACAGTTCGTCGGGCGACCGGCCGCGTTGACTTTCGTCACGCAATCCGCGGGGCGCGGTTCGCCCCATACACAGGAACACCACGAGACCCGCCGCAACGGTCAGAAACAACGCCGCTGTCCCGATGTGCTTCTTCATCGCCCTTTCATCCTCTCGCAGAGGCCAACGGAGAACATCTTCCCACGGTCCGACGGGCTCACGCGACGGCTCGATCATTATACCGGACGTCCGTTTGGGTGCTATCACAAACCGCCGAACTCACGCACGGCGGTTTGTGCTTGACAGGGCAGGGGGCTTGGTGTAAGCTCAAGTGCTGGTGAAGGTTAGGGATGGTGCGCGCCTGTAGCTCAACTGGATAGAGCACCGGCCTACGGAGCCGGGGGTTAGGGGTTCAAATCCTCTCGGGCGCGCCATTTTCTTGTCGCGGCAGCACCGCCGCCTCGCCCCATGGCGAGAGGAGGACAGGCATTCTTGCCTGTCACGATGATGATGCCGGACAAGAATGTCCGGCCTCCTGCCTTAGGGGGTAAAGGCAACCGGGGGTTCGCGACGATCGAACCGCACGACGACAGCTTCTACATGACCGAGGCCCTCAAGGAGGCCCGTCTCGCGGCCGAGGAGAACGAGGTCCCCGTCGGGTGCGTCATCGTGCACGAGGGACGCATCGTCGGCCGGGCGCACAACCAGCGCGAACGACTCAACGACCCCACCGCCCACGCCGAGATGATCGCGATCACCCAGGCCTCGGCGGCGCTCGAGAGCTGGCGTCTCACCGGCTGCACCGCTTACGTGACGCTCGAGCCGTGTCCCATGTGTGCCGGGGCGCTGGTGCTGGCGCGCATCGAGCGGCTGGTCTTCGGCGCGCGTGACGAGAAGGCCGGCGCCTGCGGCACCCTCTGCAACATCGTCCAGGACGACCGCCTCAACCACCGCGTCGACATCACCGAGGGCGTCCTCGCGGACGAAGCCGCCCGGCTGCTCACCGATTTCTTCCGCCGACGACGGATTCAGGACAACTGACGTCGTCCGGCTGCCGCCCACGGATGATGGGAAAGGAGCGTCGACGATGCTTGCCGCGGTTCTCAAGGGTTTCGACGAGCTGGTCCTGGAAGACGTCCCCGTTCCCAGAGCGGGGGTGAACGAGGCGGTGGTGCGGGTCAAGTCGTGCGGGTTCTGCGCCACCGACTACAAGGCCATCAGGGGCATCCGCCGGAACGTCACGTTTCCCTTCATCCCGGGTCACGAGCCGTCGGGCGTCGTGGCCGAGGTGGGGGAGGGGGTCGAGCATTTCCGGAAGGGCGACGAGGTGATCGTTCAGCCGAGCGGGTACTGCGGCGTGTGTGAGCACTGCCGCAGCGGCAACACGCACTACTGCGAGCAGGCCTTCACGACGGGGGGCGACGGACCGCCGGGCGTCTGGCCGGGGGCCTTCGCGGAGTACATGAAGACGCAGGCGAAGATGCTGTTCCACAAGCCGGCGGGGATCTCGTTCGACGCGGCGGCGCTCACCGAGCCGCTCTCGGGGGCGTGGAAGGGCGTCATCCAGTACAGCGAGATGCAGGTGGGTGACGACGTGGTGATCATCGGCGTGGGAGGCATCGGTCTTCTGTGTCTGATGGTGGCGAAGGCCGCGGGCGCCGGAAGGCTGATCGCCGTGGACACCAGTGACTACGCACTGGCTCAGGCGAAGCGTCTGGGGGCGACGCACACCGTCAATCCCGCGCGCGCCGATGCGAAGAAACAGGTCTACGACGTCATCCCCGGGGGACCCGACCTCGTCGTCGAAGCCGCCGGACCCATCGAGGCCGTCCGACTGATGGTGGACCTGCGTCGTCGCGGCACCCGGTGGAACGTCTTCGGCATCACCACCCACGAGACCTTCGAACTGGACGGCGGACTCACGCACTTCCTCGAAGGACGCATGGACGCGTCCTTCGGCACCACGCCTCTCGCGATGTCGAAGGCCATCCGTCTGATGGAGAGGGGACTCGTCAACCCGGAGGAGATCGTCACGCACCACTTCGACCTGCGCGACATCCACGACGCCGTGGCGGTGATGGGCACCCCCGAACGGAACAAGGTGATGGTCCACCCATGAACGCGATCGTGAACACCGCGCCGGGTCGTCTGGAGATGCAGGACCTGCCGCTTCCCGAGCCGGGGGAAGGGGAGGTGCGCATCCGGACCGGGGCGTGCGGCATCTGTGCGACCGACCTGGTGATGATTGACGGGTGGACGCGCACGGGCTTTCCGTCGGTTCCGGGACACGAGTGGTGCGGGACGGTGGACGCGGTGGGCCCCGGCGTCGATGGGGGGCTCGTCGGACGACGGTGCGTCGCCGAGAACGTGCTCGCCGACGGCGCCGAGGTCGGCTTCGAGCATCCCGGCGGGTACGGGGAATGCTTCATCACCGAGGCGGGCCGCCTTCAGCTTCTGCCGGATGATTTCCCTTTCGCCGCGGGAGTGCTCATCGAGCCGCTTGCCGTCTGCGTGCGCGGGATCCGTCGGCTGCGTCTGGAAGACACCACGCGGACGCTCGTCTTCGGCGACGGGCCCATCGGGCTCATCATGGTGATCCTGCTTCGACGCGCCGGGGCGGCCGACGTGGTGCTGGTGGGCGGCCGCGACGAACGACTTCAGCTTGCAGGCGAGCTGGGAGCGACGCGCACGCTCAACTACCACGAGCTGGACGGTCCCCTCGCTGCGGGCATCGCCGAGACCGGCTCCGGCGGATTCCCGAACGTGATCGAGGCGAGCGGGTCGTCGGCCGCGGCGGACGCCGCGGTGGTGCTGGCCGCCCCGGGCGGCAAGGTGCTCCTCGTCGGCGACTACGGCGACGCCCGGGCCGACTTCGCCTGGAACCGTGTCCTCCTCGGTGAAATCGAACTCATCGGAACGAACGCCAGTGCACACGCCTGGCCCGAGGCCGTCCGACTGGCCGTGGAGGAGAAGCTTCCGCTCGACCGTCTCGTCACGCACCGTCTGCCGGCTTCCCGCTTTGCCGAGGGGCTCGCGCTGACACGTGACCGCACCTCGGGAGCCGTCAAGGTGGTCCTGGAGTGGCCGCAGCCGAGACGGCGTCACGCCGACGAGCGTCAGCCCCGCACGAACCCCCGCCGCCCGCGAAAAGGGTAGCGAAACCGTCCTACGTGTGGTAAAATGACGTGTCACGTCCGGTGCGGAGAGATGCCAGAGTGGTCGAATGGGCCGGTCTCGAAAACCGGTGTACCCTTGTGGTACCGTGGGTTCGAATCCCACTCTCTCCGCCATCCTCGCCAACCGTCTCGACTTGCCCAGCATCACCCGCGATCTGACCGCCGTGGGCAGCCGCTCACGCCGCGGTCGCCGCTGATTCGCTGATTCCTCCCGAAAAGCGGATAATTCCTTGACGATCGCGTGTGGCTGGGGTAAAATGGGAGTGTTATAAGGCTATTATTGGAGTCTCAAATGAGGCGTGTGGTTGTGCTCGGGATCGACGGTGTCCCGTATACCTTTCTGAAGCAACTGGTTGAGAAGAAAGGGCTTACAAACTTCGCCCGGCTGGCGGAGTCGGCGGAGTTCCGCCAGATGGACTCCGTCCACCCGACGGTCTCGTCCGCCGCGTGGACCTCCT
>DATKVD010000471.1:0-4541 GCA_035530235.1 Planctomycetota bacterium | reverse complement strand
CGTGTGCGCCTGCTCGAAAAGCAGACTGACGGCACAGACAAGCTCGTCGAGAGCATGACGGAGCGCGAGCTCCTCGGGTGGTTTGAGAAAAACATCGACACCGAGGGAAACGTGACGCGCGACATCACGCTCTTCGCGCCCTCGCGTATCGAGGTCAAGCAGCAGAAGGCCGGTCCCGTGCCGTGGATGCTCACGGACATGACGCTCGACCGTGAGCAGGAGCGCGTGGACCCCTCGGGCGCAGACCTCGCCAACTTCCGGCTCAACCCCGTGCTGCTCTGGGCGCACGACCATGAGACGCCGGCTATCGGCACGATGGCGGACGTCACGGTCGAAGACGGCAAGCTTTTAGGCAAGGCCAACATCGACCCCGCCGAGGTGGACCCGTTCGCCGGGATGATCAAGGCAAAGGTCGAGCGCGGGACGATCAGGGCGGGCTCGATTGGCTTTCGCCCCAAGAAGGTGGAGGTCGTCGAGGACGAGACCGACCCAACGCGGCTGATATACCGCGCGTGGGAACTCCTGGAGTTCTCGTTGTGCAACGTGCCGATGCATCCGCGGGCGCTCGCGCAGCCAGCACCGGCGAGCGAAGAGGAGAACAGCGTGCTACCCATCACGCTTGTAGAAGGAGCGTATGAGGCCGCAGATCCGGCGAAAACGATTTCCATTACCGGCCCCGAGCCCGACCCTCCGGTCAAGCGCGTGATCGCGTATGCCGACCACGGCACGGCGCCCGAGGGCGCAGAGTGGGATGGTCCGGCACAGGTGCGCGCCGCAGACGTCGAAGTGCTCAAGGTGATCTGCGCGTGGTACGACACCGAGAGTGCTGACACCAAGGGCGCCTACAAGCTCCCGCATCACCTGGCCGCGAGCAAGAAGGCGGTGTGGCGCGGAGTGGCTGCGGCCATGACTGCGCTACTCGGCGGGCGCGGTGGAGTGGCGATCCCAGAGGGTGATCGGCGCGGAGTGTACAACCATCTCGCGAAGCACTACAAGCAGTTTGAGAAGGACCCGCCGGAGTTCAAGACCATAGAGGAAACGATCCTCGAGCGCCTGGAGCGCATCGAGGCGAAGATACACGAGACCGAGAAGGATGACGCCCACGACCTCCTGTTCGGAAGCCCACACGACAACACCAGTCCGGGCGACCCCTCAATGTCGTTGCTGCTCGGCAACACCAGCCGGCGGGCCGCAGCGGTCAACCTACTCGGCGAACACAAGGAGTAACAGATGGGAAAGCTTGAGTTCGCTTTCACGTCCGACGAGGACTTGAAGGCGAAGATCACCGGGATCAAGGACAACGACACGCTGTTGTCGTTTCTGAAGTCCCTCGGAGACAGCCTGCTCACGGCCAAGCAGATGTTCGATCTGATCGAGAGCACTGAGGCAGAGCGGGTTGAGCGCGCCGCGGAGGTTGACCGGATGCGCGAGGAGCTGCGGACGCTGAAGTCAACGTTCAGCTCGCAGTTCCCAACGGCCGGCCCAGGGACCGAGGAGAAGATGTACAACTTCGGTCGCATTCTCCGCGCGTGCATGACAGGGGACCGCCGGACCCTGGTAGAACTCGGCGGCCTGGTCTACCCGAAGGCCATCGACGTGATGGGTGGACCGAAGGACAAAGACACCTGGCCCATGGAGAACCTGGCCAAGGAACTCATGGCCAAGCAGAAGGGCTGGCTGGAAAAGGCCGACCTCGGAACCCCCTTGTACTCGGACGCCGTGACGGGGTCCTACCTCGTGCCGGTGCAGTACATCATGGAGGTCCTGCAGGTTGCCCTCCAGGCAAGCCAGCTCATGGGCAAAGTGCAGCGCTGGCCCATGACGGGCATCACCGCATACTACCCGAAGATCAACGCGCGGCCGTCGTTCACTTGGCGCTCGGCCCAGACCTCGGCCAAGACGGAATCCAACCCGACCTTCACCCAGGGTAGTCTGACCGCCTACACGGCGGCGACGTACATCCCGTGGGTGGACGAGCTCGATGAGGATTCCCTCGTGCCGCTCGGGGTGTTCTTCCGCGACCTGATCGGGCAGGCGTGGGGGCAGGAGTTCGACACCTGCGTACTCAAGCGCAGCACCGACGCGGGCGACCTGTTCGATGGCGTGCTCTACGCCGGAACGGCGGTCTACACCATGCCGGCGGGGCAGACGACCTTCGCGTCGGCGACGTTCGACGACCTGCGGAGCACCGTGAAAGAGCTGACCACCATGGCGGCTCGCGCGGGGGCAACGTGGGCGTGGCACCCGACCGTGTGGGACCACATCCGCAGTCTGAAGGACGCGATGGGACAGTACCACCTGCCGGTGTACGGCAACCAGGAGCCGCCGACCGTTCTCGGCTATCCGAGGATGGAGTGCGACGCGGCCCCGGCGCTGTCCGACAGCGCGGTCTCGACGCCGTTCATCGCGCTCTTCAATCCGAAAAACGTTGTGCATGGGGACCGGATCGGTCTGGCGATCAACATTTACCCCGACACCGCCTACAAGGTGGAGTATGGGGAAAACTTCATTGCGGCTCGTGTGCGGGCGGCGTTCAAAACGACCTTCCCCGCGTACTGCGCTGTGGTGAAGACGGCCGCAGCGTAGGAGGATGATATGGGAGCAAACACGTTCCTACGGACGGTCGCGTCATTCGGGTACAAGTCGGCAGCCAAGGCAACGAAGATCTGGTATGGCATCCCGGGCATAGACGGCA
This sequence comes from Planctomycetota bacterium, assembly GCA_035530235.1. Lineage (GTDB taxonomy): Bacteria > Planctomycetota > DG-23 > DATKVD01 > DATKVD01 > DATKVD01. The sequence continues at coordinate 1,846 of DATKVD010000471.1, read as the reverse complement.
CACGCATCGCGATCAAGCACTATGCCGCGCGGAACGCGCATGCCACCGTGGCGACCTTCCTGTACTTCCAGCAGGCCCTCGCGCAGACGACTCTGGGGAGCGCTGCCGCAAGCGGTGTGTACTCGGCGACCTTGACCGCGACCATCGCGACCGGCAACAACCTGGCAGCCTCGGACTTCGTGGCTATCGAGCAGGACGACGGGGTGCAGAAGTTCGCGCGCGTGGTGAGCTGGCAGGGTGCGACGGCAAAGACGGTCGTGTTCGACACGGCCCTGACCGCCGCCGCATCGGCCGGCAATCGGTTCTGGACTCTCGGGGTCTACGGCGATACCGGACAGACGAGGTCCAAGTCGCTGACGGCCGCCGGGGTGCAGGTGACGGACGGCCTGGAGGGTGGCGTGCTGTACGCCACTGGCAAAGGACAGCCGATGGTAGCGCTCCTGACGAACCCGAGCGCGCCCAGTTCGATCGACGCCATCACGGTGGACTACATCGAGGCGTAGGGTTCACGAACGGCGGGGGCTCCCTCGGGGGCTCCCGCTCCAGGAGAGATAGATGGCCAAGAAGAAAAAGCGCGGCCTGCGACACCGCAGGCTCACCCTTGGAGGCAAGGTGCCGTGCGGGGAATACATCGGCGAGGAGGACGAGGAGGACAAGGCCGTCAAGAGGCCCCCGCGGGACAAGATGATGAGGGGCTCCACGAAGGCCAAGTAGATGGGCACGCTCGACACGACCAACAGCCTGATCACCGCCACAGACCTGTACTCGGCTCTCGGTACGACATCGGCAGAAAGCTCGCTCGTGAACGACCTGATCAACGCAGCCTCAGCGGCGGCGAACACCGCGACGTGCCGATTGCTCAAGGCCCGGACGTACACGCCCCCGGATCCCGAGTGCTACTACGACGGCGAGGGCGGATGTGAGTTGTATCTCCGGCAGTATCCGATCCTGGCGATATCCAGCCTGTACACGGACCACGCGCGGGCTTTCGGGTCGGACACGCTTGTGGGTGCGAGCACGTACTGCGTCACGGGCGATCGCCGGGCGGTGTTTCTGGACTCGGGAGTTCTGCCGTCGTGGCCGCGCAGTGTGCGCATTCAGTACACTGCGGGCTATGCCGCCGGCACTCCGGAGCGCGCGGAGCTCCAGCAGGCAGTGAAGGAGCTGGTGGAGTTCTGGTATGGACGGCAATCGAGCCAGCGCGTGGGAAAGAAGAGCGTGAGCGTGGAGGGCGAGTCTACGACGTACGAGACCGAGATGCCGGCGACGGTCAAGGCTGTGTTCGAGCGCTACAGGACGAAGACGGTATGATACCCGAAGAGTTTCAGCGAAAGCTGCAGCGGTTTGCCAACGAGATGCGGGGCGCGTGCGAGCGCGGGCTGAGCTACGGCGCCGACCTCATGGTGCGTGAGACGCAGATGAAGCACTTGCGGGGGCCGACGTCTTCCGGTGGTGGCTGGGCGAGCGAATCGTTGTCGCGGAGATCGGGCCGGTTCTTCGGCTCGATCACCAAGAAAGTGAGTGTCAGCGGCGGGCAAATCACGGCGACCGTCGGGACGAACGTCAAGAGCAAGGGTGGGTTTCCCTACCCGGTCGTGCACGAGTACGGCGGGCGGTTCCACCCACAGAGGCCGTCTGTGCGCCCAAGCGTGGAGGCGAAACAGCCCGCGATGATGAAGGCCGTGCTCGCGGAGATCATGAAGGCGTACGGCGGATCGGGAGGCGCGGCAGCGGCCGTAGGGGGATAGGATGTCGGCAAAGCGCGAGCAGATCATCGACAGCCTGGTCTCGATCTACACCGCCCAGGGCGGGTGGACGACCACGGTACGCACGATCACAACGCGCG
>DATKVD010000470.1:0-9415 GCA_035530235.1 Planctomycetota bacterium | reverse complement strand
GTTCAGGCGGTTTCCTTCTTGCCGCGTCTGGTGCGGCCCTCCTCGCCGTGGACCTCCTTCAGCGGCTGCACGCTCTTCTCGCAGCGGACCACCTCGGGTGTGATGGTGTAGGTGTATCCGGGCTCGCCGCTCGGGAGCTCGAAGAGGATGTCGATCATGAAGCCTTCCATGATGGAGCGGAGTGCCCGGGCGCCGGTCTTGCGTTCGAGGGCCTTGGCGGCCACCTCACGCAGGGCCTCGTCCGTGAAGATGAGTCTGGCGTTTTCGAGTTCGAAGAGCTTCTGGTACTGACGTGCGAGGGCGTTGCGGGGCTCGGTGAGGATGTGGACGAGGTCCTCCACATTGAGCGGCATCAGCGGGGAGATGACGGGAAGTCGTCCGACGAACTCCGGGATCATCCCGTACTCCACCAGGTCCTCGGGGACCACCTGGTTCAACAGGTGCTTGCGCTCGTCCTCCTCGAGGTGCCCGGCCGAACGGTCGAACCCGATCATCTTGCGACCCACGCGCCGGCCGATGAGGTTCTCCAGTCCCGTGAACGTCCCGCCGCAGATGAACAGGATCTGCTGCGTGTTGATCTGGATGTAGTGCTGCTCGGGGTGCTTGCGGCCGCCCTGCGGGGGCACGTTGCTGATGGTCCCTTCGAGCATCTTGAGCAGCGCCTGCTGCACGCCTTCGCCGGAGACGTCGCGCGTGATGGAGACGTTCATCTGGGTCTTGCCGATCTTGTCGATCTCGTCGATGTAGATGATGCCGCGCTCGGCCGCCTCGATGTCCCAGTCGGCCGCCTGGATGAGACGCAGGAGGATGTTCTCGACGTCCTCGCCGACGTACCCGGCCTCGGTGAGCGTGGTGGCGTCGCCGATGGCGAACGGCACGTGCAGGATGCGTGCGAGGGTCTGTGCGAGGAGTGTCTTCCCGCAGCCGGTGGGACCGATCAGGAGGATGTTGGATTTTTCGATCTCGACGTCGGAGGTGTCGACGTTGGCGGTGAGACGCTTGTAGTGGTTGTGCACCGCGACGGCGAGGACGCGCTTGGCGCGTTCCTGTCCAATGACGTACTCGTCGAGCTGCTCCTTGACTTCGATGGGTGCGGGGATCTCACGGAGCTGCCAGCGACTGCGGGCGGCACTGCGAAGCTCTTCCTGCACGAAGCTGTGACACAGCTCGATGCAGTCCCGGCAGATGTAGACCCCGGGGGGACCGGCGATGAGACTGCCGACCTCGTCGTGACCCTTCCGACAGAAAGAACACACCTGCTTCGACTTGCCGTCGTCGCCCTGTCGTTTGCCCATGTCCCGTCCCGAAATGAGAAGACGCGGAATCCCTGTAGGTTATCGTCCGGCAGCCGTGGGGAGTCTTAGAAAAAAACACGGTGAATTGCGGTTCACCGGAGGTCCCCCGATTCCTCACCCACACTCACCGTGTGCACCCCGACACTCAACACCCCCAGATATTGCAGCAGGAGCGTGTCCTTGTCGAAATCCGCCGTGTAATGCACCCCCACGTGCCGGCGGTGTCCGTCCACCGTGATGAACCTGGGCCCCCCCCCCTGCCAGTGACGGATCTCGAAAACGGGGGAGTGCCGGCTCAGGATCCCGGCGTCGACACGCATCTGCACACGCCGTCGTCCCCCGGCGTTCACCACGTAGCACCCCCGTCCCTCGGCGAACCCGTCCATCTGCCGGTCTTCCGAGTCGCCCAGGTCGAGGGCCCCCTGTCCCGACACGAAGGCGATGCGTGCCGGTTCCAGGTAGTCCAGTGCGTAGCCCTGGGCCGCTCCTCGACTGCTGATCCCGGACGGCTCGATCTGAAGCAGGAAGCTCCACACGTACTTCCCGGGCTGCACGACCTGACGTCCGCCCTGAACCGCGAACGCCGAGCGCAGCCACCCCCGGCGTCGACCGTCCAGTGTGATCATCTGTCCCAGCCAGTCGGTCGGGTACTTGCGGTAGTTCGCCACGAAGAGCGCACTCCCGGTGAAGTCGTCGTGACCGCCGTGGTGCAGGATGAAGCTCGCCGGCTCGACGAACGCCCGCTGTGCGTCCGTGTGGTCGTTGAGCACCGCCACCCCGTCGACCGGTGCGGTCCCGAGGATCATCCGGTTGCTGGTCAGAACGATCGGCTGTCCCGTGACACCCAACATGTGACGGATGTACACACGTCCCGTCGGGTAGACCGTGAACCGTGTCTGGTACTCCGGACGCTCCGGACCCTTCGATTCCCGGCCCGTGACTTCGAGGATCCCCCGTCTGAGCTTCTCACCCGGGAACTCGCCCGAAGGGGTGGTGAAGTGTCCCCTCATCAGAACGACCGTACGGATGTCACTCGATTCCAGGACCCTGAATTCCTCGGCGGGACCCGGATAGAGCACGACCTCCTCCCCGTCGACCACCATCTCCGCACGGTTCTGAAAGAGGGCATACCCGTTGGTGTCGCCGTGGGAGCACAGGTTCACCGTCATCTTCGGGTCACGGTCGAGGTCGTACCACCCGGTGATGCTGCCCGCCCGGCGGGAGAAGACCAGTGCGAACTTGCCGGTGGGATCGGCCCCCTCGGCCAGCACGGTGATGGTGTCCTTCTCGATGCGGGTGGCGAGGGTGGCGGCGTCCGTCGGGACGGAGAACATCACGACGGCCGCCACAACGACCGGAACACCGACACTGATGGAGCGGAGAACGCTCATGAGCGGGACCATCCCGACAGGCTGCTCAGGGGTGTGGGGTCCACGGCACCGGTGTCGGCGGACCCCGTTTCCTCTTGTCTACCTTATGATACCGGCTGTGTGAGCGGAAGTCAACCCCGGCTGAGGGGTGCGGGGCGACTGGGGGGTGCCGGCCCTGGTCGGCGCCGGACGCGTCAAGCACACCCTCGGCGTCGGGAAACGTCCTTGACGATGCCGTCCCGATGTCTTACCCTTCAGGGACACCGGCACCGCAAGCGATGTCGAAAGGCGGCTCATGGACGTCTGGAAGCCGACGGGAATTGAACTGGAGGCGTGTCTCCGCTCACGGATCGGTCCGCTGAGCCTGTGGCTCAGGCACCTCGGTGACGAGATGCTCATGGCGGTCGAGCGGGTCCCGGAAGCCGACGCCGACGACGAGGCGGCACCCCTCGCCCCGGTCGGCGAGGCGGCGCCCGAGACGCTGACCTGGGCACGGTGGGTGGTGGGCGCCGACGTGAACGTCGTGCAGCTCGTCCCGGCGATGCCGGACCGTCCCGTCGTGGTGCGACCCGAATCGCCCGTCCGGATCCCCACGGGTCACGAGGCGCTCTTGTTCGTGAGCATCCCACTGTGGGTGAAGGTGACCGTGGGAGAATCCCGTGCACTGGCGCTGTGCGAGGAGCCGACGGTGGTCATCTCGGGGACGTGGTTCGGCGACCCGACGTCGGGGGAACTGTGCTACGCGGTGCGGACCCGGGCCCGACGGACCCTCCGGGACTCCGAGGTCCGTCCACACCGGGCGATCTGTCCCGTCCGCATCCGCAATACCGCACCCGAACAGCTCGACGTCCAGCGTCTCTGCGTCCACGTCGAACACCTCCGGACCTACGACGCCGACACACAGCCGTGGACCAACGAGGTGGACGTTACCTTCGAGGGGGAAGAGCGGCCCAGTCGCGTCGACTACGCGAAGGGCCCGCCCGCCCTGGGCAACGTGGGAGACATGCTGAGCGACGCGAGGACCCCCCTGACGAAGGGACTCCTCAGGAAGACCCTGGTCAGCTTCAGATCGTTCGCCGGGATGTGACCCGTTCACGAGGAGAGAGCCCATGTCTCTGCTCGCACAGGTGGACCCGTCGGAATGGCTGACGCCGGAAAGACTTGCCGCCGCACTGCGGATCGCGGTGCTGCTCGTCGTCGGGTTCCCGCTGCTCTTCGTCCTGGCGGCGATCACCGGCCGGTCGTTGAAGAAGCGGCTCACCCCCCAGGTCGCCATGCTGGTCCGGAAGGGCATCCTGTACCTGGGCGGGACACTGCTGATGGTGACCGTGCTCTACCAGATGGGCTTTCGACTGACCGCGCTGCTGGGTGCCGCGGGCATCGCGGGACTCGCCATCGGCATCGCCTCGCAGACCAGCGTCTCCAACATCATCTGCGGACTCTTCCTCATCGGGGAGAAGCCGTTCGCGGTCGGGGACGTCATCAAGGTCAACGACACCGTCGGCATCGTCCTGTCCATCGACCTCCTGTCACTGAAGCTGCGGACGTTCGACAACCAGTTCGTCCGGATCCCCAACGAAACCCTGGTCAAGACACCGGTCACCAACATCACACGCTTCCCCATCCGAAGGTTCGACATCAAGCTCGGTGTGGCCTACAAGGAAGACATCGCCCGTGTGTCGGAAGTGCTGAGGGAGGTCGCGACGGCGAACCCGTACTGTCTGGACGAGCCGGAGCCTCTGATCATGTTCACGGCGTTCGGCGACTCGGCTCTGGAACTGCTGTTTGCGGTGTGGTTCGCGAAGGCCGACTTCCTGAAACTCCGGACGAGCATCATGCGGGAGATCAAGGAGCGGTTCGACGCCGAAGGGATCGAGATCCCGTTCCCGCACCGGACGATCTACACCGGCTCGGTCACCGATCCGTTTCCGGTTCGCGTGGTCAAGGACGAGGGGAAAGGACGTCCCGCGGAGTGAGCACCGGCGCTTCGGCAGGCAACGGGATCAGGGGATGGGGATGCGCCGGCCCTTGCGCAGCTCCTCGGACGCATACAGCGTGCCGCGCCACACCACCCCGCCCCGCCGGTAGCCCAGCACGCCCACGCGGACCGTCAGGACCGCCAGGACGGGCGCCGCCAACGGCGCCAGGATCAACGGCCGCACGCTGACCCCCGCCCACCGGCTCAACAGGATCCCGGAGAGAACGAAAAGGAGGACGTTGGCCGCCGCGACGCCCCAGGCCGCTCCGAGACTCCCGAACACCATCACCACGAGCGACGCCACGGGCGACAGCTCGACCGCCAGCATCAGCACCGAGGAGAGCAAGGCGATCACGAGGCTGCACCGGAACGCGCTCGAGTAGCCCTTCTCGGCCCCCGTCGCCGCTTCGCGCACACTGCGATACCAGTAGAGCCCCACGCTCTCGAACCCCGTCACCACGTCGCAGGCCGCCCCCGATCGCTTCATCATGTAGGCGAGGGCGTAGTCGTCCGCCGTCTCCATGCGCATCCACGCGAAGCCCTCGGTCTTCTCGAAGGCCGATCGACGGACCATGTTGAACGCCCCGACCCCGACGCAGCACCTGAGCGGCCCCCGACGCATCCCCCACAGACGCGTCATCAGGATGAAGTGCCGGAGGAAGACGGCGATCATCGCGTCGACCACGACACCGGTCCGCCAGAGTCTCGGGAAGACCGTGAGGTGGTCGAGATGCTCCCGGACGAGATAGGCCGCGGCGCGGCGCAGTGTGCCCGGCTGGAAGTGCACATCGGCGTCGGTGAAGAGCACCAGCTCGCCGGTCGATTCACGATACCCGCACTCGAGGGCGTGCACCTTGCCGATCCAGCCCTCGGGGAGTTCCGTAACGTGGACGGGTCTGACGCGGCCGTCTTCCCGGGCGAGACGGTCGATGATGCCGGACGTCCCGTCGGTCGACCGGTCGTCGACAAGGATGATTTCGAGTTCGGGGTAGTCCTGGTCCAGGAGCGTGCGTGCCGCCGGCTCGATCTTGTCGGCCTCGTTGCACGCGGCGACGACCACGGAAAGCTTCGGCCACGCCGCCGGGTCGTCCCCGTGAGGCTCCTCGAGCGCCCGAAGCGCCCGACGCGTCCGGACCACCCCATACGTGGTGTAAAGCCAGTACACCAGACACACGCCAAGGTAGCCAATCAGGAGGATTTCGCCGATGGTCATTCACCGCGCTCCCGCGCAAGAGAAGGAGGACAGGCATTCCTGCCTGTCATATTGATGGATGCCGGACAGGAATGTCCGGCCTCCTATTTCAGTCTGTCGCGCACGCCGAGGCCCGGTCGCTCGGGCAGGATGAGTCTCCCATTGGAGATGGTCACCCCCTCGAACGGGTCCTCGGCGATGAGGTAGTTCCCGTCGAGGTCGGCGTACTCGACCATGGGCGAGAGGTGGGCCGCGGCCGTGATGGCGATCGACGTCTCCAGCATGCAGCCGAGCATCACCTTCATCCCGTGAGCGTGCGCGAAGTGGATCATCCGGACGGCCTCCCGCAGCCCGCCGCATTTCATCAGCTTCACGTTGACCGCGTCCACGCACCCCACCAGTCCCGGCAGGTCCTTGAGGTTCACCGAACTCTCGTCGGTCATGATGGGGAGGTTCACGCGCTCTCTGATCCACCGCAGCGCCTCGTTGTCGCCCGGAGCGATGGGCTGCTCGACGAACTCGATGTCGAAGCGCTCGAGCCGGTTGATGTTCCGGACCGCCTCCTCCTTCGTCCATCCGATGTTGGCGTCCACGCGGATGGGCATGTCGGTGACGCCGCGGATGGCCGAGAGGATCTCCTCGTCGTGGTCGGTGCCGATCTTGATCTTGAGCACCTTGAAGTCCGTGACGGCGGCCGCACGTTCGGCCATCACCCCGGGGGTCTCGATGCCGATGGTGAACGAGGTGACCGGGGTCTTCGAGGCGTCCAGGCCGAACATCCGGTAGAGCGGCACGTCGAGGAGTTTCCCGACGAGGTCGTGAAGTGCCAGGTCCATGCCGCAGACCGCCGCCGGGGCGTTCGGAAAGGCTTCCGCCAGCGCCGTCGTGATGTCCTCGATGAGGAACGGGTCGTCGCCGATCATCGCGTTCGCCGCTTCGACCGCCTTCACCACGACGTCCACCGTCTCGTCGCCGTAATAGACCCATGGGGCCGCCTCACCCACGCCGACCACGCCGTCGTGCTCCAGCTCGACGACGACGTTTTCCAGGTCGGTGAAGGTCTCGTGCGCGATGCGGAACTCCCCGTGCGACGCACGCAGCTTGATGGGTCTCGCCGAAAGCCTCATCGGTCGTCATGCCCCCAAGGACCTCCTGTAGCGCGGGGACCTGTGCCCCGCGTCCCGGCCCACAGGTGGCCGGGCTACGTCACCGTCGTTTCACCGCCCAACCACGCCCAGGCCCGGGGCGTCGGGCAGGACGAGTTTCCCGTCTTCGACGGTGACGCCGCGGAAGGGGTCACGGTCGATCATCAGGTTTCCGTCGAGGTCGGCGAATTCGACCATGGGCGAGAGGTGTGCCGCACCGGTGATGGAGATCGACGTCTCCGACATGCAGCCCAGCATCACCGGCATGTCGTGGGCGTGGGCGAAGTGGATCATCCGGAACGCCTCACGCAGCCCGCCGCACTTCATCAGTTTCACGTTGATGGAATCGACACACCCCACGAGCGCCGGCAGACTGGCGACGTCCACGCAGCTCTCGTCCGCCATGATGGGAATGTTGACGCGCTCACGGACCCACCGGAGCGCTTCGGGGTCGCCCGGGGGAATCGGCTGCTCGACGAACTCGATGTCATACGGCTCAATCGCGTTCATCTTCTCGACCGCCTGCTCCTTCGTCCAGCCGGTGTTGGCGTCCACGCGCAGCGCGACGTCCGTCACGCCGCGGATGGCGTCAAGCGTCTCCTCGTCGCGGTCGAGACCGATCTTGATCTTGAGCACCTTGTACTTGCGGGCCGCCTGGGCCGCGCGCTCGGCCATCATCTCCGGCTCGTCGATGTCGATGGTGAACGAGGTCACCGGCGTCTTCTCCGGATTGAGCCCGTAGAGGCGGTAGACCGGGACGCCGAGGAGTTTGCCCACGAGGTCGTGGAGCGCGAGGTCGACGGCGCAGACCCCGGCGTGGGACCTCGGGAACGCCTTCGCCACGCGGTCCATGATGTCTTCGACGAGGAACGGGTCGTCGCCCATCAGTTTTTCAGCGGCGTTCACGGTCTCGACGACGGCGGCGGCGTCCTCGTCGTCGTAATATCGGATGGGCGCGGCTTCGCCGATGCCGATGACGCCGTCGTGCTCCAGCTCGACGACGACGTTCTCGCGCTCGGTCACCTCGGCGCGTGCGATGCGGAACACGCCCCGGGCGTACCCCAGCCTGATGACGCGCGTGGTGAACTTCATGGGCGGCCGTCTCCCGGATTGCGGTGCGGAGTCCCGTGGGGCCGTCGGTCGAAGAACTCGATCAGTGCATCGGCAAGGTTCCGCACGCCGAAGCGCAGGGGGTCGGTCGCCGGGAGTCCCGTCTCGTCCTCGAGCTTCCGAATCTCGCGTTTTGCGTCCGCCTCCGACAGCCCCCGGGTCATCAGGCTCAAGCCCACGACCTTCGTCGGGAGGATGGGCGTGCTGACGGTCTCGTGCAGGCGGATGTTTTCGGCGACGGACATGAGCGGCGAGCCGTCGTCGTGTCGCCGGCCCGTGTGCTCGCCGATGTGACACAGGACGAGCGCCTGGGGCGCCGTCCCGTGCAGGAGCGACAGCGTCACGCCGGAATACGACGGATGGTCGAGACTCCCCTGCCCTTCGATGAACAGCCAGTCGCGGTCGGCGTTGTCGAGGACGAGCTTCTCGGCGACGCCGGAGGCGAAGTCACCGATGGCGCGGTCGATGCACAGCCCGTCGCCCTCGATCATGATGCCGGTCTGTCCCGTCGCGACGAACTTGGCGTCGAGCCCGCGCCCGGCGAACTCACGCGTGAGCACGAGTGCCGTGCACTTCTTGCCCGTCGCACAGTCGGTGCCCACGGCCAGCACCCGCCGGTTCCCGACCGTGCGGGCACGGTTCATCCCCACCGGCACCTTGGGCACCAGCCGGACGTCGTAAATCTTCACACCGTGCTTTTCGGCAAGCGAGACGAGTTCCGCATCCTCGGAAAGGATGTCGTGCAGTCCGCTCACGACATCGCAGCCGAGCTTGATGGCCCGGACGATGACCTCGCGGTATCCGGGGACGAGCACCCCGCCCACGTTCGCAACGCCGATGACGAGCTGAGTGCCGCCCAGCTTCACCGCCTCTTCGAGCGTGCGGACGATGGGGATGCCCTCCCCGAACCCGATGAGGTCCTCGACCTTCTGTCCGGCGGTCTCACGGTCAATGACCGCGACCACCTCGTCCGGACACCAGATGATGAGTCCCGTCGCGGTCTTCGCGTACTCCGAGCCGAAATGCCCCTCGCAGAGGAGCATCATGCGACGGCCGCCGACCTTGTACCCGTGCTCGGTCATGGAACGTACTTGGTTCTCCAGGGATTCGACGAGCCGCTTACTCCCGTGCCAGGCGGACGGCTTCCTCGGCCAGGAGCCACATGGGATCGATCAGGGGCACGGGCAGCTCGGCGTGGGCAAAGAGGACGCTGAACTCGGTGCACCCGGCGATGACGCCCGCGGCACCCCTCGCGGCCAGTTGGGCGACGTAGTCCTGCATGCGCTCAAGCGTCCCGGCGTCCACGCCCACCGTCTTGACCCCCG
>DATKVD010000469.1:0-3786 GCA_035530235.1 Planctomycetota bacterium | reverse complement strand
CGGCGGCGACCGTGTTCATCGTGCTGATGGTGGGACTGGCGACGGACGCCGATTTCCGACCCCTCCTGGTGCTGTTCGCCGGAGGGGTCGTCGCCTCACTCCATACCTACGGCATCCGCAAGCGAACGAGACTGCTCCAGGTGGGACTGGTGACGGGACTGGCACACGTGGTGACCATCTACGGGGTGGGGATCGGTCAGGCGGAAGGACTGGCGGGACTCCAGGCCGTGAGCGGTCAGGCGGTGGTGGGCATGCTGAACGGCCTCCTCGTGGGCGTCATCATCACGGGACTGCTGCCCTTCCTGGAGCCGCTGTTCCGGATTACGACCGACATCTCCCTCCTGGAACTGGGAGACCTGAACCAGCCGGTGCTGAAGAGTTTCGCACTGAGGGCCCCGGGAAGCTACAATCACAGTCTCACCGTCGGCGTGCTGGCCGAGGCCGCCGCCCGTGCCATCGGCGCCGACGACCTCCTCGCACGCGTAGGCAGCTACTTCCACGACATCGGCAAAATCAACAAACCCCACTATTTCGTCGAGAACCAGGGCGACCAGGGCAGTCGTCACGACACCCTTTCCCCCAGAATGAGTGCCCTCGTCATCACCGCACACGCCAAGGACGGTCTCGAGCTGGGCCGGGAACTGGGACTGCCGCGTCCCATCCTCGATGTCATCGCCGAGCACCACGGGACGACCCTGGTGGAATTCTTCTACAAGCGGGCGTGCATGCAGGCCGGAGACGACGATCCGCCCGACGAGCACCTGTTCCGGTACGTCGGTCCCAAGCCACGGTCAAAGGAGTCGGCCATCGTCATGCTGGCCGACTCGGTCGAGTCGGCCTCACGGGTCCTCAGTGACCCGACACCCGCCCGCATCGGCAACCTCGTCCACCAGATCACCGGTAACAAGCTCGCCGACGGACAGCTCGAGGAGTGTAACCTCACCCTGCGCGAACTCCACGGCATCGAGACCAGCCTGACGAAGGGATTGACCAGCATCTTCCACGGCCGCATCAAGTACTGAACCGATTGCGGAAGGAGCCGTCTTGACCATCGAAATCGTCAACCTGCAGAAGTCCATGAAGGTGCCCAAGGAGAAGCTCCGGGCCGTCCTCAGACACGTGATGATGGAAGAACTGGGACGTGAGGTCAACGTCAGTGTGGCCGTGGTCACGGATGAGAGGATCACCGAACTCAACAAGGCGTTCCGCGACCACATCGGCCCCACCGACGTCCTCGCCTTTCCCTTCGACGAGGAAGAGATCGGCCCGGAGGGTCAGAGGGTGTTCGGAGAGATCGTCATCTCGGCCCAGCGTGCACGGGACGAGGCCCGTCTCCGACACATCGACCCCGAACTCGAACTCATCCTCTACGCCGTGCACGGCATGCTGCACCTCGTCGGCTACGACGACCAGTCCGTGCAGCGCTCGAAAGAAATGAGAAAGCGGGAGGCGGAGATCCTGAGGGCCCTCGGCTCCCCGGCAAGAAAAGAGAAGAAATCATGAGTGGTGCCGCCCTCTGGACGACCGGTCTGGTGCTGCTGTCGGTGACGTTCTTCCTGTCACTGCTCTATTCGAGCTTCAATCTCTGCAGTCGCTCACGACTGCGGTCACTGGCAGGCGAACGACGACGACTCAAGACATTCCGGACACTCCTGCCCCGACTCACCGACACCACGCCGAGACTCCTGGTGCTGAAGTTCCTGACGGAGCTGGCCCTCGTCGCGGTGATCCTCCTGGGACCGCTCCTCGGGGTCAAGGACCCCGCGGCTTCCTCGACACTCAAGGTCGTCCTCGAAGTGGTCGTGGCGGTCGTGGCGGTGCTGGTGATCTGTGAACTCATCCCCCGGGGCATCGCCCAGCGACGCGGCGAGGAGATCGTGTTGACCCTGGGACATCCGGCATACCTCGTCTCGATGCTGGGACTGCCCCTCGTCCGACTCAAGCACCTCATCGACGAGATCATCGCCAGACTGCTTCCCAGTCCACTCGACGCCTCACCCGGGGAGGAACTGGCCGACGAGGTGCTGGACGCCGTGACCGAAAGCGAAGCCGAGGGCACCATCAAGCCCGACGAGCGTGAGATGATCCGTTCCGTCATCTCGTTCCGGGAGGTCGACGTGGCCGAGATCATGACCCCACGCACCGAGATGATCGGTGTCGAGGCGTCCGCCACGTCACAGCAGGCCATTGAACTGATGCTTCAGCACGGGTTCTCAAGAGTCCCCGTCTACGAGCACAGTCGGGACAACATCGTGGCCGTCGTGCACATCAAGGACCTCATCCGTGAGGTCCGACGCGACCCCAACAAGCCGCTCACCGAGGTCGCCTCACCCCCCTACTTCGTCCCCGAGACCAAGCCCATCGCCGAGCTGCTTCGGGAGTTCCAGGCCAAGAAACTCCAGTTCGCCATCGTCGTGGACGAGTACGGCGGGACCGCGGGCATCGTCACCGTCGAGGACATCGTCGAAGAGATCGTCGGTGAGATCGACGACGAGTACGACAGTCGGACACAGATACTGCTGCGGAGACTGGACGAACACACCGTGGAGGCCGACGGACGCTGTCGCATCGACGACCTGAACGACATCCTCCACGTCCAGATCCCCGAGGACGCCGAGTACGACACCATCGGCGGGTTCGCCGTCAGTGCACTCGGACACATCCCCCAGAAAGGCGAGACGTTCCGGTACCGGGACGTGAGCTTCGAGATACTGGACGTCGACGAGCGACGCGTCAAGAAGGTGAGGGTCCAGGTCCCTCCCGAGCCCCCGGCCGACGAACCGTAGCGTGGAGAAAGTCCAGACCCGTTCGACAAGCTCCCCTCGGGACGAGAGGCAGGACAGGCCCGTGGCCTCACGCAAGACACACGCCATCACCCTCCGACTGGTCGACTATCGTGAGACCTCGCAGATCCTCTCCGTCTACTCCCGTGATTTCGGTCGTCTCAGTCTCATCGCCAAGGGGTCGAAGCGCAGGCGACGCGGCACCGGGCAGACCATCGACCTCTTCCAGCTCATCGAGGTCGTGTTCATCGAGAGGACCGGTTCCGGTCTGCAGCTCTTGACCGAGAGCAGTCTGCTGGACGATTTCGCCGGACTCCGACGGGACCTCCGACGCGGCTACGCGGCCTTCTTCGTCGCCGAACTCCTCGGCACACTCACCGAAGAGAACGACCCCAATGCGGCACTCTTCGAACTGACACACCGCACACTCACGATGCTGTGTGAGACCGACCGTCCGAACGTCGTGCTCCACACGTTCGAGATCCGGCTGCTCACACTGATCGGACTGCTGCCGCGTCTGGACGCGTGTGCCTGGTGCGGGGGAGAGCTGGGAACGGAGGAGGAGGTGGCATTCGCCGCCGGGGCCGGGGGAACGATCTGTCGGAAGTGCACAGGCTCAGTCCCCGACATGATTTACGTCAGTCGCGGGGCACTCACGGTGCTCAACAAATTGGCCGGCACCGCACCGATTAAGGTTGAAAGGCTGAGGATATCGGGTACAATAGCCAAGGATGTGCGTAAGATGCTGGCACGTCTGTGGATGCACACGATGGGACGTGAGCCGCACATGCTCAAATACCTCCGGTAAGACGTGCGGGGAGACGCTCATGACGAGGAAGACGGTCCTGTTGATTTGCGTGGTGGCGATGTTCTCGGCGCCGGTCGGGGCCCAGATGAGCTTCAAGCCCGACAAGCAGTGGGACGCACCGAAGCCCGAACCCGAAGGTCCCGACTTCAAGACCGACCGCAGTGAGTACCAACACGCCCTGGCCGTCTATCAGGC
>DATKVD010000468.1:0-4973 GCA_035530235.1 Planctomycetota bacterium | reverse complement strand
AGCTCTGGCGCCGTCCGGGCGACTGGACGACCTTCGACGAGGACGACCGGACGCTGGCACTGCTGACCCCGACGGAGACGGGCGGAAAGGAACTGCTCACGCTCGAACCGGCGACCGGACGGGTGATCGCGACGCGTCCGGTGTCGGCGTCGACACTCTGGCATCCGCCGGTGCTGGCCGGGGACGTGGTGCTCCTGACCGACTCGTTCAACGGGAGGGTCTCGGGCTTCGACGTGCGGACCGGGCGCGAACGCTTCGTCTTCGCTCTGGACGTCTCGCCGATCCGTCCGCTGACGGTCGTCGGCCCGTCGGGGAGGGACGGCGCGGCGATCATGCACACGGTCAGGGACGGCACGCTTCACGTCACGGTGCTCGACCTGGACCGCCTGAACGTCCGCTTCGAAAGCCCCGTGCGACTGGCCGACCACGCGGTCCTCGGACTCTCCGTGCCCCCGCTCGTCTGGCGCGAGCGGCTGCTCTATCTCGACGCCGCGACGGGAAGCGTCCTTGCACTCGACACGCGCACGGGGAAGATCGAAGCGGTCGCACCCGCCGAGGGAACCGCATCCCTGCCGGCCGACCGACTCACCTTCCGCTGGACCCTCTCGGGCGACACACTCTGTCTCGTCGGGTCCGAGGGGGAGGTGCGGTTCTGGCGTCTCTCGGCCGGTGAGTGATCTCCCCGGCGTCTGCGCGGGCGTCGAACGGCCCGGCCGGCATTTTCCGCTTGTCCACTCTCTCCCGGCGATTTAGCATGCTTCCGTGCCCGTGCGTCTGCTGCGGAGGCGGACGTCCCGGGACGTCCACGGAGGCAGGCCATGACGGGTTCGCACGGTCTCGATCTCTTCGGCCCGGCCCGACTGGCTTTCAACTATTTCCTCGGGCACGTGGACCGTCGGACCGGGCGTCCCTTCATGTGGACCTACCTGCTGACCGACCCGCCCAAGCTGGCACACGACGCGTGGGACACCGTCGAAGAGCTTGGCCGATACCTCGAGGCGCTGGTTCCGCTGCGGGTGATGACCGCTTCCGACGAGGGACGCGATCTCGAACTCGCCCTTCGCGACAAGCTCGTCGCCCAGCAGAAGGAAGACGGGCTCATCTACCGGCCTCAGACGTCGTACTCCGCGCACGTCGCCGACGTCTACGACCAGGGCTCCGCGATGCTGGGTCTGGCGGCGTGCTGTCTAGCCGCCGACGACCCCGTGTGTGCGGAAGCCATCGACCGGGACGTGGCGACGCTTTCCGAGCTTGCACGGTGGGACGGCGACGACTACGCACGGTTCGACCACGTGGCGGTTCAGGACGGCAGACCGCTGGCACGGTACGACGGACAGGTCCTCGAAACCGACAACCCGGAAGCCCCCGATGCGGTGTGGCTGGGCCGGCTCATCCGGCCGCTCTTTCAGTACGCACGTGCCTCGGGACGCGAGGAGCCGCTGGTGCTGGCGAGGGCGCTGTCGCGGGACATCGCGCTCAGGAGCGGCGGCTACGGCGAGGACGGGAGCTTCAGCCGGGCCCGCGAGGGCGAGGACGCCGTCTGGACGGTCGGACACTTCCATTCACGGACGAACACCGTCGCGGGCATCCTGCGCCTGGCCCGGCACACCGGGGACGACGACCTCCTCGAGTGGGGTGAGCGGGTGTTCCGGTGGGCGCTCGCACACGGGACACGGTTCGGATGGTATCCGGAGTTCATCGGCCGGCGCGACATCGAGACCGAAGGGTGCGAGACGTGCGGGGTGGTGGACATGCTGGACGCGGCGATCGCACTGGCGAAGTCGGGTCGGGACGACTGCTGGGAGATCGCGGACCGCATCTGGCGGAACCAGGTGCTCGAAAACCAGCTCCGCGATATCTCGTGGGTCCGCTCGACCCGCACGCTGCCCGACACCGAGACGGAGTCTTTCGACGGCGTGCCCGAGCGGGCACGGGGCGGGTTCGCCGGATGGTCCGGGCCCAACGACCTCATCAGTGACTTCAGGGACCCCTACTTCTCCGCGCTCGACCCGACCCAGGACCACCGACGCACACTGATGGGCTGCTGTGCCAGCTCGGGGGCCAAGGGACTCTACCTGGCGTGGCACGAAGCCCTGACGTCGACGGAAGACGGCGTCGCCGTGAACCTCCCGGTCAGCCGGGATTCCGACAAGGCGACCGTGCGATGCCGGGAGCCGAACGAGGGACGCCTCGAGATCACGATGAAACATCCGGGGAATCTGACGGTGCGCGTTCCCGGAGGCCCCGACCGCGCCGACGTGACCGTCGAGCGCGACGGCACACCGGTTGACGTATCGTGGCGGGGGGACTTCGTCGAACTTGCCGGGCTCGATGCGGGAGCACGCGTCGTCGTCCGCTATCCGCTCGAGGAACACACCGAGACCGTGACGGTCGGGGGCCGGGATTTCACGACGCCGGTGGACTACCGGGTCACGTGGCGGGGCAACACGGTCATCGCCGTCGACCCGCCCGGCAGGCACTGTCCGCTCTACCGGCGTGAGACCGACGCCCGGAACGCCCCGGCGGCGGAGCCGCCCGTGGGCCCCGTTCCGCCGAACGAGTTCGATTATTGACGCTGCCGGCCGACGAATTGTCGGAGATCGCAAGACGGCACCGCTGAGCGGTGCGGGGAGGTGTGGGATGGTCGACGTTCGAACGGAGCCCGTCGACGGGACGACGGCCCAGGACCTGGCACACGTGAGGGCGGAGGACGGGACGGCCGTCTTGTGGTGGCTGGGCCAGGCCGGGTTCGCCTTCCGTGTCGGCGGCTTCACCGGGATCATCGACCCCTACCTCTCGGACCGCCTGACGGAGAAGTACCGTGACACCCCGAAGGCGCACGGCCGCTTGATGCCGGCACCGATCGCACCCGAAGAGGTGCACGACCTCGACGTGGTGCTGTGCTCGCACGCCCACTCCGACCACATGGACGCCGACACGCTCCCGGTGCTTGCCCGCACGAACCCCCGGTGTGAGTTCATGGTGCCGGCGGCCGAGGTGCAGCGGGCACTGGACATGGGTCTCTCCCGTGACCGGCTGAGGCCCGTGAACGCCGGCGACTCCGCCTGCCTCGCCGACCTCGTGACCGTCCACGTCCTCCCGGCCGCGCACGAGGCCCTCAAGACCGACGCCGACGGCAACCATCACTTCATCTCCTACGTGCTGGCGCTCGGGGACCTGGTGCTCTTTCATTCGGGGGACTGCGTCCCGTACGACGGTCTCGAGGAGGCGCTCCGGTGCTTCTCGCCGGACGTGGCGCTCTTGCCGGTGAACGGGCGTGACGACCGGCGCCGGGCACTCAACATCATCGGGAACTTCACGTTCGACGAGGCGGCGGACCTGTGCCTGGCGTGCGGCATCCCGGTGATGGTCGGACACCATTTCGGCATGTTTGCGGTGAACACCGTGCCTCGGGAGGAACTCGAGCGGAAGGTCGCGGCGCTCCCCGACGCCCTCACGTGCCTTCTGCCCGACGTCGGCCGACGGTTCGTCGTCCGGAAGCACGTGCCGTGACAATCGACCGCTCTCCTCCCACATAGTATCTGTGGATGACGCCTGTTCGGTGCGGCACTCTCGGAGGGAAGCGCGTCCCTGGAGGGGCAAGTCATGAGGACCGTGACGTCCTGGGTGATTGCTGCGTGTCTTGTTTGTGCGTCCTGCGGAGCGGCGCCCGCCGAGCCCAGGGTCAAGGTGGATGAGAAGGCGGGCACGGTGAGCCTTCCGGCGACGGTCGCCGACCAGGGACAGTACGACGTCCTCAAGGGCGCCATCGAATACCTCCTGGTCGCGAAGGGCGGCAAGACCTACGAGACGGTCTTCGTGACCGACTGCACGGCCGGGGAGCTTCTGGACGCGCTGAAGAAGCTGGGCGCCAAAGAGGGAGAGCCCGCCGGCGACGGCCGGCCGCCCACGGGCATGCCGGTACGCATCTTCGCCGAATACACCTCGGACGGTAAACCCGTCCGCAGGGCGGCCGACGAATTCGTCGCCCTCATCAGGACCGGAGAACCCCTCAAGCCCGCCCTCTGGACCGTCACCGGCTCACGGGAGACCTTCGACCCCGCGACGGAGAAGCGGACGCTCGAAGCCGCCGTCACCGGCAGCCTCATCGGTCTCCATTACACCGACCGGTCGCCGCTCATCCAGAACCCCCGCGCGGAAGCGAAGGACGAGAACATCTACGCGGCGAACGTGAAGGTCCTGCCGACAGCCGGGACGGTGGTGCGACTGGTGATCGAGCGGTCGGCGGCGGAGGTCCCGGCCGGCACGCGACGCGTGCACGTCTTCCTGACGGGACGCGTGCAGGGGGTGGGGTTCCGGAACTTCACCGAGGGTCACGCCCGACGGCTCGGACTCACCGGCTGGGTGATGAACCTCCGTGACGGTCGCGTCGAGGCCGTCGTCGAAGGTCCCACGGCGGACGTCGCGGAGCTCCTCGAGAAAATCAAGCGCGGCCCGCGATACGCCCAGGTGGACAAGATGGACGTCAAGGACGAGAAGCCGACCGGGGAGTTCGAGACGTTCAGCGTGCGGTACGACTGACGCAGAGGACCCGTGAATGAGACTGAAGTGGGTTCCGGTTCTCCTCGTGATGTGTGGTGCGGCCGCCGGCTTCATCGAGCGGCTGTTCCCGCTCCAGGAGATCCTCGACGCGTCGACGAACATCCTGGTCGGACGGGTGGAATCGGTGGACGCCGACAAGTGCACCGCCGTCGTCCTCATCGACCGGCCGGTCAAGGGCAAGCCGGAGTTCCGACGCATCCGCATGAACCTGGGCGTCGCCCCCGAGGCACACTTCCGGTACCTGCTCGCCCGGCTGAAGCCCGGCCTCCCGTGCATCGTCTTCTACCAGCGTGACAAGCAGAGCCTCGCCTCGTGCGTCCACGCGGGCGACACGTGGTTTCAGCTTTTCGCCACGGACGAGGGACAGGGCGACAACCTGTGGTGGCGGATGTCCCACCTCGAGGTCTACC
>DATKVD010000467.1:0-18771 GCA_035530235.1 Planctomycetota bacterium | reverse complement strand
GCTCAACGACGAGCAGAAGGTCACCATCATCTCCGCCACCCACGACATGAAGATGCTCTCCGTCTCCGACCGCGTGGTCTGGATCCGTGACGGCCAGATCGACCGCATCGAGCGCCGAGAGGACCTCGACATCTCCGTCGGGTCCATCGAAGGCGACGAGGCGGGAGGTGTGGAGTAAGGTAAATCCGAAATCCGAAGCACGAAGCACGAAACAAATCCGAATGACCGAATGACTGAACCAACGGCGCGGTAGGCGGCGCTCTTGTTTCTGTCATTCGGTCATTGGAATTTCGTGCTTGTTTCGTGCTCCGGATTTCGTGCTTCGGATTTGCCTTATATGTCTTTCCCGCAGTGCGGGCAGAAGTCGAACTCGCCTTCCACTTTCTTGCCGCAGAAGGGGCAGAACTCCCCCTCGAAGCGTCTGGGCTTCTCTTCGGTCTGATCCATGGTCGGCTCGCCGGTCTTCGGCCCGTGGCCCAGGGCCTTCGCAATCGGGTCGTATTCCTCGTCGCCGGAAGTGATGTCGAACGTGCTCGGCCGGTTCCGGGTGGTGGCGGCCCAGAAGTTGTAGACCGTCCCGATCACGGCGACCAGGAGAATCCCGCCGAGGAAAAGGAGGAAGATCGGGGGCGCTCCTCTCGACCCAACCGTCGCGAACATCGCGATGCCGAGGATGATGAAGACGATGCCCCCGATGCCGCCTATCAGCGACGGTCCCCGTCCCGGCTTGACACCATGCATCGGTCCACCTCCTTGATCCAGCGGAATATGTTTTCTCTATTATCCCGCGGGCGGAGCGGATGTCAACGGTTTTGGATCTCTTCTCGGGCAAGGCCCCCACGCAAACCCGAAGCACGAAATCCGAAACAAGCACGAAGCACGAAGCACGAAACAAGCACGAAATTCAAATGACGGAATAACCGAAACCGGTCGGTACGCGGGGTTTGGGATTTCAGTCATTGGTGCTTGGGATTTGTTTCGTGCTTCGGATTTCGTGCTTCGGGCTTCCTTTGACCTTGGACCTTCGACCTTCGCCGCCTCGGGGCGTCATTTCGGGAGGTGCGCCTTGAGCACCTTCCCCGTATAGCTGGTCGGATGCTTCGCGACCTGTTCGGGCGTGCCCTCGGCGACGATCTCGCCGCCGGCGTCACCGCCTTCGGGCCCGAGGTCGATGATCCAGTCGGCGCACTTGATCACGTCCATGTTGTGCTCGATGACCAGGGCCGTGTTGCCGAGGTCGGTCAGACGGTTGAGGACGTGGAGGAGCCGGTGGATGTCGGCGAAGTGCAGTCCCGTCGTCGGCTCGTCCAGGATGTAGAAGGTGCGGCCGGTGGAGGCCTTTCCGAGTTCACTGGCGAGTTTCACGCGCTGCGCCTCGCCGCCCGAGAGCGTGGTCGAGGACTGTCCCAACTGGACGTAGCCCAGTCCCACGTCGTAGAGCGTCTCGAGGATGCGCTTGACCTTCGGGAAGTTCGTGAAGAACCGGAGGGCCTCCTCGACCGTCATGTCCAGAACCTCGGCGATGTTCTTCCCTTTCCAGCGGATCTCGAGCGTCTCGCGGTTGAAGCGTCGTCCTTTGCACTCCTCGCACACCACGTAGATATCGGGGAGGAAGTGCATCTCGATCTTCTTGGTGCCTTGCCCCTGGCAGGCCTCGCAGCGGCCGCCCTTGACGTTGAACGAGAACCGTCCGGGCTTGTAGCCGCGGATCTTCGCCTCACGGATGCGTGCGAAGAGCTGACGGATGAGGTCGAGGACGTTGGTGTAGGTGGCGGGGTTCGACCGTGGGGTCCTCCCGATGGGGGACTGGTCGATCTCGATGACCTTGTCGATGCGGTCGACGCCGCTGAGTCGGTCGTGGTCCCCGGGCTTGACGCGGGAGGAGTGGTGCAGTCGGCGCATGAGTGCCCGGTGGAGGATCTCGCTGACGAGCGTGCTCTTGCCCGAGCCCGACACCCCCGTGACGCAGGTGAACACCCCGAGCGGGACCTTGACGGTGATGTTCTTGAGGTTGTGCTCGCGTGCCCCGTAGACGGTGACGGCGTCCCCCTTGAGGATTTTCCGCCGCGTCGGGGGGACGTCGATCTGTTCTCTGCCGCCCAGGTAGGCCCCGGTGACCGAGCGCTTCTCGGCGAGGATGGCCTCGAGCGGTCCCTGGGCGACCACCTCGCCGCCGTGCGCCCCGGCGCCCGGTCCCAGGTCGATGATGTGGTCGGCCGAGCGGATCGTCTCCTCGTCGTGCTCCACCACGATGACGGTGTTCCCCAGGTCGCGCAGACGCACGAGCGTGTCGAGGAGCCGACGGTTGTCGCGCTGGTGCAGTCCGATGGACGGCTCATCCAGCACGTAGCACACGCCGACGAGTCCCGAGCCGACCTGCGTGGCCAGACGGATGCGCTGTGCCTCGCCGCCGGCCAGGGTCCGGCTGATCCGGTCGAGCGTCAGGTACGACAGGCCCACGTCCACCATGAACCCCAGCCGGGCACGGATCTCCTTGAGGATCTGGTGTGCGATGACCTTGCGCTCGGCGGTCAGCCGGAGTCCCTCGAACATCGCGAGCGCCTCGGCGATGGACATCCGCGTGATCTGGTGGATGTTGTGTCCGTCGATGGTCACGGCGAGGCTTTCGGGACGGAGCCGTGCGCCGCCGCAGTCCGGACACGCCAGCTCACTCATGTACCCGTGCAGCCGCTGCTTCACGTACTCGCTCGCCGTGCGCTCGAAGCGACGCTCGAGGTTCGGAAGCACCCCCTCGAACCGTCGCACCCCGTACTTCTTCGCCTGCTTGGGCGTCGTGCCGTGGAGCAGGACCTTCTGGATGTCGTTCGGGAGCTTGTTGAAGGGGGTGCTGCGTGAGACGCCGAAGTCGTGACAGAAGTTGCGGAGGACCCGGCTGTAGTAGATGGCCATGCGCTTGCCGCCCCGACGCCAGGCGTCGATCGCCCCGTCGGCCAGGCTCACACCCGGGTCGGGGACGATGAGGTCCGGGTCGAACTCCAGCCGCGTGCCCAGCCCGTCGCACGTCAGACACGCCCCGTACGGACTGTTGAAACTGAACAGCCTCGGACTCAGCTCCTCGATGCTGATGTTGCAGTCCACGCACGCGTAGAGCTCACTGAAGACGTGGTCCTCCCACGTGTCGGGGGTCTGCTGCACCGCGATGACGACGAGTCCCTCGCCGAGGGTGAGTGCGGTCTCGATGGAATCGGCGAGCCGCGAGCGCACGCCGTCCTTGAGGACCAGGCGGTCCACGACGGCCTCGACGGTGTGTGCACGGTTCTTGTCGAGGGGTTTCGCCCGCTTGAGGTCGGTGACCTCGCCGTCGATGCGGGCCCGCACGAACCCCTCGCGACGGACGTGCTGGAAGACGTCCTTGTGCTCGCCCTTGCGTCCGCGCACCAGTGGACTCATCACCATGATGCGCGTGCCTTCCGGGAGCCTGAGCACCTCGTGGACGATCTGCTGTGGGGTCTGCTGGCTGATGGGCTTGCCGCACTTCGGACAGTGGGGCTCGCCCACGCGCGCGTAGAGCAGCCGCATGTAGTCGTAGATCTCGGTGGTGGTGGCGACGGTGGAGCGCGGGGTCCCGAGACCGCTCCGCTGCTCGATGCTGATGGTGGGGGGGAGCCCCTCGATGTACTCGACGTCGGGCTTCTGCATCTGCTGGAGGAACTGTCGGGCGTAGGCCGAGAGGCTCTCGACGTAGCGCCGCTGGCCCTCGGCGTAGAGCGTGTCGAACGCGAGGGACGACTTGCCCGACCCCGACAGTCCCGTGATGACGACGAGCCGGTCGCGCGGGATGTCGACGTCGATGTGCTTCAGGTTGTGCTCGGCCGCCCCACGGACGGCGATCACTTTGTCCATCCGGACCTCACCTGCACCCCTGCTCGTCGCGGTGTGAAAAAAGACTGTCCCATCAAACCGCTCATTGTAGCAGGGGGCAAGGGGGGTGACAAGGGGAAAAGGGAGACGGGAAATCCGAAGCACGAAGCACGAAACAAGCACGAAATCCAAATGACGGAATTATACAAACGGCTCTGGGTTTCGGTTATTCCGTCATTGTCTGATTCGAATTTGTTTCGGATTTCGTGCTTCGGATTTCGTGCTTACTTCAGCAGCAGCTTCATTCTGGCGAACTCGACGGCGCCCGGGTCCGGGGCCTTCGGGTCGGCGGTGCGGTGGTCCGCCTCGATCCGCAGTCGTGCCTGCTCGATGCGCTTGTCCGTCAGCGGGTGCGTGAGGAAGAACTCGTCCAGGAGCCCGGGCTGTGTCGTATCCCCGCCCTTGAGCGAGGTGAGGAGTTCGACCATGCCCCAGGGGTTGTATCCGGCGCGGCTGGCGTATCGGATGCCGAGTTCGTCGGCGTGGTATTCGTTCTCGCGACTGTAGCGGAGTCCGGCCATGTTGTTGACGACCTGTGCGATCTGCGCGGCGGAGGCCCCCTGCTCGCCGACGGCCTGCGTGGCGATCTCGAGGAGGATACTCGCGCCGATCTGTCGCTTCAGGGAGTTGATGTTGTGCTTGGCGGCCACGTGACCGGTCTCGTGTCCGAGGACCGCGGCCAGCTCGCGTTCGTTCTCCACCAGCTTGAGGAGTCCGGCGGTGATGTAGATCTTCCCGCCCGGCAGGGCAAAGGCGTTCGGCACGTCGGAGTTCAGCACCGTGTACTCGTAGGGCATGGGCCGGTCGGAGACCTTTGCGACGCGGGCCCCGATCCCACTCACGTAGGTCTGAAGCTCCGTGTTCGGATGGACGCCCCCGAACTCCTTCTCGAACTCGGGCGCCGACTGCTCCCCGAGGGCGATCTCGTACGAGTCCGGGATCGCCAGCTCACTCTTTCCCGTCACCGGGTTGGCCACACAGCCCAAAGCAACCGACATCAGCACGGCGACGGACCACAGTATCCTCGCTCTCATGGTCGATTCCCCTGAAAGGCATGCAGCGGTCGGACACACACACCCGCCGGTATTTACCACGAAAAAGGACGCGCGTCAACTGCTTTCGTCTGCGGCGACGATGTCGGCGAGGGTGAGTTTTCCGAAGGAGCCGCAGGCCCGTTGTCTGAAGCGGGCGAGGACGTCGGCGACCTCGGGGTCGTAGTCGGCCGGCCGGTCGGCCTCACGGCACCCGTCGATCTCGAGGATTTCGGTGAGGGGGATCCTGTCGGCCGGTCGGGCCAGGACGTAGGCCGGCTCCGCGGCCGAATCCACCCGGCTGACGACACGGATCGCGATGAGGCGCTCCAGAAGCCACTCGGCGTTCTCGGTCGGCAGCCTGAGCTTCCCGGCCACCTGTCGTGCCGGCACCGGTCCCGTCCCGGTCGAGAACGGCACCGCCACCGCCGCCGCCGCGGCCAGCATCGCCGATGACGTCGGCACGAAACGCTCGTGCTCCCGGGCCGCCTGCATCGCCGACAGGTTCGCCGCCGTGTGTGCGATCGTCGCCCCGAACAGGAACAGCAGCCACGACAGGTTCAGCCACAAGAGAAACACCGGCAGCAGTCCCAGCGTCCCATAGAGACTGCCGCGACCCACGAGATTGAAGACGTACAGTCCGAAGCCCCACTTGGCCACCAGCCACAGGGGCACCGCCACCGTCGCACCCACGAGGGCCGTGTTGAACGAGACGGCCGTGTTCGGCATCAGCTTGTAGACCGTCGCCAGGAGCGCGATGCCCACCACCACCGGCCCCATCCACCCCACTGCCGACAGCATCCACGAGATCACCGGAATGCCCCTCAGCACCTCGGCCGCGACACCGCCCAGGTAGACCGCCGTCACCAGCAGCAGTGGACACAGGGTGACGACCGACCAGTACAGCAGCACCCGTTTCCCCAGGGACCGCACGCGTCGGGCGTTGAAGATGCGGTTCAGTGACCTCTCCATGGTGGTCAGAAGGGTCAGGACGGACCAGATGAGGACGAGGACGCCGACGGGACCGATGCGTCCGAAGGTGAGCTTGCGCTCGACACTGGTGACGAGCCGCTCGATGGTCTCGGCCAGCTTGACGACCTTGGGAGGTCCCTGGGTGCCGGTGGGCTGTCCGGGGGCGGCCTTCGGACCCTCGCTCACGACGATCTGGTCGAGTGCCACGATCTTGAGGGCCTTCTCGATGCCGGCCTGGGTCGTCTCGACGCGTCCCAGGGGCTTGAGGATGACGAGCGCCAGGACCAGTGCCGGGATGAGCGCGAAGAGGGTGCGGAAGGAGAGGGCCGAACTCATCGCCATGGCGTTGTTCTTGCGCAGTCGTCCGGCGCAGAAGCGCCAGAGCTGGATCTGGAACCGCACGAACCGGGCCCACCGCCCGACCTCGTCCAGCGGCGCCGTCAGCAGGTTCGTCACCCGGTCCTTCAACTGCTCGATGAGCTTCATGGATGCCCCCCTACGGGTGGAATGACGAATGACGAAGGACGAATGACGATTCAATGACGAAGACCCGAATACCGAATGTGGCAGTGCCGCGGGCGCCGGGCATTCGGTCATTCGGATCTCGGGCTTGAATCGTCATTCGTCCTTCGTCATTGCTGCTATTTGGGTTTCAGCAGTCCGCCGAGGCGGTCGAGCATCAAGGCCCGCAGGGCGTTCTGGAGCAGGCTCGCCGGGTTGAACTGGGGTGTGATCTTCGGCGAGTCGCTTGTGCCGGTGATCTTGAAGTCCACGCGGATCGTCAGGACCCGGGCCATGTCGTCCGCCTGTCCCCCGGCCCCGCTGCTGCGCAGCAGGTTGGGTGTCACCGGCACCGAGACGACCATGTCGAGCTGGTTGTCGGCCAGTCCGATCGACCCCGAGAAGATGAAGTCGAAATTCTTGCGCATCGGCACCACGAAGTCCTTGTAGTAGATGCGGCCGCCGCGGATGACGAAGTCGGTCCCGGTGTGCGGGACCTGGTAGACGCCGTCGCCCCCCAGTCCGACGAGCTGCACCAGGACGTCCAGGAACCCCTTGGATTCGACCTGGAGGTCGTAGAGGTCCAGTCGTCCGCTTCCGCTCATGTTCTTCAGCAGTTCGTTGGGCGCCGTCTTCGGGTCGTCCAGGGGCGCCCTCACGTCCTGCACCATGACGGACGCCAGTCCCTGGACGTTGCCGCCGAAGATCGGGTTGATCATGCTGAGGAACTTCTTGCCGAACTCCTTGTCGAACTTGAAGTTCTCGATCGCCTGGAGTTTTCCCGGGATGTAGAAGATCCCGGGGTCGGTGCGTCCGTCGATGACGGCGCCGACGCGCACCTTCCCTTCACCGGCCGGGATCTCCGTGACGGGGATCCGCACGATGCCGTCCTTGGCAGTGGCCGAGATCGTCCCCTTGCCGAACGTGACGTCCGAGATGGCCAGGATGCGGGCGGTGGTCCACCCGGCCTGGGCACTGCCCTCGATCCCGCGCCAGACGGGTTTGACCGTCGGGTCGTTGAGGGGGCCCTGAACGGTGAAGCTGCCCGAGGCGTCCCCGGCGAGGGCGACGTTCCCGCGGGCCTTGGGGACGAACTGGTAGACCAGGGGCATCACCCGCTCCCAGTCGCCCTGGTAGCGTCCGGCGAGATTGAGGATGCGCCGGCCGTCGTATTCCCGGACGGTCCCGGCGACGGAGAGACCGATGGGCGTGGCCCGGACGAGCAGCTGCCGCACCGTGAAGGTCTTCGTCTCCGTCTCGAGTTCGACCTGGTTGTTGAAGGTCACCTTGCGGTCGCTGAAGGCCGTCGGACCCGTTCCCACCCGGAGGTCGTCGAGTGTGCCCTCGCCGTTGAAGGTGGTGGCGGCGCCGGCGGAGGTGAAGGTCCCCGTCCAGTCGAGTCGTCCGGCCATCGGCGGGAGCGCGGTCTCGAGGGTGCGTGCGATGGGGTATGCCGAGACGGCGCGCTTGACGAGGTCCATCGTGCCGGCGAGGTCCGACATCACGTGCACCTGACCGGTCACCTGGAGTGCGTCGCCCGTGGTGAGACTGAACGCCGAGGCCGACGCCGACGCCACGCCGACGTCCGCTTTCAGCCATTCCGCCTCCAGCTTCTCGAACGCGATCTTCACGTTCCGCCATTCGAACAGGACGTCCCGTGTGCTGAGCGGTCTGCCGTCCAGAGAGGCGCCGGCCACGGTGCACGTCCCGGTCGAGACCATCGGCGTCTTGGACGAGGCCTGCTTGACGCTGGTCTTGAGCGTGGCGGTGCCGGCGTATCGTCGGAGTTCCCGTGTCCACGTGCCGAACGCCGCCGGGAGGTCGAAGTCGAAGGGCGGCCTCGGCGTCCCCTTCTCGTCGTAGAGGAGTCGCGCGAGATACCCCAGGTCGGCCCGCTGGACGTCCAGGTCGGCCTCGAGGGCGCCGATCGACGCGACGTGCGTCCCCGAGGTGACGGCGACGAGCTTCCCGGGCATGTCGACACGGCTTTCCCGGACGGTGAGACGTTCCAGCTTGTCGTCCTTGAAGGTGGCGTCGGCGTCCTGGGCGAAGGTGACGGTGCCGATGCGCTCCCAGGTATTGCCGCTGCGGACGGCGAAGTTGTCGACCTTGCCGGCACTCTTGACGGTGACGGTCCTTCCGGCGAGGACGCCCGGGGGCGTGGAGCTGAATTCGCCCGACCAGTCGAGGCGTCCGCTCATCCCGGGGGCGGCGCCCGAGCGCGTCACGCGGGCCAGGATGCCGAGCGCACGGTCGATGTCGGCCTGCACGTTCGCCTTGCCCGAAAGGGACAGGGCCCCGCCCCAGCCGGCCGCCAACTCGGTCGCCGTCAGCACGGCGACGTCCGAGTTCACCTTCAGGCTCGCGGCGGAAAGCGCATTCAGTGTCGGGTCCAGCTCGACGCCGGTCCAGGTGACGTCCACCTTCTCGAGGTCGAGGGTCTTTCCGTCGAGCGTGGGGTTCCGGAGTGTGGCGGTGGCGGGTCCGGGCAGTGTGATGGGTCCGTCGGCGCGGGTCCGCGAGAGACGCACGTTCCGGGCCTCGAGCGACCCGCCCCAGCGGCCCAGTTCTCCCGCCGGCAGTCCCAGTCCGCCGGCGGTCTGCACCAGGCGCGCGAGGTCGGCTCGCGGGACCTCGAGCGTCACGTCCGCCGCGCCGGTCTTCAACTCGAGCGAGCCGGACCCCGACACCGACGTCGTCCCGTCGATCTCGACGGTGCCCTCGTGGACGACGACCTTCGCGGGCGAGAGTGCCGTCACGGGGGAGTCGGCCGGGGGCTTCTCGAAGGTGACGTCCGCCTTTCCGGACGCCGAGACGCTGGCGAGGTCCAGTCGGCGCTTCTCTTCGACGTATCGCAGCTTCGCGGCCTTCATCTCCTGAAGGGTCACGTCGACGCGTTTCAGGACGCCCCCTTCGAGACGGAGATCGCCGGCGGCGGTGAGGGCGGCGCTTTCGAGTTCCAGGAGCCGTGCGTCCTTTCGGTAGCGCAGGTCCCGGGCGGTGATGTCCTTGAGTTCCAGCCGGGCGACGTCGTCGGCTCCTCGGGCGGCCGTGACCGTGCCGCCGGTGATGCCCGCCAGCTCGAACGTCCCCATCTCGAAGACCTGGTTCATCTGTCCGTAGAGTCCGGCGAGGTCGGCCTGGAAGACGGCCTGGACACGGTTCAGGTCGCCGGTGGTGTCGATCTTGACGAATTCGGAGGCGAGGTCGGCGTCACGGACGCGCAGTCCCTTGCCGGGGTCGAGGACGGCGTCGAACCCGAAGCGGATCAGCTGGGGAAGCGGCGTGGCCCTCCCGTCGCGCTCGGCCTGGAGGTCCTTCAGGGTCACGGTCCCCGTCGCGACGGGTGTCGCGTCCAGTCGGACCGAGAAGTCGGTGATGGTGAGCCGGCCCGAGGTGACCCGGACGCCGGGTCGGATGCTGAGCAGTGCCGGTACGGCCCGGGCGAGACGCGCCAGGTCGACGTCGCCGGTGACGCCGACGGTGAAGTGGGGCAGTGCCGAGTCGTCGCCCGTGAGGAGTGCGGTCATCCACTGCTCACGGGTCGGCCGGACCTCGAAGGGCGGCATGGCCAGCGGCCAGGCGAGGTCCACGCGGACCGTCCCGGGGTCGCCCGTGAGGGTGACTTCCCCTGCCGCGGTCCGCTTGTCCGTCCCGGGGAGCTTCCCCCAGCGGTCCGGGTCTCCCTCGGCCACGACGAACCGGCCGCCGAGCTTCAGATCGACCGCCTCCGCGACCGATCCCCCCGCCGTCGACGCGGTGAACGACCCCAGCGTGAGCTCGAAGGCGCCCTCCGGCGTGAGGGGGCTTCCCTTGATCTTTGCCGAGAGCTTCGCCCTCCCGCCGAACGTCGCCCGGTCCGTCACCATGGACAGCAGGGGCTTGAGCGCGATGTCCCGTCCCTCCGCGGTGCTCACGTCGAGGTCCACCGTGGCGTGCAGGGGGTGCATCTTGCCGTCGCGCAGGAGGTTGGTGAGGACAAAGCGGGTGTTGAGGGCGCCCGTTTCGCCCAGGTCGGCCTCGATGTCGCCGGAAATCGTGCTCAGGGTGTCCACGGCCACCTTGGCGGTCATCCGCGTGATCGCGAGGATCCGTCCGTCGTGGAGGACGATCCTGGCCGAGGCGTCCTTGATGTTGACGGTGCCGTGGAGGTCGGGCAGGGGCTTCTCGGGTCCCGGCTCCCTGAGTGTGAAGGCCTCGAGGAGACTGACGTTGCCGTCGGCGTCGACGTGGAGGGCGGTCTCCGCCCCGTCCACGCCCACCCATTGGAAGTTCTCCCACGACCAGAGGAGTCCCCAGAGTCCGGGCACCAGCTTCGCCTCGCCCACCGAGAGCACCTCACGTCCCTGGGGGTCGACCACCCGGAGTCCCCGCACCGTGCACGGGCCGAACCACGAGAGCGACACCTCGTCGAGGTGGAACGTCCCCTTGAGCAGGTCGTTGAGCGTGCCCACGATGATGCCCCGCGCGGGGCCCATCGACGCGATATAGGGCCCGATGAGGACGACGAGCACCAAGAGGATCACGACGCCGAGGAGTATCCACCGCCAGAGACGGCGTTTGGGACGTCCCCCGGAGGCGGAGGGCGGCGATTCGGAGGCACGGCTGTCTTTAGAGGTCATGGCAGGATTCCCCTTCGTTTGCGGACGCATCGTCGCGGGCGGCGCCGCTTCGGGATACCATGTTTATTATACAAGTACCGGGCGCCCGTTGCCAGCGACTTCCAGCACGGGCAAGTGGTTTCACCGGAGGTTTCTGACGTACGAGCGTGGTGGGGCTCCCGTCCCACCACGCCAGATTCGGCAAAGAGGCGGCGGGACAGGAGCCCCGCCGCCCACACACTTCGGGGGCTTGAGTGAGACCGCTCGGGGATTTTACGGGGGGAGTTTCGGAATCCCTTGAACCGGCGTCCGGTCGTCCCTATAATGGTCCCCGAACGTTCCGGCCGGAACGACCGTCTCGCAACTCCCTACCCGAAGGAGACTGTTTTATGGGCGGATTTTTCGGTGTGGTCTCGAACAAGGACTGTGTGGAGGACCTGTTTTACGGGACGGACTATCACTCCCACCTGGGGACGGTGCGCGGGGGACTGGCGGTCGCCGGACACGCCGGGTTCGCCCGTCACATTCACGACATCACGTCGTCGCAGTTCCGGTCGAAGTTCATCGACGACGTCGCGAAGATGAAGGGCACGTGCGGCATCGGGGTCATCAGTGACTGTGACGACCAGCCCCTCATCATCGGCTCACACCTCGGGGTCTACGCCATCGTGACGGTGGGCAGGATCGCCAACATCGGGGAACTGGCCGAGGCCGTGTTCAGGAAGAGGACGCCGCACTTCTCCGAGATGAGCAGCGGCGGGATCAACCCCACCGAACTCACCGCCACCCTCGTCAACCAGGAGTCCACCTTCGAGAAGGGACTGCGGAACGCACAGGAAGCCATCGAGGGGTCGTGCTCCATCCTGCTGTTGACCGACAAGGGGCTCTACGCCGCCCGCGACCGTCTGGGCCGGACCCCCGTCGTTGTCGGCGAGAAGAACGGCGCCTGTGCGGTCACCCTGGAGACCTGTGCCCTGCCCAACCTCGGCTACGAGACCACCACCTACCTCGGTCCCGGGGAGATCGTGCTCATCACCGCTGACGGCATTCAGCAGGTGAGGAAACCCGGTGACCGCATGCAGATCTGCTCGTTCCTGTGGGTCTACTACGGCTACCCGTCGTCCAACTACGAGGGGATCAACGTGGAGATGGTGCGGAACCGGTGCGGGGCGGCGCTCGCCCGGCGCGACGACGTGGAGATCGACTACGTCGCGGGCATCCCCGATTCCGGCACCGGTCACGCCGTCGGGTATGCCAGTGAGGCCGGCGTGCCCTACCGTCGGCCCTACGTCAAGTACACCCCCACGTGGCCCCGCAGCTTCATGCCGCAGGACCAGGACGTGCGCGACCTCGTCGCCCGGATGAAGCTCATCACCATCCGGGAGTTGATCGAGGGGAAGCGGCTGCTGTTCTGTGAGGATTCGATCGTTCGGGGGACGCAGCTTCAGGACAACGTGCGTCGGCTGTTCGACGAGGGGGCGCTGGAGGTGCACATGCGCCCGGCGTGTCCGTCGCTGATCTACGGGTGCAAGTTCCTGAACTTCTCGCGCTCTCGGGACGAGTTCGACCTGGCCGGGCGACGCGCCATCCGCGAACTCGAAGGTCCCGACGCCGGCGTCCCGCCCGAATACGCCGACCCCGATTCCCCCCAGTGCCGGGCCCTCGCCGAGTGCGTCGCCAAACATCTCGGACTCACCACCCTCCGATACCAGCGCCTCGACGACCTCGTCGAGGCCATCGGTCTCCCGAAGGAAAGACTCTGCACCTACTGCTGGGATGGAGCTGAATAAGGCAAACTCGAAGCACGAAGCACGAAGCACGAAACAAGCACGAAATCCCAATGACGGAATCAGGGAAACAGGAGGTCCGCCTCGGGGTCTCGAATTTGGGTCATTCGTGCTTGGGATTTGTTTCGAGTTTCGTGCTTCGGATTTCGGATTTGTCTTACTTCATGTCGTCGGGCGGGATGATGATGCGGTAGCGGGCGTCGGTCGTCCACGTCCTGTATCTCGGGTCGTCTTTCCAGTGTCGGTACGTCTCTTCCACCTCTTTCGGCAGGGCCTCGTCGAGGACGATCTTGGCGCCGCGGCCTAGTCTGATGCGGCCCCCGGGGAGGCCGTCGCGTCCGAAGGTGACGGTCCATGAGTCCCGACCGAGGATGATCTCCGCGCCCACCGTTTGCGGCGTCTCGACCCGTTTGACCTGTGCGACCGGGTCCGGTTTGCCGACGAACGTTTGAAGGACGTGCAGGAAGATGTCCTCTTCGGCGGCCTTCGTCGGCGTCACGTCGATTCTCCAGGCGTGCTCCCAGTCGGCCTCGTCCTGCTTTTTATACCGGCCGTTGCTGACGTCGTCTCCCCGGACCGTGTGATAGTTCTTCCCGTTAATCCAGCACTCCTGCCCCTTGCCGCCGATGATCTTCATCTCGGCCTCTTCGGGCAGCAGTCGCCACCCGATGAGTTGGCCCACAGGCTGGGGTTTGCTGCCGGGCAGCCACGCCTGCCACCGGAACGTGTTCCCCTCCACCTCGGGCTTCTCCATCGGGTGGATGTGCCAGGTCTTTCGATATTCGGCCTTCGTGCTGACGACGCGGTCGAAGACGACAAAGACGTCGGGTTTCAGAAAGACGAACTGCCGGGTGAAGAAACTCAGCTTGTGCGGGCTGTAGGCCCGGGTGGCGTCGCCGAGGACGTAGGCGTAGTAAGGCGTCGTCCGCCACGCCTTGATGAACGCGTTGGCCTTGTAGATGTTGACGCCCCCCTCTTCCTTCCACGGGTGCAGTGCCGGGTCGAGCTTGAGCATGAACTGTCCCAACTGACCGCCGTCGTTCGATTCGGCCTTGCCGTCTGTTCGTTCGGGGTAACGTTCCAGTGCGTACTGGCTCCAGAAGTGCTTGAGCGGCTCCTCGGGGTCGTAGACGGTGATGAGGTTGTGTGCGATGGTGCGTCGGCGGTAGTTGTCAAGTTCGTAACCGGTGTGCGCGCTCTTCGTCGGGGGCCATGCGTCGCCCGCAAGGTAGCCGTTGCGCCAGATGAAAAACCCGTTGCTGTCGAGGTCGTCGGGCTTGCCGGCGGTCAGACGTCCACAGTGAAACCACCCGAACGCCGCCCCGTCGTCCCAACCCGACCGCGTGCTCACAAGCCCCATGCCGCGGTGGTAAGCGTCTTCGGGGAACGTCTCGGGCTTGAGCACCTCGACGTCGGGGTCGTAATAGAGCAGGATGAGCCGGGCGACGCCGTTGCCGACGACCCTGTCGCGGTAGCGTTCGGGGAGCCCTTCCATTGACAGCGTCTTGAAGAACCCCGCGCAAGTGGGGCCCCAAAGGAAGTCGCGCGTGATCGGCTGCTTCCACCACCACATCGCCAGGCCGTCGTTGTTGTGTTTGCCGAGGATCAGGGTGGACCCGATACGGTTGACCAGGTCCGGCCCCGTGCTGAACGGCGAGTAGCTGTCCGGCACCAGCCGGTACGCACCGGCTTTCTGAAAGCCCGGCAGGAGGTGATAGAGATACCACGCGGACTGTCCGCGGATGAACTTGTTCTCGAACAGGTTCTCGCCCGTCGCGTTGAGCCACATCTCGGCGAACACCGGGACATACTTTGGCCAGCACTGACACTCGAAGCTTCGATGCCACCCGCCCCAGTGGTCGGCGATGATGTTCCCGCGCGGGATCCATTTCGTATAGATGAACTCACACTCCCCGGCGAAGCGCTTGCGCACCCCTTCCATGTCGAGGCCTTCATCACCCCAGACCGCCAGCACCGACGGGGTCTCAATGCTCATCCGGTGCAGTCCGTAGGTGCTGTACTTCCACCCGGTATTCGAGGTCGTGTACATCCCGAGGATGCGCGCGGCGAAATCGGCACGCTCCTTGGGCGTGAGCGCATCGTAGATGAGGTCGTAGGTCGCCTTGATGTTGTAGAAGGAGTTGTAGAAGTCCCCGGCCCAGCCCTTGAACGCAAGCAGTCTGCGCTTGGCCTCCTCGGCGTATTTCTTATCGCCGGTCATCTGGTAGAGGAAGCCGAACGTCGCTGGGTCGCCGATGCCGTCTTTGGCCTCAATGCGTGCGTCGGCCCAGCGCACCATCTCGGCGTAGATGGGTGCAAAGAGCGGTTGTCGGCATTTCCGGCGCAGGGCCTCCACGTCCTCCGCCCGGAAGAGCAGCCGCGGATGCTTCGGGTGAATCGTGGGCATCTTCGCCGCTTCGCCCGGCCCCTGCGCGCCCGCGGACGCGGCAAGACACGCCGCACACGCGATGACCGCAAGGAGAGCCAGCCGTTCGTTGAAAGGCCTTCCGACTCGCATCCGAACGCTCCTCTGCCGGGCTCAAGGGCACGATTGCCCCACGATTATGTGTGCGGCCCGAAGGGCGCCTTTTACAGGAGATCCGGTCCTCACTTCAGTGACGGCGTCTGCTTCGACTCCTCCGTGTACTGGTGCAATTCGATGCGGTTGCCGTCGGGGTCTTCGAGCCAGGCTTGCCAGGAGTTGTCGCCGCCCATCTTGACGTCGGTGACCTCCAGGCCCTTCTCCCGCAGCGTGCGGACCGCTGCTTCGATGTCGTCCACCTCGAGGCAGAGGTGTCGGTAGGGGGGTGTCTGGGCTCCCTCGGGAAGCGTTCCCTCGAAGAATTCGAGGAAGGTCCGCCCGCCGACGTGCAGGTAAACCCCCATTTTCGAGCCGTCCTCGCGGAGAAACGGAAAGGCCTCGATCAGGCCGAGCTTTCCGCAGTAGAAATCGAGGGTTGCATCGATGCTGGATGTGGTGAAACAGACGTGTGCGATGCCGGTGATCATGGGGGGCCTCCCTTGGGGGGTTGAGTGTGTGCATCCCGCCGCCCGAC
Organism: Planctomycetota bacterium; assembly: GCA_035530235.1. GTDB lineage: Bacteria > Planctomycetota > DG-23 > DATKVD01 > DATKVD01 > DATKVD01. The sequence continues at coordinate 2,941 of DATKVD010000467.1, read as the reverse complement.
GCTCGGCGGCCCGTCGCACGGACGGCCAGGGCGACGATGCCACGGTCCGGGGCGACGCATGATCAGTATACGGCCACACCCGCGTGCGTGCAAAAAGAAACCCCTCTCCCCGACGTGCCGGGGAAAGGGGTCTCGATGGGGCGTGCTGCGTGAGATCATCTCATCCTGCGACGACGCAGGTACCCGAGTGCACCGAGGATGCCGGTGCCGAGAAGCAGCAGCGTCCCGGGCTCGGGGACATGGTCGATATAGAGATAGGGTCGCTTCTGGTCGGCCTGATAGCCGGTGTTCTCGCGCGACCACACGCGGAACGGGTCATCGGTGGTGCTGCCGAAGACGACGAACGCCGCGTAATCCTGTCCGGCGTCGATCATGTTCTGCACGAGGTCGGTGACGGTGATGCGGATGTAGTTTGCGGTGAAGACTCCCGTAACCGAGGCGGAGTCCGAGTTGTCATAGTCACCCCCGGGGGTCGTCCACGGGGTGTCGTCGCCGCCACCATTGACGTGGTCGGCACCCCAGTCGGCGTCGTTCCAGGTCACCTCGAGCTCTTTCCAGTTGCGGGTCATTCGGTAGACGGTGATGGTCTCTTCGAGGGTCTCGTTGCCCCAGAAGCCGACGATCGCGTTGTCGATCTGGGGTCCGATGCCGGTGAGGTCGAACTTGAAGACGATCTCGTAGCCGACGCTCGCGTCTTCGCCAAGCATGTAGAGGTTTTCGCTCGTGCCGTAGTTGCTGTTGGCAGCCCACTCGTTCCCGCCGATGTCGCCACCGGTGTAGAGTTGCGAGTCGCCGGTCGCCGGCAGCGTCACCTCGTCACCCGAGGCAACCGCGGCCAGAGCAAGTGTCAGCACCAGGGACATCATCCACTTCAAACCCATAACATCCTCCTTGTCTCCTGAAGCACGCCCACGTCATGCCGGACGTGATCTGATTCTCGGTCACCTTTCAGCAAAAAGGGGGGTGATGACGGACATTTCCCCCCGAAAACGAAACACCGTCAGAAACACTGCAAATGCTGTGCCAAATGCCGGCTGAATGGACGTTTTTCCGGGACGTTCGAGCCAAGTCCTTTCTGTGGAACGTGATACGACGTGGCGGATTCTCGAAACACACACGGACCAGATTGCATGGGATGTCGTGCATGTTGGGAAAAACCAACACGCTGAACGGTGTCGCGGCCGGATGCGTTGCCTAACGCCTTAGCTCACATCGGGTTAGGGAAACCTGGGAGGGTGTTCAGAAAATGCGACACTACGTGACATGGAGAACGGCACTCAGCGGGATTCGCGAGCATATGTCTTTGCGGTGCGGGGGCGTTGCATCTCCTGTTCATCTGTTCATCGGCTCGTTCTGTCTGCGCATGGCCTCGGTCATCGCCAGACCCTCGCGGTAGAACGTGAGCGAGGCGTCCATGCTTCGGACGGTGAAACAGACGTGGGCGATGCCGGTGATCATGGGAGGCTCCTCCTCGTTCGGGGCAGGGGGGTGTGGACAGTCTACCGTATCTTCCGGTCGTCGCGAAAAAATTTTCGTTTTTTCGAGCGATTGTGCTTGAGTGCCCGGTCCGGCCCTGTAGAGTCGGCCCTTTAGCGATAATGCTAACGTCGCGGACCGGACGTCGGCGGGGGAACGAATGCTCCGGTTGGCATGTGTCGATCTGACAGCCCCCGGCCCGGTGCAATGGACGCCACCGCACATCCCGAAAACGCCCACCTCAGGTCGATGCCCTTCCGACGACGATACTTCGCCCAGCGTGTCGTCTTCCCGTGGGAACTCCCCTCCATCATGCGGAAGCACATCTACACCGGGATGATGGGGAGTGTCTATTTCACCCTCATCACGGGACTGTTCTTCCTGGATTACGGGAACCGGATCGGCATGACCCCGTTTCAGTGGGGGTTGATGGGCGGGATCTCGTCGTTTCTACTGTCGACACAGCTGCTGTCGGCGTATGTGACGCGTCAGGCGGGTCGTCGGAAGGCGTTGTGGTTCTGGTTCGCGGTGGCGGGTCGGTGCACCCGCTTCGCCGGCATCCTGCTCTCGTTCCTGTTTTTCCTCGGCGGCTGGGCCCACGCGAGCGTCATCCTCGTGGTCGCCACGTGCGCCGCCAACCTGCTGATGGCGATGACGATCCCGCCGTGGTACTCGTGGCTCGCCGACATCATCCCCGAGAAGCACCACGGGGGGTTCTGGGGCCGACGGACCTGGTGGATCCATCTCGCCATCATCTGCGTCATCATCCCGGCGGGACTCATCGTCGACCGCTCGCCGGAGGGCGCCCGGTTCTACATCCTCATGGGACTCTTCTTCGTCGCACTGGTCGTGGGACTTCTGGACCTCGTGATCCACGGGACGATCCCCGAGCCGGCGATGGCCATGACCAAGAGCCGGCACTTCGTGCACGACGTCCTCGAGCCCATCCGTGACCGTGCCTTCCGGCCCTGGCTCGTCTTCAACGTCTGCTGGACGTTCTCGATGACGCTCGGCGGGGCCCTGGCCAACGTCTATTTCCTCAAGGACCTCCAGATCGAACTCAAGTTGATGGCCGGGGTCACGGTGCTCGTGGTGCTGCCGCTCGTGGGGGGGCTTCTCACCGCCAGACGCTCGGGCGTGCTGGTGGACCGTGCGGGTCCCAGGCAGGTGCTCTTCTGGGGACACCTGCTCTGGGCGTTTCTGCCGCTTTTCTGGATATGGGCCACACCCCGGACGGCCCTGGTGTGGCTGGCGGTTTCGAGCGTGGTGGGCGGGTCATCGAGTGCCATCGCGGTGGTGGCCGCCAACAAGCTCATCACGCGTTTCCCGCCCCCCGGACACAAGGTGGCGATCTACGTGGCGGTGTCGTCCTGTCTGGGCAGTCTGGCCGGCGGCTGCGGCGCCCTCCTCGCCGGGACGGTGCTGAAGGTGACGGGGGACTGGAGCGTGCAGGCCCTCGGGACCA
>DATKVD010000466.1:0-3453 GCA_035530235.1 Planctomycetota bacterium | reverse complement strand
ATCGTCGGCCGAGTAGGTGAAGCTGATGAGATTGTGCCCGGCACCGGTGGGCCCGCCCCACGGGTGTGACCAGTCGAGCGATTCGACCCAGTCGCGCAGCGCTTCGTCCGAGGACAGGATGCGTTCGAGTTCACGGACCGGGTGCAGGAGTCCCGCGCCGAGCACCCTCAGGCCCGTCACCGTGAGAAGGACCGGAACCAGGGGGACGTGCCATTCCTCATGCGGGAAGCCCCCGCTTGCGCCGTCCTGTCCCTGCTGAAGGATCGGGATGACCCGCTCGCGGCGGGGGAGGACGAGGTCGAGTCGTCCGAGCCGGTGGGCGAGGGCGATCGTCCCGATGACTTTCTCCCTGTCGTCGGGCTCGAGGTCGTCGAGTGCACGGGCGATCCGTGCGCGTGCGGTGTCCCGGATCCTGCGGACGAGCTTGACGGGAATCATCATGGGTCCTCCCCCGATCGGACGCACCGGAGATTATGCGCCCGTGCGTGAGAGGTGCAAGGAATTCCCGCGACGTGGGTACAGAAAAAACCGGGCCGGCAGAGACGATAAACTGCGCTCTCGCGCAGCGGGGGGGTGTGGGTAGGCTCGCCTCTCCCGGCCCGGAATATCGGTCGTTCCCGCTGGGGATGGAAACGACTGAAATATCCGCCTGGCCCACCAACGGAATAAACTGCGCTCTCGCGCAGCGGGGGGGTGTGGGTAGGCTCCCGCCGATGGACCAGGCAATCTTCAGTGTCAATGAGCGTCTGCCCGATTGCAGCGGCTCTTCGCTTTCAAACGGCTGCGGACAGAGGAGTCGAAACAGGGGACGGATTCCGCCCTCTGCCCGCTGCCTTGCCCTCTCCAGGGCCAACTCCCGGCCATCCGACCGTCCCCGAAGCCGGGCGCGTTGCCGGTCCTGCCGACGTCGCCCGGTGACTCGTAACGATGGCCGTCCCTCTCACGCGATACCTGCCAGCCCGAAGACACCCGCATGCAAAACACCCTGCCAGCCCCACCGGTGAGGCCGACTACCGGCGTCCTCTCTTTTGGAATCCTCCCTTGCCGGTGAGGCTGACCGGTGCGAATGTCCCGGCCGCGGCCGATGGTTCCCTATCTGCCAAGCGTCCGGAGGATCCCGTCCGGACACAAAAAAACGGCCGTTCCCTCGAACCGAAGGAATGGCCGTGCACACGTCCAGCTTTCCTTATCCCTTCGGCAGCCGGGCGGATCCCCTCGGGATTCCCTGGCTTTGCGCCCCCCGGTTGCCCGGGGTTTGCCTTTGTCGAGGATATGTGCTGCTGGCTTCCCTATCGACGGCCCCCCGGGGGCACTTTAGCTTTTTGGAAACAATTCGAATGTTCCTCCACGAGCCGGTTCGCACGGACGACTCCCGGTGACGGTGCCGAAGACGGCGCCGAAGACGGTACAAAAGATTTGCACCCCCGGAATCCCCGATACGGCGTCGACACGCACGGTACAAAAAATCTGCACCGTGAAACCGCCCCCGATTCCTTGACAAGTCGTCCGTCGTGAGGTATGAAGAGATTGTGAAGAGGGCAGGATTCTTTGGAGGGTTGGCTTAACGTAGCGACGTGACAATCCGATAAGGTGTTTATGGTGTCCTCGATACAGGCAAACCCCGGGTAACCGGGGGGCGCAAAGCTGAGGGTCCCGACGACGTCGGGACAGCCTGGCTGCCGAAGGGACATGGTTTATGTACGGACTTCGTACGACAAGCCCGTTCCTTCGACAGCCAGGGAACGGGCGTTTTTGTTGGCGGTGTCCGGCGGACACGACGGTCCGTCTTCGAGGTCGCAGGGAATGGGTACTCACGGACGGGATTTGGGCTACACACTGCTCGAGGTGATGATCGGAACGGTCATCCTGGTCATCCTCGCGATGGGCCTGGCCTCGAGCATGGGGGCCGCCTTCATGGCGGATGCGGCCGCCCGTCACACCGCCCTCTCGACACACGCCTGCCAGCAGGTGCTGGAGGAACTGGAACACCTCGACTACGGCGACGTGCTGGCCTGTGACGGCGACGCCATGCTCACGCCCGGAAGCGTCGCCGTCAAGATCTCCGCGACCGAGGCGATGGTCGGCTTGATCCTGATCGAGGTGCGTGCCGCCCGGCCGAAAGAGCAGCGCACGCTGCTCGAACTCGCCGGGATGACCATGCAGCAGTTCAGGGACCTTCAAACGGTGATCGGGTCGGAGGTCCGTGTGGTGACGTACCGGGCGGGTCGTTGAGGAGACATGAGATGACGTTCGGATCCAACAGGGCTTTCACACTTCTGGAGGTGATGGTCTGTGCGGCGGTCCTGGTGATCGCCATCACCGTGTTTCTCATGGCCATCGCGCAGAACGTCCAACTGGAGGCAATGAACGCGGAGACCAACATCGCCCTGAATGCGGCCAACAGTGTGATCGAGACGGTGCGGGGATTGACCTATGCCGAGGTGACCGCCGCCAACATCCCGCCGACCTTCGAGGCCAGCGGTCTGGGAAACGACGGCCGGACCATCCGTCTGATCAACGCCGCCGGTTCGACACAGGTCGGTCAGGCCGCCATCAGTGAGAATCCGGCGGGGACCAGCAGGACCGTGCAGGTGAGGGTGACCTGGCGGTGTGCCACGGGGGAGATGCGTCGGACGACGTTGATGACCGAGGTGACCAGCTACTGAGGAAAAGCCGTGCGCGACGTGAAGACGAAAACCTGGAAGGCGTTTACGCTGCTGGAGGTGCTCCTGGCCGCGGTCCTGGTGGGGGTCATGCTTGCGGTGGGCATCACGTTCCTCAGGGCCGGGATGGGTGCCTCCTCGAGAACGATGACGCAGGGGGTGGTGCAGGAGCGCGTCCGGCAGGTGGTGGAGGTCATGGTGCGGGAACTCAAAGACACGGGGGAGACCTGCACCGGCTGGACCGTCGGCGAGAACCCCGACCCCGCCGACCAGTACTACGGTCAGGATGTCGCTGTGATCAGCTTCAGTCGGTGTGTCGGGTACGACCCGGCACTTGAACTGCTTCAGTGGGGTCCGGTGGTGACCTACGAATATGAGCCTCCCGTGGGGGAGGAGCCCGGGAAACTCGTCCGGACGGAGGACGGCACGCGCGTGAACGTGTGTGATAACGTCAGTGCGTTCACGGTGTGCTACGTCCAGGAGGATTCGGCGATGACCGTCACCCTCACGGTCGAGTGTGCCGACCCGGGGAACGCCGAACACACGATCCGTGTCTCGTACACCACCAATGTGAACTTGAGGAACTAGGGGCAGGGAGGTAAACCATGACGACTGCAAGAGAGCGGGGCCATGCACTGTTGGCGGCACTGATTGTCAGTCTGCTGCTGGGGACGGTCTGTGCCACACTGGTGATCCTGTCCGTGGCCAACACCACGTCCAGTCAGACGGGTGTCAGACGTGCCGTGGCGTTGACCCTGGCGGAGTCCGGTGTCGAGCGGGCGAAGGGGAA
>DATKVD010000465.1:0-2670 GCA_035530235.1 Planctomycetota bacterium | reverse complement strand
CGCGTCGAGACCGAGGCCCCCTACGTCCTGTTTCTCATCACGGCACTTTTCCCGTGGCAGTGGTTCGCGAACTCCGTGAACGCGGCCAATTTCTTCTTCCTCGCCAACAGCTCGCTCATCAAGAAGGTCCGGTTCCCCCGGGAGTTCCTGGTGTTTGCCGGGGTGCTGAACGACCTCGTCCACTTCGTGATATCGATCCCCGTCATCGTCGTCTTCCTGCTGTGGTTCGGCTACCGTCCGTCCGTTCACTGGGTGTGGCAGGTGCCGGTGCTGGTGGCGGTGCAGTTTTTCATCACCCAGGGACTCGCCCTCATCGTGGCGACGTCGAACCTGTTCTTCCGTGACCTCGAGCGGCTGACCGGCATCTTCATGCTGCTCTGGTTCTACCTGACGCCGGTCATCTATCCGCGTGGTCTGCTGGTGGAGAAGGGCTGCACGTGGATGCTGTATGCCAACCCGATGGCCTCCCTCATCGTGTGCTGGCGGGAGGTGTTCCTGAACGGAACGCTGCCCCCACTGATGCTGGGCGCGGCTGCGGGCTTTGGACTCGTTACGTTCCTGGTGGGACGTGCGTTGTACCGGTCGTTGGAGTGGAGGTTTGCGGAAATTGTCTGAAGACGTCGTCATCCGGCTCGAGAACGTGACCAAGAGCTACCGTCTGGGCAGTGTCGCCAAGGCCGGGGTGAAGGACCTCGTGCTGCACCTGCCCACACACCTCCGGGAGCGTCGGCGACAGCGGCTCTTCGAGGCGCTCCGGGACGTGTCGTTCGAGGTGGCGCGCGGTGAATGTCTGGGCATCATCGGCCGGAACGGCTCGGGAAAGAGCACCACGCTCGGTCTCATCGCCGGCGTGCTGAGACCGAGTGCGGGACGCATCGAGACCCACGGACGCATCTGTCCGCTTCTCGAACTCGGGGCCGGGTTCCATTTCGAACTCACCGGCACCGAAAACATCGTGCTGAACGGCATCCTCCTGGGCATGACCCGTCGGGAGATCGACGAGCGGATGGCGGAGATCGTCGCGTTTTCCGGCCTCGGCGACTTCGTCCACCGGCCCGTCCGGGTCTACTCGGCCGGCATGGTCGCCCGTCTCGGGTTTGCCGTCGCCGTCCACCTCGACCCGGACATCCTCCTGGTGGACGAGGTGCTGGCCGTGGGAGACCTGGCCTTCCAGGGGAAATGCCTCGAGCGGATGGAGGGCTTCCGGGCCAGCGGCACGACGATGGTGTTCGTCAGTCACAGTCTGGGCGACGTGGAGCGGATCTGCGACCGGGTGGCGTTTCTGGACGCCGGTCGGCTCCTGGACCTCGGCGAGCCCCGGACGGTCATCTCGGCCTACAAGGACCACCTGCGCCGACGCAACCTGCGGGAGCGGTCATGAAGAAACGTCGCGTGCCCATCTCGACGGAAACCGAGAAGTGCTTCGTCTGCGGTCGGGACGCGTACTTCCTTCTCGAGGAGGGTGCCTGTCTCTTCCGTGAGGCCCAATGCGAGCACTGCGGGGCGGGAAAGCGAAATTCCGACCTCGCCCGGGCCGTCCTCCGCACCTGTCTCGGCTCGGAAGACGGGTGCCTCGAGACCCGACGTGCCGAACTCGCACCCCTGTGCCTCTACAACACACAGGCCTTCGGGGCACTCCACGACCACCTGCACGTGCTGCCCGACTACGTCTGCTCGGAATACATGGACGGCGTGCCGCCGGGGGAGTTCGTCGACGGCGTCCGCTGCGAGGACCTCACCCGGCTCACCTTCGACGACGACGTGTTCGACCTGGTGATCTCGGAAGAGGTGCTCGAACACGTCCAGGACCTCGACGCCGCGCTCCGCGAGGTGAGACGCGTGAGTCGCCCGGGCGGTCACTTCCTCTTCACCGTGCCCTTCAACGAGCATCACCGGACGCGGAAGCGAGCGGCACTCGACGAGACCGGACGCGTGATCGAGCTGCTGCCGCCCGTTCACCACGGCGACGCCGTCCGGCCGGAGGGGGCGCTCGTCTTCACCGACTTCGGCCGTGACCTCCCGGACCTCCTGGCCGCCGCCCAACTGCCCACCGAGGACCTCGTCTTCGGCTCGTGGCACCGTCCGGAGGAGGTGACGTGGATCTCGGACGACGTCTCCTACGCGGCGTATCGCACGCATTACGAGGACGGGACGCTCTTCTCGGCCTTCCGTCACAACTCACACGTCTTCGTCGCGTGCAACGGCAAACCCGTGACGCACGGGAGGGCCGTCCGGAAGAAACGGACGGACTGGCGCAGGCAGCTCGAAGCGCTCCACCGGAAACTCCTCCGACAGTTCGAGGAGAACGAGACCCTCCACGGGAAGCTCAGAGAACTGGGCGAGAAGTACGGGACGGCGAGTGCCTACGCCCACGCGCTCGAAGAGGAGCGTGAGAGGCTCGTCCGGCACGCCGACGGCCTCCGGCGCCAGGTCGAGCTGGTGGACGCGGACCGGAAGACGCTCGCCGGGCAGCTCGAGGAGGCCGGCACCTACGCGAAGTCGCTCGAGGCGGCACGGGCCGACCTCGCCGCCCAGGCCGGGGAACTCCACAAGCAGCTCCGGGCGCTCGAAGCCGACGGCGACGCCCTCCGCCGGCAGTTCGTGGAGGTCGAGGCCTATGCAAAATCCGTTGAGGCGGAACGCGACGACCTCGCCGCCCAGGCCGGGGAA
>DATKVD010000464.1:0-14652 GCA_035530235.1 Planctomycetota bacterium | reverse complement strand
CTTCGCCAACGACTATTACCGTCACCAGCTGGACCGGTTCGAGGCGGCGCTGAAGGTCCCGAAGGCGCCGGGGGTGCCATGAGACGGACGCGATTTCTCATTTCGGTGTTGATGCTGCTTGCGGCGGCCGCGGCGGCGCCTGCACAGGACGCCGACCGGCCCGACGCCCGCACGGCACGCATCATCGACCGCTACGTCGAGATCCTCACGCGCCGGCCCGTTGACGGCGAGGTCTTCCGTAACCTGGCGACACGCTGCGACACGGCGGGGCGACTCGACGAGCTCGACCTGCGACTCGGGAAGGTGGCCGACGACGCGAGACCCCTGCTGCTGCGGGGACACTTGGCCCGGTATCGCGGGGACCTGCCGGCGGCACGGGAACTCTACCGCAAGGCGGTGGGCCGGCCTCACGGCGAATACCTGGCCCCGCTGATGCTCGGCCGCACGCTCGACGAGCTGGGGGAATGGCCCGAAGCGGAGCAGGCCTACCGGTCGGCGCTGGACACGGTGAGCCAGGCGGCCGTCTACGGACTCGACGTGACGGACGAGGCCGCCGCCATCTGCCGCGCCCTCGGCCGCATCGCACTCAACGCCGGACGGACCGACGACGCACGGAAATACTGGAACCGACTCGTCGAACTCGACCCCGGCAACCTGCTCCGTCGCGAGGAACTCGCCCGCATCCTCGTCGAGAACGGACTCTACGACGACGCCGTGAAGACCTACGAGACGATCATCACGCTGAGTGCGGCGGCGCCGGAGCGTCGGGCGGCGGCACTCCGGGACATCGCCGGGGTCGAGGAGCGAGCGGGCCGGGTGGACGCGGCGTTTGCGGCGTATCGTCGGGCACTCGCGGTGACGGCCCCCGGCAACTGGCTGAGACAGCAGGTGCTGGACCGCATCCTCGAACTGGCGCGGAAATCCGGCCGGCTGAAGCCGCTCGAAGCGGAACTCGTGCAGCAGATCCGCAAGACCCCCGACGACGTCGAGACCTGGGAACGTCTGGTGCGCGTGCGGGAATGTCTCGCCGACCGTGACGGCGTCACCGAGGCCCATCGCAACCTCGTCCGCATCAGACCCGAAGACCTCGACCTCCGACGACGTGCCGTCCGTCACCTCCTGGACGCCGGACTGCACCGTGAAGCCGCCGGGGAACTGCGTGAGATCGTCCGGCGCGACCCCGCAAACGTGAAGCACCGCTTCGAACTGGCGGAGACGCTGCGACTCGCCGGTGACGACGCCGCGGCGCTCGTCGTGTGGGAAGGCATCGCGACCGACTTCGCCCGGGACGCACGCGCCCAGCTCGAACTCGGTCGTGCCCTCGAAGACGCTGCCAGGCACGACCTCGCCCGGGACGCCTACACCCGTGCCGTCGCCGCCGCCCCCGATGAAGTGACTTACCCCCTGGAGCTCGGCCGGTTCGAGATGCGCCGCGGACGCACCGACGACGCCGTCAAGGCGTGGGAGGGCATCACGCGGTCGAGTCCGAATCGTGCCGAGGCGCACGCCGTCCTGGCCGCGGTCTTCCGTGAGGCGGGGATGTCGGAGCGGTCGGCGTCGTCGTATCGACGGGCGGCCGCACTGGCGCCCGACGACGCGACACGCTGGCGGGAGCTGGCGGCGATCTGCCTGGAGACGGGTCGTCCGGACGAGGCGTCGGCGGCGTGGGAGAAGACGGCGGCACTGTCGACTTCCCCGGAGAAACGGGACGAGGCATGGGAGCAGGTGATCAGCATCGAGCAGTCGCGCGACCGTCTGGGGGAGCTGATGCGCACCTGGCGCGACCGGCACCGCAGGACCCCGGACGACGAGCAGACCGTCCGTCGGCTCGGGAGGATCCTCGAACGCATGGGGGAGGTCGATCCCCCGTCGGGAGCCGTGCCGCTCTACGAGCGCTTCCTCCAGGACCATCCCGACCACCCGTGGGTGATGGTGAACCTGGCCCGTCTCTACCCCGAGCAGGGCCACCCGGAGAAGGCGGTCCAGCTCTACGAACGGCTCATCGAGATCGACCGTGTCAACGCCCGGCGGTACCTCAAGGAACTCATCGCGCAGCTCGTGGACCTGGACCGTCGGGGCGACGCCATCCGTGCCGGCGAGCGGCTGGTGGCACGTCACCCGCTCGACCCGTCGGCACACGTCGAGCTGGCGAGGGTGTACGAGGCCCTGGGACTTTACGCGGAGGCGTCGTCGGCGTTCGCCAGGGCGCTGGACCTGCGCCCGGACGACTACACGCTGGTCACGTCGCTGGCCCGCACGTACGAGGCGTCGGGCGACGTCGAGCGGCTCAAGGAGCTGCACCTGCGGGTGCTGCGCACGACGACCAGTGCGACGGCGTATGCCGAGAGCACGCGTCGACTCATCCGGTTCACCTACGGCACGCCGGAGTTTGCGGACCTGGAGCGGCTTCTGAAACTCAGGCTCTCACGGGACCGACGGGAGTTCGCCTACACCCAGGCCCTGGCCGAGTTCTGTCTGGCCGACGAGCGGCCCGGGGAGGTGATGGCGCTCTACCGTGAGGCACTGGAGGCGGTGCCGTCGTCGTCGCGCGGGGAGGTCCTGGACGCCATGAGCCGTCACGCCGAGGCGGTGGGCGAGATCGACGAGGCCATCCGGCACGCCGAGGCGATGCGCCAGGCCGAGGGGGTCCTCCCGCGCGACACCCTCACGCGTCTCGCGGGACTCTACCTGCTGGCCGGCCGCACCGACGAGGCCCGCCGAACCCTCAAAACCTGGTGGGAGACCGACGCCGCCAACCCCGACGTCCACCGCCAGGTGGCGGAACTCTCACTGCGTCACGGGGACGTCGAGGGGGCGATCGAGGCCTACGGCCGCCTCCTGAGACTTCCGACGGCCCAGACGGGCGTCGAGGCCGAGGTGGCGCGTCACGCGATCCGACTGAAGATGGGCGAGCTGTGCGAGCGCATCAACCGTCTGGAGGAGGCGGCGAGACTGTATTACCAGATCCTGGAGGAGGTCCCGGGGATGGACGGGCCCGGGGGCGTGCCCGGCGTCCGTCGCCCGGCCGACACCGTGTTCGCCGCCGCCGGAGACGTCTTCGGGGCGCAGATCGACGTCGGCCCCCTCACACCGCCGCTTCCGCCCCCGACCACCCCGTCCGGCGGACCCTCCTACGCCGAGGTCCGGACGAAGGCCATCGAGGGGCTCGTCCGTGTCCACATGGAAGGCAACCGTCTCGAGGAGCTCATCAAGCGTCTGGAGGCCCGGGCCGCCGGTGAGCCCGCCCGACAGCAGTACTACGACGACCTGGCCCGCGTGCTCCAGCAGGCCGGGGAGACCGAACGCATGGTCAAGGCGATCGAGCGGGCACGCGACCGCTTCCCCGATTCGTTCGGGTGGCGACGGGACCTCGCACGGGCCTACCGACAGGTCGGCCGGCTCCAGGACGCACTCCGTGAATACCGTGTCGCGTGTGACATGGTGCCCGAGGTCGAGAGCCGCTTCCGTGACGAGATCGTCGACATCCACCTCAGACTCAAGCAGACGGCCGAGGTGCAGGTCCTGGTCCGTCGGCTCGTCGCTGCCGGGGAGAGACTGCACGTCATCAAGGAGGTGACGGACAAGTGCTCGGAGATGGGTAAGCACGAGCTAGCGGCGGCGCTCCTGGACGAGGCGCTGAAGGCGTCGGGCGAGCGGGGGTCGGAACTGCGTCTCGACGTGGCCGCGTACCTGCGACGTGCGGGAAAGACCGCCGAGGCCTACCCGCACCTCAAGGCCTACCTCGACGGGACCCGTTTGAGACTGCACGCCCCGCTTTCCGCCTCGGCCGTGCTCGCACAGCGGACGAGTGTTTTCAACCGGCTGTGGGACCAGGCCGGTCCCGACGAACTCACCCGGCTCCTGACGGACCTCGAGCGGCGTGCCGCGGAGACCCCCGAGGATGTGTCGATCCTCTCGGACCTCGTGCTGCTTCAGCACCGGATGGGCCGCACCGACGCCCGACTCGACACCCTCGAACGTCTCATCCGCCTGACGGGTGACCGGGGCTTCGTCCAGACGGTGCTCGAGGGCTGTCGTGACGTCGGGAAGACGGCCGAGGCCCGTGCGTTCGTCCAGCGGATGCTCGTCCTCGCCAACCTCCAGGACGCCCGCGGCGCCGTTGCGGTCGCCGCACTCGAAACCCTTCCCGGTCTCTCCCCCGACGACCCGCTCACCCGGCGACTCATCCGGATCGTGCTCGACGAGAAGCCGGAGGTCCCGCCCCAGAAGGAGCCCATCTCGTTTGCGAGTCCGATCCGTGAGCGGGCGCGGCTTTACGTGGCCCGGTTCTACTGGTCGCACGGATGGATGCGGGAGGCGGCGGCCGAGATGCGCCGGGTGGCGGCCGACACCCGTGAGGGCATCGCGGACGTCCCGCTGAGACTGGCGTGGTACCTGGACGGGATGGGTGAGCGTGCGGAGGCGCTGACGTTCGCCCGTCGGGCCGCCGACGCACTGGGTCCCGAGACCCGGCTCGAGGCCCCCCTGACCCCGGGACAGTCCCGCTACCGTGAGCGTCGCTCCGACTGGGACGCCATCGTGCGGGCCTTCCGTGACTGCGGGTTCTCCGACGTCGTGCGCGAGCGCTTCGAGAAGCTCCTCGCCGATCACCCCGACGACCCCGTGCGCTCCTACGACCTCGCCGTCGTCCACGAACTGACCGGCAACCGCCGGGCCGCACTCGACGTCCTCACGAAACTCGCCGCCGCCCGCCCGAAGGACGTCCAGTGCAAGCTGGCCCTCGCCGAGGTGCTCCAGGGACTGGGTCGGCACGCCGAGGCCATCCGTGAGCTGGAGCAGGTGATCACGATGGTCAGTCCCCCGGAGAACTGGCTTTACGAGAAGCTGAGCGAGGCCTACGGCCGTGCGGGGGACCGCGCGGGACAGCTGGGACTGAGGGAGCGGATGGCGGTGATCTTCCGTGAGCCGCACGCCCTCGCCGACATCGCCAGACAGTACCGTGACCTCAACATGAACGACCGTGCGGTGACGGTGTTCAAGAGGTACATCCGTCTGCAGCACGGTCCGGGGGTGCTCTACGGGGGAGCGATCGCCCCGGTGCACGAGTATGCCCAGTTCCTGCGACAGAGCGGACGGTTCGAGGAGGCGGCGTCGCTTCTGGAGCGGACCCTCACCACGGCGAGACTGCGCGGGGCGCCGCAGGACGAGACGGACGGACTGCGCTACGAACTCACCACGTGCTCTCAGGCCCTGGGACGTCTGGGGGAACTCATCCGCACCCAGGAGGACCGACTGACGGTGTTCCCGCGGGACGTCGTGACGCTCGACTACCTCGCCTCGCTGTGGGCCGCGGTCGGCCGGAAGGACCGTGTCATCGACGTCCGACGACGCGTCGCCGAACTCCGCCCGCGCGAGGTCAACAACCTCAACCAGCTCGCACAGACCCTCCGGCAGGAGCACCGGCTCGACGAGGCCGTTGAGGTCTACCGACGCATGATCGACGTGGACCCGCAGAGTGCCGCCGCCTATCTCACCCCCATTGCCGAGATGCAGTATGAGAAGGGGGACCCGGCGGCGGCGGTCGCCACCGTGGAGATGCACCTCTCGGACCGTTTCGCCGGCGGACGGACCCCCGCCGAACGCCTGCGGTCGGCCGCCTACCTCTTCGGTCTCATGGGACTCTACGACCGGGAGGAGGAGGCGTACCGTCGGATCATCACCGAGGCCCCCGACCGTGCGTCCGACGCCTACGTCTCGCTCATCCGGCGGCAGCTCGAGCGGGGGAAGGTGGACGAGGCGTGTGAGACGGCCGAGCGGGCGTTCGAGCAGATGAAAGGCGAGGGCCGGCGTCATCAGGTCATCGAGGCCGTCGTCCCCGCCAGGCTGAAAGAGCCGGAGGTGCTCGTGCGCATCGGCGAGACGCTCGCCGACGCCCCCGTCGTCCGCAGCGATCTCGACCTCGCCGCTCGCATCCAGCTCAAACTGCACGACCGCTTCCTCCAGCTCGCCCGTCCCGACCTCGCCGTCGGGTATCTCATCAGCAGCTGGCGGGCACGTCACGGCGAACGACCCCTCGCTCTCACCGCCGCACAGGAACTCTCTCTGCTCGGCCGCTCGCACGAGGCCGAGGCCCTCCTCAGGGAGGCACTGCTCTACCACCCGGGCGACGCCGTCCTCAGTCTCGAACTGGCACGGGAATACCTCGGGACCGGACGCACCGACGAGGCCGATCGGGTCTTCGCCGACGTCCTCCGTCGCAGTCCGGCCTTCGAGGACCGTCTGGAGATCGGACGACTGCTGGTGCGTGCCGGTCACTGGCAGAAGGCCCTGCCCCACCTGACGGCCGCCCGACGGTTGAAGCCCGACGAGGCGGGGGTCACCGTGCTCGAGGCCGAGGCCCTCCTCCGGCTCGGACGGACCGCGGACGCCCTCGGCGTGTGGGAGGACGCCCTCGTCCACTCGCCCGACGAGAACGTTCAGCTCGCCGCCGCCGACTTCTTCGTCTCCGTCGACGCCCTCCCACGCGCCGAGAACACCCTCCGCGACCTCCTCAACCGGAACCCCAACAGCCTCGAGGCCTACCGTCGCCTGGGCGACGTCCTCGTGCGTCAGGACAAGCACCCGGCGGCCGTCGAGCTCTACCAGCAGGCACTCGACCTGTTCGAGGAGAAGTCCACACGGGACGATTTCCACCGTCGGCTCCAGAGGGTCCACCGTGAGACGGGCGGGGTGGACACGGCGGTGACGGGGTCCGAGCGGGCGTTCCTCGAAGCGGACGCCGAGTGGGGACGTCTGTCGCTCGCACTGGGGGCGCGTCTGGAGGCGGCGGGACGTGTCGACGAGGCGATCCGGGTCTACCGCAGGCTTGAAAGGCTCACGCGGGATGCTACAATGCGCCGGGAAGCCCGTCGACGACTCACGGCGATCGAGGGCAGGACCCCAAAGACGTCCCCGGCGTCCGCCGGGACGATGGGAGGTGCTGAGTGAGATTGATCCGCGTCGCACTGGTGATGACGGTGGTGGCGGCGGCACGCGCGGCGGCGGGAGAGCCCCTGGCCTATCTCCCGCAGGACGCCCGGGAGGAACTGGCCGATTTCGCCCGTCAGGTGCTGGCCGGCAAGGTGCAGAGGTATACCCCGGCGACGCTCGTGCGCATGTCGCCGGCACTTCGCGCCCTCCGGCCCGAGGAGCTGTTCATCACCATCTCGCGTGACCGGGCGCCCACCGTCCGCTTCGGCAGTGAAAGGAACGGCATCGTCGAGGCCGTCTTCGCCGCCATGACCAAGGCCCGCACCCTCCCGTCGTTCGATTTCTACAACTACGCCGGGACGGACAGGGTCTCGCTCTACTTCGAGCGCGTGGTCGAGCGTCACACCATCCCCCCGAACCGCTGGGTGGCCGAACTCGCCTTCTTGAACCTCGGCGTCCACGGGATCGCCATCTCACACGGCACACGCTCCGGCACACTGCCCCCCGCCGACGTCCTCATGAAGCGGCTCGACGACCGCGACGCCTTCGTCAACCAGCTCTGCACCGCCCTCAAGGTCTACCCCAGGACGCCCAAGGTGGCCTCCCCCGACGCCGAACGCTGGGACAAGGCCAGGACCCGCGTGGAACTGCTGAGCTTCGAAACCTTCCTCTCACGGGGACCGGACTACCCCGCCGTCCAGCTCTACCGGCTCAACGACCTCGCCGCCCCCCCCTGGACCGACCGGCTCGACGTCGCACGACGCATGGGCGACGTCCTGCTGAGATACCAGGACGACGACGGGTGGTTCTTCCATCGCTACGACTTCGAGCACGGCGGCTACCTGCCCGCCCCCTACAACATCGTGCACCACTGCTACGCCATCGTCACCCTGGCCGACCTCTCGGTGGCCACGGGCGACAGACGCTACCTGGACGCCGCCGGAAAGGCCGTCACCTACCTCAAGAAGAAGTTCACCATGCACACCCCGGCGAAGGGCAAGCCCTTCGTGTTCGTGGAGTACAACAAGAAGGCGAAGCTGGGGTCGGCGGCGATGGCCGTGGTTGCACTCGACCGCTACGCCGAGCTCACCGGCAGTGTCTTCCACGACGGAGACATGAAGCTCCTGGGGACGTTCCTGCTGCACCAGCAGTATGACGACGGGTCGTTCCTGCATTACTACCGCTACGACAAGGACGTGCCTTATGAGTACCGGATATCGAGCACGTATCCGGGTCAGGCGGCGTGGGCACTGGCGGTGCTGGCGAGACGGTTCAACGACGACGTCTGGCGGACGGCGGCGCACAAGGCGGCGGACTATCTCATCAAGCGTCGTGAGAAGGAGATGCGCTGGACCGAGCCGCCCGCCGACGTCTGGTTTGCCGCCGCACTGCACGAGATGTGCACCCCCTTCGCCCAGGAGTCCCACCTTGAATACGGCAAACGCATGGCGGACCACGTCGCCCGGCAGCAGCGGGTCACCGACGTCCCGCCCGACCTCGTCGGCTCCTTCCTGGGCGAGACCGAGGGGTCCGTGCGCGGCGCCGCACGACGCACCCGACTCCTCGGCGAGGTCGCCACGTTCACCGTGCAGACCCCCGCGGACCGTGAGATGACGCTCGAGGTCATGCGCCGCGCCATGACGTTCGTCCGGCTCAACGAACTCCGTCCCAACAACGCCTTCTACCTGGACGAGCCCGAGGGGGCCTATGGGATGGTCCGGGCCAGTTCCTTCGAGAACGACGTCCGACTGGACACCACCTGTCACGTCATCCAGGCGATCCTGTGGCTCGAGCGTATGGAGAAAAGGGGTGAGTGACGTGAAGCGGACGGTGGTGCTTCTGACGACGGTTCTGACGGGGATCTGCGCGGCGGTGCGCGCGGCGGATGAGCCCCCGCTGGACGAGGTGCGTCGACGGACACTCGCCGCCGAGGACCGACGGTTCACCCGGGCACTCGAACTGGCACGCATGTACGTCGGACTCGGACGGCTCGAAGAGGCGAGACGTCTTTACGGAGAGGCGCTCGAGACGCGCGGCGACCGGCTGGACGTGGCCGAGGCACTCCTCGACGTGGTGCGCCGATTGGGCGACCACGAGGCACAGCTGCCGCTCTACCGGCAGCTCGTCTCCGGCCGACCGGGCGATGCGACGCTCCAGCTGGAGCTGGGGGTGTGTCTCCGACGGCTGGGACGCACCGACGAGGCCGCTGGCGTCTGGGAGGGCATGCTGAAGCGGTTCCCGGCGGAGCGCACCGTCTACGACGACCTCGTCGACTGCTGCATCGCGGAAGGCCGTCCCGCCGACGCACGCGACGTCCTGGACCGGCGACGCCGGCGTTTCGGCGAGGACGCACGCGTCCTCCTCGCCGAGGCACGTCTCGCCGTCACCGCCGGAAAGCCCGGAGACGCCCTGCCCCTCCTCCTGAAATGTCTCGACCGTGACCTGTCCGAGGAGGACGGCCGACGGGCGGAGTTTCTGGTTCTGCTGCTGGGGCGTGAGACCGGTCGGACGGCGGAGGTCCGTCGGCGGTTCGAGGACCGTCTGCGTGCGGTGGACGCGCAGCTGGCCGCGAGGCTGCTCGAGTTGGCCGACGCGGCGGCCGGGCAGGGGAACTTCGCCCGGGCGGTGACGCTCGGCGAGCGCGCCGTGCCGCTCATCTCGGACGCCGACAGGCGTGCCGAGACGTCCTCACGTGTCGCAAGTTGGCGCCTGCGCGTCCCCAAATAGCACCGTCACGACGCCTGATGCGACCACGCTGGCCGTTTCGATGCGCAAAGTGTCGCCTGTGAGCCGCGCAACTGTCGCCCCGCGTCCCGCCGCCAGCCCCACCTCCTCCGACGTGAACCCGCCCTCGGGTCCCACCATCATCAGGAGCGATCTCACCCCGCCGTGCCGACGCAGGACGTCCGGCAGGAAAGGCGCCGCGTCGTCGGGCGAGAGCAGGATGGCGAGGTCGAACGAGTCGAGCCGGTCGACGAGGTCGGCGAGGGGCGTCGGCGTCTCGACGGTGGTGACGCGGTTGCGGCCGGACTGCTCGGCGGCGGCGACGCAGATCTTCCGCCAGCGGTCGAGCTTGTGGGAGCGGGCGTCGTCGGGTCTGACGACGGAGCGTCGGGCGAGGAGCGGCACGATGCGACGGACGCCCAGTTCCGCGCACATCCGCACGAGCGTGTCCATGCGTCGGCCCCTGGGTACCGCGCACGCGAGCGTCACCGCGACCGCCGCCGCTCGGCGGGCGTCGGTGCGGCGAACGATGCTCGCCTCCCCGGACGTCCGCGACAGGCTTTCGATCCGCACGAGCGCCTCCGCACCCGTCCCGTCGAACAGCACCACCTCGTCTCCCGTCGACATCCCCAGCACGTGCAGGTGTCGGACCGTCTCGGCCCCCAGGGGCACACGGTCGCCGGTCCCCAGCGTCTCGACGTGGAATCGGTGTGGCATGCGGCCGAGGATATCCCCGCCCCGGTCCACCGTCAAGCGGCGATTCGGCCGCCCCGCCGTCCGCCTGGAGGCTTCGGGCGTGCTTTTGCCTTGACCGCCCCCCGGGCACGTCTATAATCGGTCAACGGAGCGGGGTTCCTCCCGGAGGTCCAACCGTCATGGTCATCGACTACTGGGGACTCAAGGAGCGTCCGTTCGCCAACCTCCCCGACCTCCGCTTCGCCTTCATGTCCTCCACCTTCGAGGAAGGACTCGCCCGTGTGCTCTACGCCGTCAGGGAGGACAAGGGCCTCACGCTCATCGTCGGGCCCGTCGGCTCCGGGAAGACCTATCTCCTCCGGAAACTCACCAGCGAGATGACGCACGACGCCAACACCGTGCTCCACCTCGTCAACCCCAACCTCAGGCCGATGGAGATGCTCCAGGGACTCTACAACCAGCTCTCACGGACGAGCGGCTCACGGTTCGAGGGGTTCGACCGGGACAACAAGACCGACCTCCTCGAGGCCCTCACCATTTACGCCCGTCAGAAGGTGAAGGCGGGCGGCCACGTCGTGCTCCTGGTGGACGACGCCCAGACCATCACCGATCCGTTGACGGTCGAGGAGCTTCGACTGCTCTTGAACTGGTGCACGGACAGACGGTATCTCGTGCAGCTGGTGCTGGCGGGTCTGCCGGAGCTTCTGGAGCGACTACGGGAGTTTTCGAGTCTCTGTCAGCGGGTGGACGTGAGCTTCCACCTGGAGCCGTTGGGGGTGGGAGAGATCGCGTCGTACATCACCCACCGGCTGCGCACGGCGGGGGCCGACGAGAACGCCCCGGCCATCTTCGGCACCGACGCCGTCGCCGAGGTCTACCGATACTCCCATGGCATCCCGAGACTCATCAACAACGTCTGTGACATGGCCCTGCTCATCGCCAGTGGCGAGGGACTCGAGCAGGTGAACGCCGAGAGCGTCATCAAGGCCGCCGAGGACCGCAGCGTCCCCACGTCGGCGTTCGAGCCGTGAGGTGCACGGGTCGTTTCGAAGGGCTTTCCGGGAAGCGCGGCGGAGACGCAGGAGACGTCCGCAATGACTGAGGACGAGGCATCGCGCATGTCCGACGACGGGACGGAACCCACCGGGGCCCCGGAAGAGGGGATGGACCTGGAGGGGGGGCTCACGCCCGAGGAGCGGAAGATGCTCGCCTCGCTCTCGGGAACGACGCGTCCCCCGGGGGAGACGCTCGAAGCGGCGCCGACGGAAGAACCGGCGGTCGAGGAGCAGCCGCTCGAGGAAGCACCCGGCGAAGAACCGCCGCTTGAGGAGGCACCGGTCGAGGAGGCCGAAGGCGTCGAGGTGGCTGCGGAGGAGGCGGAGGAGGTGCCGACGGGAGCGCCGCCCACGCCCGTCGAACGGCCGGCCCCGGCCGCGGCGCCCGTCACCGACGCCCCGCTGAGTGCCGAGGAAGCGGAGGTGCTCGAGCGGGTGCGGGACGAGTCGGAACGCGTCTCGCGTGAAGCCGTCCCGGCGATGTTCGAGAAGGAGGCCGCCCCCGCCGAGGCCCCCCCCGAAGACGTGCTCGCGAAGGCCGCCGCCATGGCGGCCGCACCGACGGCCGAAGCGCCCGTCGAGGAAGACACCACCGCCGCGGAGACGCCGCCCCTCGACGAACTCGCCGTGGATGAGACGCCGGCCGCAGTGGCGGCCCCGACGCCGGAGACCGGCATCCTCAAGCTGCTCGCCGTGGCCCTCGACTTCATCAACCGTCCCTTCCGGTGGGTCCCCCCGGTCTGGCGGATGGGACTCGGGTTCTGCGGCGTGATGCTCCTGATCACACTGGTTCTGGTCATCCTGGTCCGAATGCTGATGGGGACGTGAGAGGAGAGCTTAGTGACACCACGACCGAAGCCGTCGCTGGACCCGGTGAGTGCCGGGATCCTGGCGTGGGTGGTTCCGGGGGCCGGTCACCTGGTCCTGGGCCGGAAAGCGAAAGCGGTGATGTTCTTCGTGCTCATCGTGGGGACGTTCCTGGCCGGATGGATGATCTCGGGTCGTGAGAACGTGTGGTTCGAGCGGGGCCGACTGCACATGCTGGCCCAGCTCGGCGGCGGACTTATCACCTTCGTGCTCGGCCTGGGCCGTTCCCCGGCCGACCCCAAGGAAGCCGTCATGCACGTCTTCGAGATCGGCACCCTCTACACCATGGTCGCCGGACTCCTCAACGTCCTCGTGGTCATGGACGCCGTCACCACCAGTCTGCGTCTGAGGAGGAACGCCCCGTGATCGACCTCGTCTACCTGCTGCCGCTGTGTCTGGTGGTGGGACTCGTCTACGAGGGCACCCACGAGGACGACATGAAAGTCATCGTCCGCAAGGGACTGAAGTTCACCGTGCTGCTCGCGGCCGGCACCGTCCTCCTGGCCGCGGTGATGCTCGTTCTGGGCCGACTGCTCTGAGAAATGGGGACATTCTGCTTCTTCGCCGCCGGCACGCCTCTCGGCTGCTTTTCGGCAGACAGGGCGGCGAAAGAGTAGAATGTCCCCATTTTTGTGGGTTTTTCGTTTTTCGTTGACCTTGAGCGGGACGTTCAATATAATGACGGGGTTAGGAATAAACCCTTTGTCTGCAGGAACTTCGGTCGATTTCGAGACGGGCGATGATGCGGCGTGTCCTCCAGCTCGGTCTTGCGGTTGTGCTCCTGGCGTGGGGCGCCGGGGTGTGCGTCGCGCAGACGGACGCCTCCTCCGACGACCTCATCCGCAAGACGCTCACGCGCGGCGGGTCGTCGCGGGTGCGGCTCATCCTCATCGAGGAGATCGAGAAGAAGCAGCAGGCGGCGTTCCTGGACGACCTGGAGGAGCTGCTTTCGGACGCGGACCGTGAGGTGCGTGAGGCGTCGGCGCGGGCGATCGCGTCGTTCGGGTGGGAGCGGATGTCGGGCGTGATGTTCCGTGTGCTCTCGCGACGGACGGCGTCGGTCGAGGCGCGGAGTCTCGCCGCGCGCACCCTCGCGAAGACCGGACGGCGTGAAGCCGTCGCACCGCTCCTCGACGTCCTGGACGAGCCCGCGATGGGTCCCGTCGCGATGGACGCGCTCCGTGAGGTCACCTCGCGGGACTTCAAGACGCCCGAGGCGTGGCGGCGGTGGTGGTCGGTCAACCGTCACCGGATGCCGGGCCAGTGGGCCTCGGACGAGACGGAGGAACTCCGTCGGCGCGTCCGAGAGCTCGAGACGGAGCTGGCCGCCGCCCGCAAACGGGCACTCGAACTGGAGGAGCGGGCCGCCGACGCCGTCATCCTTTCACTCGAGAACCGTGCCGACAGACAGGCCCCCACACCCCTCATCACGGCCCTGGACGAGCCGTTCGTCAAGGTCCGGAAATTCGCGGCCGCCGAACTGGGTAAGCTCAAGGCCGTCGAGGCACTGAAGAAGCTGTCGGACCTCGCCGAGACGGACGGCAGTGCGGAGGTGCGCGTCGCGTGTGCCTCGGCACTCGGACAGATCAACTCCCCCGACTCGGTCGTCGTCCTCGGCAGACTCCTGGGCGATGCGAACGAGCAGGTGGCGGCGGCCGCCGCCCGTGCCCTCGGACGACTCAAGGACAACACCGTCGTCAACCGGCTCCTCGTGGCCCTGCTCAACCGCTCGCCCGTCGTCAGGGCCTCCGCCGCCGAGGCCCTCGGTCAGATCGGCAATCCCGCCGCCGTCACCCCGCTCGTCGAACTCCTCGGCAGCGACCCCGAGCCGTCCGTCCGTGAGGCCGCCGCCAGGGCCCTCGGGGAGATCGGCGACGACCGCGCCCTCGCACGACTCGAAGCCGCCCTCGACGACGAAAGACCCGCCGTCAGGGCCTATGCCATCGAGGCCCTCGGGACCCTCAAGGCCGTCCGTGTCGTCCCCAGACTCTGCACCCTCCTCGAGAAGGACGAGAACCCGAGTGTCCGAGAAGCCGCCGTCGTCACCCTCGGAAAGATCGGCGGGGCGGAGTCGCTTCCCGCGCTCGTCGCCGTCGTGAGTCACGGCTCGGAGAAACTCGTGCAGCTGGCGGCGTCCAGCATCGTCGCCGTCTGTCGACGCAACGAGCCCCTGCTCGAACCGACCGCCGATCAGCTCGTCACGACCGGACATCCCGAGCAGGCGGTGAAGCTCTACGAACTGCTGACGGAGAAACTAGCGGCGGCGAAGGACGACAAGCGGCTCATCTCGGTGCAGGTGAAGCTGGCCGACGGGTTCCTGGCGTCCGCGCAGTGGACGAAGGCGGCCCCGCTCCTGGAGGAGCTGACGCGGACGCTGCCC
>DATKVD010000463.1:0-8453 GCA_035530235.1 Planctomycetota bacterium | reverse complement strand
CCAGTCGGGCATTGGGCACCCCATAGGTGACGACCTCCGCGAAGTCCCGGACCCCCCTGGTCAATTGGAGGATGACGCCCCCCATCGAGCCCGTGGAGTCGAAGACGACGACGATGTCGAGACCGGAGCGGTGGAGTCCCTCCAGGTACCGGACGAAGGCGGGGTCCGCCTGTGTGCTCTTCTCCCGCCCGGGAGGCGTGGCAAATCGGTCGACCTCATCCGCGTCCATTGCTTCTGCGAGCGGGATGGGAGACTCCGACACCTCCTTCGCCGGCTTCGGTTCATCGATCTCCCCATCCACGGGCGTATCGTCAAACAGGGCGTCCAGGCTCTCCTTCGTCAACTCGTTTTCGCCTTCCAGGAGATCGGTTTCGATCGAGTATCCCTGCTTGAGTTGCGCCGGACCGACCCCGGGGGGAAGATTGGTCTGGAAATCGACCCCTTCCTCGAAGGGGGCCCACGTCACGATACGAACGACGAGACCCACGATGCACGTCACCCCCAACGCAATCCCGATACCCAGCATCACCCTGTTGAAGGTGTTCATCGCGGTTCCCCCCGCCGTCTCCATCCCATTCACGCGTCCCGGGCCCCCGGGCCTTCTGTCCCATTGTATCCCCGTGTCCCCGCCGTTTCAATAGATCCGCCTCCCGGGCGTGACACGGGTCGACCCCGGGAACACTTTTCCTCATTTTCTCTTGTCGTCCACCCGGTCAGGTCGAGTATTAGTGATAGGTCACCTTGCTGCACGTGGTGCTGCCTTCAGCACCGCCGGGAAGCACACCGCTTCCGAGGAACCCGGGGCACGCCCGGGAAAGGGGGTATCATGTCGGTGAAGCGGCTGTTTGCGGTCGCCTTCATTTTCGTCATGACGGCGGCGGCGTGGTTCATCCTCGGGGGGACGCTCCTGGTGCGGAGCGTGGTCGAGGACACCCTGGCCGAGAAGGTCGAGGAGCGGTGGGGATCGCCGCAGACCCAGCGGGTGCCGTCCATCCGGGAGTCCGGCGGCACGACCGGCCTCTCACCCGAATCGTCCAACATCAAGGTCGATCTCAAGCTCGACTACCGGCGGATGGGACTGCTGTGGTATTCCACCTACACGGTGACGTTCGACGGGACCTACGAGGTGAAGAACACGGGCGGCACGTCGACCGACTACGTCGTGAGCCTGACCCCGCCGGGCCGCTCCGGGGAACCCGGGCACGTCCGGCTCGACGAATTCATCCTCGAGGAAGTCGGCGCCTCGCAGGAGGACACCGGCCGGACCTCCCTCACGCTTGCCGTCGAGCCCGGACGGAGCAAGCAGGTCCACCTCCATTATCGGTCACAAGGCGTCGGTCAGTGGCGGTACGTCTTCGACGACGGCGGCGGACACGTCCGCAACACCACACTCACCATCACCACCGACTTCAAGGACGTCGACTTCACCACGCTCAGTCCGACGGAGGTCAAAAAGGAGACCGACGACGGCTGGGAACTCACCTGGAAATACACCAGCACCCACGCCAAGGGACTGACCCTGACGATGCCGATGCCGACCAGGCAGAACCCGGGCTCCCTGGCCATGCGCATCAGCTTCTTCGCACCCGTCTCGCTCCTCTTCTTCCTCACCGTCATGATCGTCATCTGCGTGATGAAGCAGGTGGAGATCCACCCGATGAACTACTTCTTCGTGGCGGCGGCGTTCTTCGCGTTCCACCTGCTCCTGGCGTACCTGGTGGACCACATCGACGTGCACGCCGCGTTCTTCATCAGTTCGGTGGTCTCGGTTTTCCTGGTGGTGAGCTACATGCGGCTGTTCACGGGGGCGCGCTTCGCGCTGGTCTATGCAGGCGCCGCACAGCTCATCTTCCTCATCGGGTTCAGCTACGCGTTCTTCCACAAGGGGTTCACCGGACTCGCCGTGACCATCGGGGCGGTCATCACGCTCTTCGTGCTGATGCAGGTGACGGGAAAGGTGAACTGGTCGCAGGTGTTTACGCGCGAGCCGATGCCGATGCCGCCGCCGCTGCCCCGCCGACCGGACGACCCGGCACGACACCCACCCCAACCGTGACGGCGGTCCGCTTCCTGACCGACACACACGACGCCCGGGCACACCGAAAGGTGTGCCCGGGCCTATTTTTATGTGGCAGTCGCGCATCAGGCGGTACAATGACGGCCGTCAGGAAAGCCGTCGGGCACCGCGTCCGCGGCCCCCTCCATTCCACAGGGAGCTCCTCATGAGCAGGATTCGCATCGCCGTCGTCGGGTGCGGCAAGGTCGCACAGGGACACCTCAGGGCGTGGACGTGGTTCCCGAAGGAGGTGGAGATTGTCGCGCTGGTGGACCGTGTGCGCGAGAAGGCGGAGGCCTACCGGGAGCGGTTCGGCCTCCACGACGCCCGCGTCCTCACCGATTACCACGAACTCCTCGACGACGAATCCGTCGAGGCGATCGACCTCTGCACCTACAGCGACCTGCACGACGACCAGATCGCCGACTTCATGGAGCACGGCAAACACATCATGACCGAGAAGCCGGTGGGGTATTCGCTCGAAAACTGCCGGAAGATGCGGTGGTACGCCCGGCAGTATCCGCAGTTGAAGGTCGGCGTCGCCTATTCGCTGCGCTACTATCCCATCAACATCGAGGTCAAAAGACTCCTCGCCGAGGGGGCGATTGGCCAGGTGCTGCACGTGGAGATCACGCACGTGCACCCGCACGACCTCAAGGGCCATCACCGCAACGACATGGCGGCCCGGGCACACTACGGCATCGAGCGCGCGACCGACTCCGGCGGACGATACATCGCCTCCAGCGAGATGAACCATACCACGCATCCGTACGACCTGACGCGGTACCTCCTGGGCGACGAGCCGCTGGACGTCTTCGCGTTCCGTCACCTGGGCGGGACGTTCGCACTCATCCGCTTCGTCAAGGGGGCGCTCGCGCAGGTGAACGCCGGCGCGGCGTCCAGCCGCGGCATCCCGCACGTCACCCCCGTCCTCGTCCAGGGCACCGAGGGAACCCTCTACACCAGTTGGGACCACTTCCACGAGAAGAAGAAGCCCGTCCTCAAGGCGTATCTCGTGTC
Source organism: Planctomycetota bacterium (assembly GCA_035530235.1). Classification (GTDB taxonomy): domain Bacteria; phylum Planctomycetota; class DG-23; order DATKVD01; family DATKVD01; genus DATKVD01. The sequence goes on along the minus strand of DATKVD010000463.1, from coordinate 5,377 downwards.
GAACGGCAAGCGACGGGTCATCACCGCGAAGGGGCACACGGGTCACGGCGACCATCAGCGCAGCCGGAACTTCATCGACGCCCTCCGCAAGGATGCACCCCTCATCTGCGACATGACCGACGCCGTCGCCACCTCGGAGCTCCTGCACGCGGTCTGGGAATCCGCCGCACTCGAGATCCGCGTCCCCATCCACCGACGCACACAGACCGGCTAAGCGGTGCCACTCAAGTTCTCTAGTTTGCGAGCGTGGTGGGGCGCCTGCCCCACCACGCAGATCACGGCGAAATGGCGGCGGGGCAGGCGCCCCGCCGCCCAGACAATCCAACAAATTCAGGTGAAACCGGTCAGCAAAGCCGACGCACAGCAAAGGGTTGACGCTCGTGGGCGGGAAAAGGATAGCGTGGCTCGCGTCATGCGGCGGCTTGCGGCAAAAGAAGCAGGCTGTCGTCGCCGGTGGCCCGTTGGGCTCCTTAAAGTGAGAGGGATAGAGGTCTTTAAAGAGATGGGGGGCCACCGGCGTCAACAGCCTGTCGTCATTCGTTCTATGCCGCGGTTCGTTCCTCCAAACCGTTCAGGATGTCGTCGATCTGCTGAAGCATCACGACCCGTTCGTTCTCCAGCACGCCAGACTCTTCGAGCATCCGGTCCAGCTGCTCCATCAGCTCGCCGGTGTCGGGCACGTCCGTTCCCAGTCGTTCGGCGATGCTCCTGTTGGACAGAAACGCGATGAGCCGTGCGAGCATCGCCTCGCGCTGCTCGGCTTCGAGCGTCACGCCGTCCAGGACCTCGGCGATGCGGGTCAGCTTGGCACCCACGTCGAGGACCGACGACTCGCGGAGGAGCTTCTCCGCGCGCTCGGCCACCAACTGCTCCAGCCGCACGAGGTGAGCTTCGAGCACCCGTGCCCGCTCGCCCGGGGCCACCCCGTCGTCACGGTACGGGTTCTCGGCCGCAAGCGCACCGAGCGTCCGGGCGAAGATCCCCTCCGGACCCACCACACCCTCGATGAGGTTCAATCCGAGGCCGCAGATCCCCTCGACGGCATCCCCGATGATTGGCAGCATTGCCAGGACTCCCGACATCCCATGCTCCGCTTGAGAAGCCCCCGCCCGGCTGAACCGACAGATCCCGGTGAAGCGGCGAGGGGGGGCAGGACCGCCCCCCCACACCTCTGGCGGATGGGCTCCACCCAACTCGGCGTTCTCTTATGCAAATTCCGTGCCAAACGGGGAGAAAATTGCGGGAAATGTCGTAAGTGACGTTTTGACGGGCAGTTACGTCGGACGTGCGGTTGGCCGCGGTGAACCCCCGTCGGCGGCCGGGGGTGCACTTTCTGCCCACGGTGGGCAACTCCTGCCCGTTCATCCCGGAATGGGTGGCCCGGCCGACCCCGATTCATCGGGGTCGTCCGGGTCCCGTCGTGTCGGGACAAGAGGCACATCTCGGCTCCACCTCCTGTTGCTTCGCGACCCGGTAAGAAAAAGGGGTCAGACCCCTTTTGTGCAAAGCACCCTCCGGGCCTACAGGCAAAAGGGGTCTGACCCCTTTTTCTTGGGCCACCCGCATGTTTGCCTCCTGTCAATCGGGCACGGTCGCCGGCCGCGGTCGGAAGTCCTGGAAGTGGACGACCGCATCGTATATACTTGCCTCGTCGTCGGCCGATGGGTTCACAGGAACTACGGCGCCGTGGAGACGCAGTAGTCGGAACATGGGGGGAGACGTCATGCGATTTCCGGGAATGCTGGTGCTGCTTGCGGTGTTTGTGCTGTTTGTGGCGGCGGCGGTGTGGCTGACGGCGACGTGGCAGACGGGTGTCGGCTCGGGCGCCAACTTGCGGATGGAGGACATCCCGCCCGGCGAGGTGTGGAGCGACACCCACGGCAACTGGATGAAGTACTTCTTCTGGCAGGGACAGCTGCGCTGGATGGTGGTCGCGACGGGCGTCCAGCCGCCCGACGTCCCGGCCGCCGACGACACCCGCCCGCCCCAGGCCCGGTTCGCCGAACTCTCGGTCGCCGGAAAGCACTACACCCTCTCCGGCTCACGCAACTTCTACACCCTCTCCCCGAAGCGGCTCACCCCCGCCGGGCACCTCGTCATCTCGCTCAACTTCTGGAAGTTCCTCAACCGCCTCAAGGCCGACGAAGAAAAGCAGGGACCCGACTTCAACCTCGTCACCACCGCGAAGACGTTCTTCAGCTACGTCCCGGAACTGAAGGAGATGCTGGGGGAGCTGGAGGAAGAAAGGCCGTAGGCTGAGAAAGGCAGGCTGAAGGCTGCAGGCTGAAGGTACAGCAGAAACAGAATCGGGCGCGGACGCCGGACCACTCCTGCCAGGATGCGACGCGGCGGTAGAGCAGGGGAGCAGCTTTCTGCCGGACATTCGGCCTTGCTTCCTCAGTCGGCTTTCCCGTCCGGGATCGGAAGCCCGAGTCGGTGCAGCACCTTCTTCATGTCGTCCCACACCTGCACCTTGCCGGCGGGGTTGCGGAGGAGATAGGCGGTGTGGTAGGTGACGAGGAGCGGCGTGCCGTCGTAGTCGTGGAAGGTGCCGCGAAGCCGACCGACGGGCATGTCCGTCTGGAGGAGCGTCTGCGCGGCGACGCCGCCCAGGCACACGATGAGCTTCGGCTGGATGATCGCGATCTGCCGGCGGAGATAGGGCAGGCATGGGGCGACCTCGGAGGGCCGGGGGTTTCGGTTGCCGGGCGGCCGGCACTTGAGGATGTTCGCGATGTAGACGTCGGCGCGCTTGAGTCCCATCGCGACGATGATCTTCGTGAGGAGCTGTCCGGCGCGACCGACGAACGGGATGCCCTGTCGGTCCTCGTCCTCGCCGGGGGCCTCGCCGATGAACATCAACTCGGCCTCCGCGCTGCCGACGCCGAAGACGAGGTTCGTGCGCGTGCCGCCGAGCGTGCATTCGTGACAGTCGGCCATCTGCTGTTCGAGTGCCGCGAGCCGCTCGGCCTTTGAGCCGACTTCAGCAGCCAAGCCCTTCTCGGCCTCCGCTTTCACCCCCTCACCCTTGCCCTCTCCCCCTCCCGGGGCAGAGGGAATATCATGTGCCGCCGCCTCGGGCTCAGGTGTCTCGGCTTCGGGTTTTCCGACGGGGACCGATTCGACGCCGAAGGACCGTTCGAGGTCGAGCTTGTCCTCGAGCATCCGGAAGAGCGAGGCGGTCCGGTCGGCGTCCTGCTTCCTGCGTTTGGTCATCGGATCAGGCTCCACCGCGGCCCTCTCGGCGCCCCACAAGGGGGCGCGACTACACGTCTCTCGGCGCCGAATCCCCTTTGGCCGGCGCCGCTTCGGCAAGCAGTTCGCGGACGGCGTCGAGCACTTCTTTCTCCACGGCCTCAAGCGATCCGTCGAGTTCGCAGCCGCAGGCGAGTTCGTGTCCGCCGCCGCCGAAGCGCTCGGCCACCGGGAGCACCGGGATGTGGTTCGACCGGAAACTGACGCGCACCCCCTTCCCGCCGGCACACTCCCGGAACAGCACCCCCACCTCCACGCCGCTCAGCATCCGTGCGATGTCCGCGAAGTCCTGCGTGTCGTCCGCGTGCACGTCGTGCCGCGTGAGCATCTGCTCCGTGAGCGAGGTCCACGCCAGCCTGCCGTCGGGATCGAGCCGGACCCGGCCTGCGACCTCTCCCCAAAGCGCCAGCTGTCCGGGCTGGTGACTGCGGTAGACCGCGTCGCCGATGCGTCCGGGGTCGGCCCCGCGGTCCACCATCTCGGCGGCGATGCGCAGGGCCTCGGCCGTGGTGTTGGGCAGGGAGAAGCGCTGCGTGTCGGTCATGACGGCGGCATAGACGTGGGTGGCAACCTCGGGGGTAATCTCCCAGTCGGCGTGCCTGAAGAGCCGGTAGAGGAGTTCCCCGGTGGAACTGGCGGAGGGGTCACAGCAGTCGACGTCCGCGGCGAGGTCGCCGGTCCTGTGGTGGTCGATGCTGATGGTGAAGCATCCGTCGGGCAGGCGTGAGCGCACGGCGCCCAGACGGGCGGCGTCGGCGACGTCCACCACGATGACGGTATCGAGGTCGTCGGGAACGGCGGCGTCGGGGGTGTCCTCGAGGCTGACGACGCGTTCGGCCCCGGGGAGGAATCGGAACACCTCGGGCACGGGTCCGTCGGTCATCACGAGGGTGCGCTTGCCCATCGACCGCAGCAGCAGATCGAGCGCCAGCATGCAGGCCACCGCGTCCCCGTCGAGCCGGACGTGCGAGCTGATCAGAAAGCTCTCTCCCTGTCGGATGCGCTCGACGATCCGGTCCAGCACCGCCGCCTCACTCAACTGCGTCCTCCCGGGGTGCTTCCTTCGTGCCCACCTGGTCGCCCTGCCGGACGGCACTGCCGGTCAGTTCCCAGTGGGTGACGGTGCCCTCGGCCATGCCGCCCCGCAGCACCTCCAGGACCTTGACGTGACCGACGAGCTTTCCGTCGCGGAACACCTTGAGCTGCATGTCTTCACGGACGGGGTCGTCGGCACGCACCTTGACGAGGACACGCGTGCCGCCGCCCCGTGCGGCGACCACCGTCCCACGGATGTCCGGCAGACTGCCCAGCTTCTGACGGTTATTCTCCCACCACGTCTCCCAGCTGGCAATGATTTTCCCGCGCTCCGCGGCGTCCGTGGCGGTGTCGAGACCGAAGTGGGCGCCGGTCTTCTTCTGGAGTGCCCGTGCGGCACGATTGGCGTTCGCCGGCAGCGGGTCGGAGAGGGCACGGATGAGCGCCCCGATGGTGTCGACGTGCTCCAGCTCTTCGAGCGCGGTGATGGCGTTGAAGCGGTAGAAGGCGTCGGCGTGGTCGAGTCCGCGGACCAGGAACGGAACGGCTTGCGGGTCGCCGCGCTCCGCCAGGTGCTTTGCGGCGGCGAACCGCACCGTCGCGTTCTCGTCCTCCAGGAGTTCCTTCAGGATCTCGGGGACCTTCGGGTCCTTGAAGAGCACCAGCTTCCTGAGGATGGCGACCTTCTTGGTGGGATTGCTCTCGGTCTGGAGGAGTTCGGCGAGGGCGGTCCCGGCGCCGAGGGTGTCCTGGGATTCGTACATGGGGAGGTAGCGGTAATAGACTTCGAGGGTCAAGGTCATGAGTGCGGTGGCGTAGACGCGTCCGGCGAAGGAGCGTGCCCAGTAGCCGTCGGGGTCCCAGCTTCCGCGACGGTGACCCTGGGTGCACTGCGCCCGCACCAGCATGTCACGGATGGCACTGTTCCACTGGTCCCAGTCGGTGCCGCCCTTGAGGTAGAGCCCCAGCGTGGCGTAGTACCAGTAGTACATCGAGTGGTCACGACCGCGGTCGCCCTTCAGCTTGTACCAGGCGGGCAGGTTGTCCAGGCAGATGGCCGCCTGGCGTCGGACGGTCGGGTTCCCGG
>DATKVD010000462.1:0-2721 GCA_035530235.1 Planctomycetota bacterium | reverse complement strand
CCTTCCACGCGGGGGGCGTCGAGCAGCGGCAGTTCTCGACCTGTGACGGGTCCTTCCGGCGCACCCAGGCGATGTAGGCGTCCTCGTAGCAGCCCGGCTCGTCGGAATTGACGAGCGTGTCGAACCCGTGAGCCGGATGGGACTTCGTGTAGTCGCGGTTCGAGTGGTTCAGGAAGTGCAGCTTCCCCAGGCACGCCGTGTGATAGCCGTGGGGTTTCAGCAGCGTGTGAATCGTCTCGACGTCCTCGGGCATCTCGATCCCGTTGCAGGTCGTTCCGATGGCGGAGGGGTACTGCCCGCTGAGCATGCTCTGCCGGCTGGGCATGCAGACGGGGTTGTTGGTGAAGGCATTCTCGAAGAGCACGCCGCGCGCCGCCAGCCGGTCGAGGTTCGGCGTGATCATGGTGTCGAACCCGGCCGCTCGGATCGTGTCCCACCGCTGCTGGTCGGTGTGGATAAATAGCACATTCGGACGTCTCATCGAAGGACCCTCCTCGTTTCCCGTGTTCCGGATGCTCGTTCCGCGAGCCGATGATTTGCCGATTATGTGCGATGGTGCGCCGTCGGTCAAGTCGGGGGTGGTGCGGCCGGGCGCAATTGTCCTTGCGCAAGGAAAACCGATGCGCTATGCTCTCGCCCGTTCAGACAGGCCTGAAGGAGGGGGAAGCCATGAAAAGCTGGAAACGCAGGCTGCGGATGGGGATGGTGGGCGGCGGGCGCGGGGCGTTCATCGGGGCGGTGCACCGCATCGCGGCGGTGATGGATCAGCAGATCGAGGTCGTCGCCGGGTGCTTCTCACGCGACCTCAAGAACAACCGCGCCACCGCGAAGGACCTCTACATCGACCCGTCACGGTGCTACGCCACGTATGGGGAGATGGCGAAGGCCGAGGCGAAGCTCCCGGCCGACGAACGCATCGACTTCGTCACCGTCGTCACGCCCAACGTCTCGCACTACGAGATCTGCAAGGCGTTCCTCGACGCGGGACACCACGTCGTGTGCGACAAGCCAATGACCTATACCCTCGACGAGGCGAAACGTCTGGCGAAGCTGGTGGAGAAGTCGAAGCGGGTCTTCGCCCTCACGCACAACTACACCGGCTATCCGATGATCAAGCACGCCCGGAAGCTGTTCCGTGACGGCACGCTCGGGAAGGTGCAGAAGGTGCTGGTGGAGTATCTCCAGGACTTCTTCGCGGTGTCGCCCTCGGGCGAGATCGGCGGGCTGAACGCGTGGCGGTTCGACCCGAAACAGGCCGGGGCGGCGGGAACGCTCGGCGACATCGCGACCCACTGCTTCAACCTCGTCGAGTACGTCACCGGGGACCCGGCGACCGAGGTCCTCGCCGACATGAACACCTTCGCACCGGGACGCAAGCTCGACGACGACTCGAACCTGCTCTTGCGCTTCGCGGGCGGCGGCAGGGGCATGCTCACCGTCAGTCAGTGCGCCATCGGCGAGGAGAACGGCTTTCGCCTGCGCGTCTTCGCGTCCAAGGGCGCGGTCCTGTGGGAGCAGGAGAACCCCAACTACCTCAAGGTCTACCTCTACGGCAAGCCGCTCCAGACCCTGACCCGGGCGAACGACCACTACATGACCGCGGAATCCACAGCGTATTGCAGGCTCCCCAAGGGACACCCCGAGGGGTTCATCGAGGCGTTCGCCAACCTCTACTGTGACATCGCCGAGGCGGTGCGCCGGGCGCTCGACGGCAAACCGATGAAGACTGAAGACTACGCGTTCCCGACCGTCTATGACGGTGTGCGCGGGATGCAGTTCATCACGCAGTCGCTGAAGTCGAACGCGGCGGGCGGGGTGTGGATGAAGATGTAGAGACACGGTCATTCCGGCGGGGCCGGTCCTTCGCCGGCCCGCTTCATCACTTGCGGCGTCGAAGGGTTGGGTCTAAAAAGCTTCCGCGGCGCCGCGGCGCACCCCCATGATGTGCCCGCCCTGATCGGAGAATAGCGGAACATTAGCCTTGCGGACGCACGTTCGACCGGTAGAATGCATCGTCCCGCGGAGGCGGCGACGACACTTCTGACGCATCCGGAACAAGTCCCTTTGGAGGATGGGGTCATGACGCATCGGACACTGTCGGACGGACGGCTCGGCGTCGCCGTCGCGACGACACTCGCGGCTCTTGTCTGCAGTCTGTGCGTGGACGTGTCGGCGGACGACTGGCCGCGGTGGCGCGGTCCGAACGGCAACGGCATCTCCAGTGAGACCGGGTGGAGCACGGACTGGCCCGAGGACGGTCCGAAGGTGCTGTGGCGCACCAACGTGGGTGCGGGGTTCTCGTGCATCGTCGTCACGGGCGGCCGGGCCTACACCCTGGGCGGCGCCGACGACCGGGACACTGTCTACTGCTTCGACGCCGAGACCGGAAAGGTCGTCTGGAAGCAGTCCTACGACTGTCGCACCGCGTTCCAGAACTACTCGGGTCCCCGTGCCACGCCTACCGTCGATGGGAACCGTGTCTACACCTTCAGCGGCGCCGGACACCTCAACTGCTACGACGCCGCGACGGGGAAGCCCGTGTGGACGAAGAAAGCCTCGACGGGCTTCCCCACGTGGGCGTTCGCCTCGTCTCCGGTCGTTTACGGCGAGACGGTCGTCGTCAACGCCGCCCGGGCCGGCATGGCCTTCAACAAGACCACCGGAGAAGAGGTGTGGACGACGGGCGGCGGAAAGTCGGGATATGCCAGTGCGGTGCCGTAT
>DATKVD010000461.1:0-7122 GCA_035530235.1 Planctomycetota bacterium | reverse complement strand
CAGGCTCGGGGATCGCACCGGGGTAGATCATCCCGAGGTCGTTGGGCCACGGCCCAGCTCCGCCCGGACCACTGTCGGTAAGACCATCGTAGGTGAACCCGTCGGCCTGCAGCTCGTAGAGGCTGTTGAGGTAGATTCTCGAGCCGTCGCCCATCGCCAGGTTGTCGGTGAGGATGTCACTTCCCAGGTTGAGCACGGCGTCGTCAAGCAGGACGAGGTTGTCGAAGCTGCCGCCCGTGATGGTTGCTCCCGCCGCCACCTCCAGGAGATGCTGATCGCCGTTGAAGGTGATGGGGCGGTCGCTGTCGTTGAAGGTCCCGGCGAGCACCTTGAGGTCACCAGTGAGGATGGTGTCACCCGCCGCACCGGCGGCGAGCGTGACGGTGCCTCCCGGATTGTTGATGTGCAGGTTGTGCCACTTGATCCCACAGTCCCCCATCATCTCGAGGGTCTGGCTGTAGCTGTAGGCCACGCCGTTGCCGTCACAGATCAGCGTGCTGGTCCCGGCCTGCCAGTTGTCGATGGCCCACTGTATGGGTACGCCCTTGAAGTCGAGGTCGTCACCGAGATAGATCGTCGCGTTGTCCATCTGGAGCGTTCCGGTGCTCTCGTTGCCGTAACCCATGTTCAGGTCACGGCCGACGCGCACGGTGGCGTTGTACATCTTCATGCCGTACTTGCCCCAATTGGTGGCTGGGTTGTTATTGTTGTAGTAGCCGACCACCAGGTCACGACCGACGGTGACGTTCCTCGAGACCGGATCGTTGGTCCCGTTCTCGACACAGTGGAACCACTTGCCCAGCGCATCCCCGGCGTAACTCCGGTTGGTGCGGATCTGGAGGTCCCGCTGGACGGCAAGGTCCCCGCCCTTGATCTTCCAGTCGTACGTGCTGGTTTGGTCGTAGGGACCGCCCCAGTAGCCGCCACCGACGTAGACGTCCATCGGGTACTTCACGCCGCCGGCCACCGTGAGGTTCCCGGTGCCGTTGTCCTCCTTCATGCACCGGAAGTAGAAGTCCACGTCGGAGTTGATTGCCGGCAGGTTCGCCTGGCCGTCCTCGAAGATGAACTCACGGGCCACCCAGTCGCTGGCCACGGCCCCGGGTCGGGCCAGGATCTGTCCACCCGACTTCACGGTCACCGTGTTCTCCGCGACGGACCAGCCTGCCCGGTAACTGCCGTTGTCGTAGATGCTCCCGTAGATGTTCACCCACCGCATCACGTCGTAACCGTTGTTGTAGCACTGGAAGTTGATCGCCTTGTTGGTCCCGTTGAGGTTCCAGGTGTTGTTGAACCCCCAGTTCATGTGATACGCCTGCGAGAAGTAGACGTCGCCGTCGATGTTGAAGGTGTGGTCGTTGTTGCCGACCATGGGGTTGGTGCTGTAGTAGAGATAATCACCCACGTTGAGGGTGAAGAAGTCACCGAACCCGAGTTCGGCCCCGTTGTCGACGGTGAGTGACCCCACCGTGACGGTCTGGCTGGCTCCGCTCCCGGCCGAGGCGCTGGGCGAGTTTTGGACAATCGCGTTGTCGCCCGCTCCCGGCACACCCGTCGGTGTCCAGTTGGTGCCGGTCGTCCAGGCCCCGGCTCCTGCGTTCCAGGAGTAGTCCACCGCGGGTGCCGATGCGGCAAACAGCCCCACCAAACCCAAAACAAGAATGGCTTTCTTCATCTCCGATTCTCCCAAATAGAGGAAACACGTCTGTGCCTGGTTCCCGCCAGACACTCCCAGCACTGCCTCAGCGTCTCTTCCTCCTTTCACAAAGGATCCTTGGTTTGATTCACTCTCATGTCCTGTGATTTCTCCTCATCCCCACCTCCTCTGCGTGTCTCCCGAGTCCTGATCGTTCCAGCCCGATTTCCTCTCATTCGTGCTGCAAACGACGCCCCAAGCAGAAGGCAGACAGCTCCCCGATGTCCTTTCGCAGCAAATCCCGTGCCAAAAGAAGCCGCCAGCGACGTTGAAATCCTTCAACAGCCCTTAAGTCTCTGGCTTTGCCCGCCTTGAGTGACCGGCGTCGTCTTTCGTTAAATCCTTTCAACTGCCCGTGTAGCTTTACACGTTCGTTTTTCTGAACATGCACACAGTCAGGCGGCCATCGATTCCGCCTAAGTGCTTTTCCCATATCCGGTTGCGACTGTTGCTTTCCGGGTACACCTTCTCCGGGTCGTTTCCAGGTGCATCTCCTCGCAGGCTCACGGGCAAGGCTGTCCCCCTCCGGCGGAGACCGGAGGGGGCGCCGTACCTTCCAAGTCAGGGGCTAACTGACTTGGACGTCCAGACTGCCAAATCAGGGGCTAGCTGATCTGGCACCCAGATCAGGGGCTAGCTGACTGGGCCTTGGGAGGATTCAATTGATCCCCGTTCTTCAGGAGGGATTGCCGTATCGCCTCCTGGTGGGTATCCCTGTGCCTCGCGCCGTCGCGGCTATCGACCTCGGCTGTCAAAGAGCAACTCACCTGAGACAGGCAACCAGACACCTCCCTGGCTGCGTCCCAAACCGCCGCCTAGCCGAACCCGTCCTCTCCCGGCGAAGGACGTACGCACGTCCGACAAGCGGGAACGGCATGAGCCTTCAGCTTTCGTCCGTGATCCCCCTCTCGTCGCGTAGGATCGCGAGACGTGTCGAGCGCCGCGGCTGGATGCCGCGCGCTCTTTCCCCGTGACGTCTCCATGACATGCAAGTTCCGTGCCGAAGGGAAAGAAAACGGGCGAGCGCTTCGACGCGGTTTGCTCTAAGGCGTGTGGAAAGCCGGTCTTATGTCGGTGATTTTTTCTTCGCAGGGGTGCGGTTTCTGGCCCACTCTCGGCCAGCCGTGTTGAATGGAGTCAACACGCTTTTTGGCACTTTTTTCTAAGTGCTTAGCCCGTAACGGCTTACATTGTGTAATTGTTTCAACAGGATGTTGTATTTTCTGAACGATTATGCTATAATCAATGATTTTTTAGAAACTGTGGCCAACCCGGCGCTTCATTTTGCAGCAGCCCCCCCGTCCCTTGGGCGCCGCGGAAGCGTTCCGTGCCAAAAAGCAGCGGGACCGGAACGCTCTCTCAGTTCCGGTCCCGACTGTTGAAATCTTTGTACGCGCTCGGTGTGATCGTTTGTTCGACAGATCGGCGACGCGACGTTTGGCAGCACGGGTGGTGGTGGAAAGCTCGCCTGCGGCAAAGCAGAGGCTGGGGAGTGGTTGGGCCGGGGCGTCTGTAGTCCCCGACGGCCTGCGGCACGACGGGCGGTACCGCCCCACAGCGGGATTGCGCCCGATGCGGAGCGGAACCACCGGCTGGCATCCTCAAGGCCGGCGAGGAGCCGAAATGCAGACCCCCCTCGCCGACGTCCGGCACTCGTCGTTTCCGACGCACTTCTCTTAGCCCCCGACTGCCACAACGGCTAGCGTTGCGGAAGGTACGCTTGAAACTGCCCGGACCGTGCTCACGGCCCTCCTGCAGCCCGCACACGACGAGTCCTCTCCTGTCTCCCCCCGCTTCCGGGTCATCACCCGGCAGACGGGAGTCTCTCCGCTCGGACCGGACTCGTCCTTGAGAAGCGCTCCTATCAGGGTCCGTTTCGTCACTTGGCTCCTGCGACGGCGTTGGTCCCGTCTTGCGGCCAGGGACGACAGAACGGACCTCGGACAAAAAAAGGGAAACCGCCAGGAACCCCGACGCCTCGGGGCTGCCCGTCGATTTCCCAAACCAATAATAATACATGCAAAAACTGTGCCAAAGAACGCGCGTTCGGCGAAATAGGTGTCCGCGGCCGCCCCAACCCCAAGCAGAAACAGGGCTTAGGACGTGGAGAAACATGGAAAAAGTTTCGCGGCACACGGGGGCAGAACGGCCGTGTTGATTTTTCTGAACGCCCGACGACTGTCCCTCGGCGGCCGCCTGCACGTAAGTCCTGGTCAAGACGCAACTTAGGGGCAAGCGCGGCCGCGTTCATAAAAATGGACACCCCAGCGCCCTTGCACCGCCTCTGAACACGGCCCCGACCCGGAGGAGAGGATGACGGGGGCAATGAGGACTGACCTACTCCCACTCCGGCGGTCGCTGCGGCGAGCCACGAGGTGAGGGTGCCGGGGTGCGCATGGGGCAGGACGCGGTGAGCACGGAGGGCCACCCCACCACGCGTTTTGGCGTGATTAGCCTGCTGTCCCTGAAGGTCTGTCGTCCCCAGAGCGTCCCAGGGGGAAAGTGCGTACCCGGGGGGCCCCAGCGGCAAGAAAACACCGGTGAATTCGGTTGTCGTCAGGCGAGAAGGCGGTATAATTGCATGACAGGACGCGTGGGCGGCCGGGCGGCCGGCCCGTGGTCCCGTGAATGGAGGGCAGAGCCATGAAACGGACGGTTCCGGTATATTTGATGTTAGTGGTGCTGACGGGGTTTGCGGCCGGCGCGTGGGCCGAGGAAGCGGCACCCGCCGCGACGGCGCAGGCGGCGGCCATCGACGCGGCCGTGACGGCCAAGGTGAAGACGCTCATCGCCGACGGCGGCTATTACTATTCCGTCGGACAGTTCGAGAAGGCACTGGAGCTGGCCGACGCCGCTCTCAAGCTCGACCCGTCGAGCGCCGCCGCCAAACAGCTCAAGGAGATCTGCGACGAGGCCGTCAAGGCCCGTGACAGCAAGGACTGGGTCCCCGAACAGCGACGGGAATTTCAGCGGGCCGTCCAGCAGGTGAACCGTGACAAGGTGGGACAGCCGGAAGTGCTGCGACACGGGCCCGACTGGCCCCTGGTGAAGCAGCGCGCCGGCGGCGTCTACGGACCGGCGGCCGAAATCCAGAAGGAAAACCGGGAGATCAACGCCCAGCTCGAAGCCGTCAAGGTGAGCGCCGACTTCCGCGGAACCCCCCTCGCCGAGGTCGTCACTCACCTCGCCACCCTCAGCAAGCTCAACATCCAGGTGGACCCGCGCGCGAGGGCGGGTGAGAAGGCCGCCACCGACGTCGAGGTCACCTTCCACGCCACCAACATGAAACTCAAGAACGTCCTGTCGTGGATCACCCGGTTGAACGACCTGAAGTACACCGTGCGCGACGAGGTGATCCTCATCACCGACACGGACCACCTGGAGGAGTTCAAGGTGACGGCGGTCTACGACATCAGCGACATCACCGCCCCGATTCCCGACTACCAGAGCGTGCCGGAGTTCGACGTGACGCTGCCGGCCATCAACGCCCGACGGATCGGCTACGGGTTCTACCAGGTGCCGTACTCCTGGTACTGGCGCGGGGTGTGGCCGTTCACGGGGGCGTATTTCGTGGACTTCGCCGAGCAGCCCAGGTACTTCATGACCGAGGACGAGGTGCGGAATCTCATCGAGAAGCTGATCGAGGGAGAGGAGTAACCGCACGCAGGAAAGACTGCCGACCGCAAAATGGGGACCGTCCCCGCCTCCGGGAACGGTCCCCATTTTTTGATGTCGGTGAGGCCGAAATCCGAAGCTCGAAATTCGAAACAAATCCGAATCAGACAATGACGGAATGACGGAACCAGGGATCTCCGCAAGCAGACCCGTTTCTGTCATTCGGACATTGGAATTTCGTGCTTGTTTCGTGCTTCGTGCTTCGAGTTTCACGCACCGGGGACAGTTGTCGTTTTCCTATCGTTTGATGCGTGGGTCGGTGAAGATGTCGGAGGCGTCGCGACTGGTGCTTGAGAACTCCGACACCACCGCGCCTTCGCCAGCCGCCTGGAACCAGTGCAGCGTGTCCGAGGGGATGGTGTACTGCTCGCCCGGATTCAGCTCGACCTCGTGAAAGACGGTGTAGCAGGCCTCGCTCCCCCGGGGCGGCGTCGCCTTCGGCTTGGCCGTCGGCTCGCCCGGAACGTAGAGATACACCCTCCCCCACCGGACCCGGAACGTCTCCGTCTTGCCGGGGTCGTCCTCGACCGGCGGATGACGGTGCTCGGGACAGGTCTGCCGCGGCAGCAGCACCAGCTCCTTCGCGCAGTAGCGGTCGGTGTTGACGTAGACGACGATGGCCAGCCCGGTGGTCTCGAACTCCCCGAGACCCAGCTCGACGATCTCGATGTTCTCGCGTTCGGCGGGCGTGATGACGACGTGGGCCTTCTCGAGGAGTTGCGCGGCGCGGGCACGGGCCCGTTCGACGTCATTTTCCTTCATCGTTCTCGGCTCCCCATGTCGGTCGGGCCACATTCGGCGTGGCCGGTCTCCTGACCCGCCACGTCTAGTGACACCAGCGCGTCCGTGGTGGGTCAGGAGACCCACCACGCCCGGCAGCGCGGAGGCGCGCACCCATCACGGCGCGTCCGCCGGGCCGGACCACATCGTGCGTTGGGCGTCCACGGTCCACCCCGGCAGCGGGAGGTCGATCGTCCGGCGGGGCCATCCGGCGCGGATGCGCTCCTGGATGACGTCCCAGTGCGGGACGCCGCTCGTGGCGTCGGGCCGCTCGACGCTCGCCGCCCCCACCGCCACGGCCGCGGTCGCGCACGCCTCCGGTGCGAGTCCTTTGAGCATGCCGCCCAGGAACCCCGCCACCGTCGCGTCGCCCGCACCCGTCGTCCCGGCGACGGTGACCTCGAAGCACGGTACGAGGAGTTCCCGGCCCACCCAGGCGTCCGGCGGCTCGGGTGCCAGCCGGCCCATCGCGGTGAGCCGCGCGGCGTCCGGCGTCGTGCGCAGGTAGAGTCCCTCCTCGCCCAACTTGAGCACCACGATCGCGGCGCCCATCTTCATGACGCACTCCGAAAGCCCCGAGAGCAGCGGGCCGTCCGCGTCGGGCGACCTTTCCCAGCGCCGGCGGTCCAGCATGAAGAGCGTTTCCTCGACGCTCGGGGCGAAGACGTCGACGTGGGGGAGGACGCGTTCGAGGAAGGCCGTCCAGTCGGCATGACCGGCCTCGGAGGACGGATCGGGCTTGGTCATGTCGAGTGAGGTGGTGACGCCGAGGGCCTTGACGCGCCGGAACATCCGCGCGCACCCGGCGCCGCCGTCCGCGAACATCCGCCGCATCGCCGGCGGATAGCCGAAGTGAAAGAGCCGCGCCGCGCCGAGCGCGTCGTAGTCGACGTCGTCCGCGCCGAACGTGTCGTTCACCCCCGGACAGTGCAGAAAACTGCGGTCGCGTCCGGGGGGGTTGATGACCACCG